>NZ_JAPDDR010000005.1:0-300000 GCF_025950095.1 Luteolibacter rhizosphaerae | reverse complement strand
GCGCCTTCGCGGACATCAGATACCGCAGCCCCTTCCTCACCGCCGTCGCCCCCACCACGAGAATAACACCGCCGATCACCCAGTTCGCCGCCGCCACATCACCGATCGATTTCGGCGCCGTATCCCTCCACCCCACCACATGGGAAATATGCGGCCCCATCACCATCATCGCCGCCACGATCCCGATAAGCCCCACCGCCACGATAAGAAACGCCGTCGAGGTCTCGATCTGCGGTGTCCATATCGCCTGACAATAGTTGCACACCTTCGGCGCGAATACCCGCGAGAACCCCGTGGAATAGAAATCCCTCGTCGCTGTCTTCAAATCCTTCCCGCCGCAGAAAGGACATTTCTTCCCGTGCTTCACATCCTTCGTCACATGCGGCTGCTCCTCCCCTTGGATATGGATAAGCTTCCCCAGCGGCTTCCAATCCTCATATCCCTCCATCACCGCCATCGTATGCGGCGTGATCTTATGCTCCGCGATAAGCTGTCCGAGCTCTTCCACCGTAAAGGGGCCGCTCACCTCATCCTCGATCGACACATAGTACATGACAGGGGGCTTGGGTTCGGGTTCGCAAACGCACGCCTCCCTTGAGTCGGAGACGCCCGGAATATCAGGATTCTTATGCCCCTTACGCCCCGCCACTGTCAATCTATCGTCCCCAACACATCCTCATTGTAGCTGAAGGACTCTCGTCCTTCAGGCTGCTCGCCTCCACCCCTCAAATCGCAATCCCCTTCGCCAACCGATCTTTCCCGCAGACCAAGAGCCCCCTCAATCCCTCTTATCCCATTCATCCTATCCATCCCGGTCCCAATCCTCTTCGTCCTGTCCATCTGCGCTGAACCTCCAAACTCCCTCCCATTCGCCATTCCCACCCCACACCTCTCCCGCTAGCCTCCCCCCGCACATGCTGGAGATCACGGAAGACTGGGTGAGGGGACTCACCGGCTGGAAACCCTTCAAGGACGGCAAGTCCCTCGTGGACCTCGTCACCGGCCTCAAGAAATCCGCCGCCGGCGATGTCCTCCAAGGCACCCTCAAGGAAGGCCGCCTCACCCTCCGTCCCACCGTCAAGATCGTCGGCCCCAGCGATGTCCGCGTCCAGTGCGGCTGCCCCGATCACCGCGCCACCGGCGGCATCTGCGCCCACGCCGTCGCCGTCCTCCTCGCCTCCACAATGAGCGGGGGCGTCTCGCCCCCGTCTTCCACCGCTACCTCGTCCTCCAAGCCCACACCCGCCCTCCAGCCCCGCGCCTGGTCCATCCACCTCTCCCCGCGCCTCGCCGCGGAGCTCCCCGCCCGCCGCCTCTCCGTCCGCATCGCCCCCGCGAAGTCCGAGATCCTCCCGCAGGACCAGCTCCTCTCCGCCTGGCTCGCCGCCCGCAAGGCCGCCCTTTCCGAGCCCGCCATCTACCTCCGCCTCACCGACGCCGAGATCCCCGAGTTCCTCGATCTCGTTGCCGGCCACCCCCGCATCCAGCTGGAGGGCGGGAAGGGGGCCTTTCGCGTCGAGCCAGAACCCGGCCCGCCCCTCCGCCTCGCGGATTCCCGCTTGGAGAATGGCCGCGTCACCCTTGAGCTCGCCGCCACCGAATCCCGCGAAGCCATGCCATGGGGCGATTCCCCGGCCTTCCTCGGCCTCACCTCCCTCCAGCGTCTCCCGGCCTCATCCGCGGATCCCGCCTGGTCCGCCCAGCTCACCCAGCTCCTCGGCACCCGCCGCCTGGGCCTCCCGGTCGAGCGCTTCCTGCCGAATTTCGATGCCTGGATGGACCTGCTCGAGCCGCCCCAGCCTGGCTGGCTCGGCTCCCTCCGCCTCGCCGGCGCGGAGCCCGGTTTCGAGCTGGATCTGGATGGCTCGCTCGAAGTCGTGGAGGCCACCCTCAAGGTCCGCTACCCCGGCCTCGCCGCCCTCCGCCTCCCGCCGCCGGAGCTCCCGCTCCCCGGTCTCCCCAGCCTCGCGCCGGATGGCCACCTGCAGGCCCGGAATCCCGCCGCGGAGACCCGCGCCCGCCACCGCCTCCTCTCGCTCGGCTTCCAGCCCTCCAGCCCCGGCGATCCCTCGCGCTTCCGCCTCCGCGGGAAGGACGAGATCCTCGCCCTCATCGCCGATGGCCTCCCGCTCCTCCGCAGCCTCTGGGAGGTCAGGGTAGGGGACCGCTTCCAGACCTCCTCGGCGAAGGTCCATGTCGTCCGGCCGGACATCCAGCAGCGCTCCGGCGGCGGGGATTCGCTCCTGTTTGAATTGTCCTTCCAGACCACCGGCGGCCAGCGCATTCCGGGGGCCGAGATGCGCCGTTTGCTCCGCGGCGGACAGCGCTCGGTGAAGCTTTCCAGCGGCGCGGACCTCGTTCTCAGCCGCGCCTGCGAGGACTTGGTCCAGCCACTTGTCGAAGAGGTCGGAATCGCTCGTCCCGACGAGGCTTTCCAGCTCTCTGGAGCATCTTCGCTCTTATTCCATAATCTCCGTGAAATTCTACTTAACCCGCACTCGATCAATTCGGAAGATTCCGAAGAAAACTCCAGCATACCCCCGATCTCAAACACCGGCTTAAACGCCACTCTCAGGCCCTACCAAGAGCACGGTGCCAACTGGCTTTCAGATCGTTTGAATCGCCTTGGCGGGGCACTCCTCGCCGATGAAATGGGCCTCGGAAAGACCCTGCAAACAATCGCTTCCATCAATCATTTCAATCAATCCGAGCCGGACCAATCAGCCCCCACCTTGGTCGTCGCGCCGACCTCCTTGCTGGGGAACTGGATCGCGGAGTTGAAGCGCTTCGCCCCAGGCCTATCCAGCCTGCTTTTCCATGGCAGCGGCCGCGACAAGCTCCGCACCCAGATCACGGGGGATCGCGTTGTTGTCACAAGTTATGGAACTTTGCTCCGGGACCTCGCCTTCCACCTCCAGCAGGACTACCGCCTCATCGTCGCGGACGAGGCCAGCCTCCTGCGGAATCCGGAGGCGGAGATCAGCAAGGCCATGTTCAAGCTGAAGGCCCGCGGCCGCGTCGCCCTCAGCGGCACCCCGGTGGAGAACCGCATGCAGGACCTTTGGTCGATCTTCCGCTTCATCGCCCCGGGCTACCTCGGCAGCCGCCCGGATTTCAAGGAGCGCTACGAGACACCCGCCGCCGGAGGGCAGGCCCCGCCCGGGCTCCTCCAGCGCCTCCGCCTCCGCACCTCGCCCTTCGTCCTCCGCCGCACCAAGGAGCAGGTCGCGAAGGATCTGCCGGATAAGGTGGAGATCGACGAATGGCTGGACCTCTCCGATTCCCAAGCCGAGCTCTACGCCAGCCTCGCCCGCGCCGGCTTGGAGGAGGTCGAGCGGATCCGCGACAAGCAAGGGGAGGGGGCCGCCCGCATGCACGTCCTCACCCTGCTCCTCCGTCTCCGCCAAGTTTGCGTCGATCCCGGCCTCCTCGATCTCCAGAAGGAGGAAAAGCAATCAGCCGTTAAAATCGAACGTTTGATGACACTGCTAGAGGAGCGCGCCGAACTAGGATTGAAAACATTGGTTTTCAGTCAATTCGCCACGAATCTACGTCGTATTCAGGAACGTCTTTCCTGCGGCCCCGCACAGCTTTTCCGCATCGATGGCAGCACCCGCAAGCGCCAAGAACTCGTCGATTCCTTCCAATCCGCCACCGGCCCGGCCGTCTTTCTCATCAGCCTTAAGGCCGGCGGCTACGGCCTCAATCTCACCGCCGCCGATGCCGTCGTCCACATGGATCCGTGGTGGAATCCCGCCGTCGAAGCCCAGGCCACCGACCGCGCCCACCGCATCGGCCAGACCCGGCCCGTCACCGTTTACCGACTCCTTACCCGGAACACCGTCGAGGAACGCGTCCGCCGTCTCCAGGAATCCAAACGCGCCATCATCGACGCCGCCACCGGCGAAACCGACACCGACAGCGCCCCCAAGAACTGGACCGCCGCCGACATCGAAAGCCTCCTCCAATAAGGCAGAGACCGCCCTCCGCACGATCCGGCTTCTGGTGCCCCGCCTCCCGGACGGCAAGGCAGGGACCGTTCTCCGAACGGTCAGGCTTATGGCGTGCCTCCTCCCAACACCCACCCGAACCCCAGGCAGAACCGCTCTCCAACCGGTCACGCCAGCCAAGGCAGGGACCGTTCTCCGAACGGTCAGGCGTCTGGCGCACCGCTTCCCGAACAACCACCCGAACCCAAAACAAAACTGCCCAACCAAGCCCCCAACAACCCACCTCCGCACAACCCACCTCCGCACAACCCACCTCCGCACAACCCACCTCCGCACAACCCACCTCCGCACAACCCACCTCCGCACAACCCACCTCCGCACAACCCACCTCCGCACAACCCACCTCCGCACAACGCGCCAGCGCCCGGGAGCGCGGCGCCTCCGGCCCGCAGAAGCAACCCCGGCAGCCTTCAGTTCTCAACGCCTCATCCCAGCTCCAAGCTCCAAGCTCCCAAGTCCCAGCGGGACGACACGCATTAGCCGGTGCGCGTAAGCCACCGGACCACAACCACCAACAACCCGCGTCCCGGGGGGCCGCCACGGTGCCCAAAACCCCTCAAACCCCCGAGCCCCGAAATCGCCATCTCCCAAGCCCCGGAAACCCGCACCTCCGGGCTTGGCAGCCCGGAATCAAAACTTGTTACAATGTATGTAATGCGGAATTTAAAATTCGGAATCTCATTGACCTGCTCTTTGCTGGCATCGGCTTTTCCGCTTTGCTCTGCTCCCCCGCACTTGCAGTCCCGTTCAGCTCTGTGCTTACTCCGGCATTATTTCATGCCCTAGAAGTCTGATCGTCCTCTAGGGCTATCACTTACCCCTTTAAAACCGTGGACGATAGATGGAACTCGGAAGTTCTCATGGAACGCTTCAATTCCGACATGGAGGATTTCGAGCGCGATATGGGCATTGATCCCGGATTTTTCAAAGTGCTCGCGAAAGAGCCTGACTGGGCTTTCGTGGTAAAGCTTCAGGCTCTGATGGAGTCAGCAATAAATTCACTTCTGCGCGAGCATTTCCATGAACCAAAAATGGAGGCATTTCTAGGTGTGCTGACTTATAACGGCGGCGCAGCAAGCAAGCTGTCGCTAGTCAGGGATTTGGAGCTACTACCCAATGAGCTCCTCAAGTTCTTCACGGGACTCGCCTCCATTCGGAACAAATGGGTGCACGGGGTTCGAGACGTTGATAATACTCTCCAAGCGCATTACGAAGCGCTCCCCCTCCCTCAGCAAAAGCAATTTCTCGACAATATTTCTTGCTTGGTCGATACAAGATTACCTCTCAAAAACACAATCCGGGACCTCATCGAAGCGGGCGGGTTTCATGCCATCGTGCTTTTGTTTACGTGGAGAAAGGTGCACAAACTCACGAAGGGAGCGACCAGAGACGAGTGGCTGCACTTTATAGAAGATTTCGTAACCAAGACGAAAACTCCTGATTAATTGGCTAACGTTGCCGAATAAATTGGACCAGCACCTTTCGCCTCTTTGTGGTGATCCGGCCTAGCAACCGAGTAATATAGATAGCGGACGCCGGTGAGAATGAGAGAGCACACTATACTTCGCTATCACCAGTTTGATCTCGATTGGCGGCATGCGCTCGAAGAGACGAGGAAACGAGTTCCTGCCCGAAGGATGGGCAGGAACTGTTCAGTAGGGGGAGCGCATAGCCTCAGTGGTGCTTCAGACAGCAGGACACTCAGGAAGACTCAGCAGGTTGTTGGGTTCATCGCCGTCGCTAATTGTTTTGAGATACTTATTCCCGTAGCGGCTTTTACCGACGATCACATCCACCTCGCGGTTATTTGCGCTCACGAAGAACGCCCATTTCCCCGACTCGATGCCTTGGATTGCGTCTTGTTGACTGATTCTCCATCGAGCCCCATTGTCGAATCCTCCTACATGCGTGATGCGTTCGTAGGGATTGTTTCTTTCGTCTTTGTTGATACACCTGATTTGGAACCTTGCGGCCATATGATCCTTATTGGTTTGGTTTGAGATCCAGAGGACTTGCTCCTCTAGATGAGCACCACTTTCGCAATAATTGTTCCAAGCATTATTACCCATGAATAGGTTGATATAAATTTAAGAATTCCGCCCCCTGAGGCGAGCTGAGATTTCAAAAATCAGAGTTGCCAGAAACTCGAAACTAATTCACTTAGCCGCGGATGAATTAATATTTTAAAAGATGCTTGTGATTTTAGTTTCGGAGAATTTCACGACGAATATCGCTATTCCGGTGTCATCGTAAATCACATGGGACATATTGACTCATATCGTGAAAAATTGATCGGATTTAGGCGCGCTGATTTGACACAATTAGTTTGGACCACCAATCGAAGCGAAACGGCTCAAACTCCTGAAGGAACTAGGCAAGCTTCCAACCATACTGAATGGGTGAAAGGCCGGAAGACAGGAGGCTTGAATCCCATTCGCGTCGATTAGCGTCCATTCGCGGTTCTCAATACCAAGTGCGGCCGACCTGCCTCCCCCCACCCTTGACACCCCGCCCCCCTCCACGCAAAAACCCGGCGTTCAATGCATAAGACGCTTCACCTTTCGTCCCCGCCGCCGCCGAGCCTCTGAGCCTCGGTGTTGATAAAATTAGGCGGGCGCAAGCCCATGCGAATCACGGACAGGACCGCTTGAGTCCGATTGGCGCCTCCGGTCGGCATGGGATGATGATCCCTCGCTAGGGTGCGCATGCATTCACTCACGCATCCTGCTGCCGACCCGGGCTGTCCGGCTGCAGAAAGGTGAGTTGAGAACATGAATTCAAAGTCTTCCCGATGGGCGGCCTTCGCCGCGATGTCGACCTTCGTACTGCTCTGGGGCAGCGCGGCAATCTTTACCCGCTGGGCCCTCGATCACGGCTCGGTCTTCGCGGTGCTGATCCTGCGCTATGCGATGGCGCTCGGTGCCCTCCTCCTGATCGGCCTGCGCGGCAGACGCTGGCTACCGGCGGCGGGCACGCGTTGGCAGGTCGCCGGGACCGGCGTCCTCCTGATCGGCGGCTACTCGGTCTGCTACTTCCAGGCGATGGCCCATGGCATCACCCCCGGCCTGCTGGCGACCCTGCTCGGGATTCAGCCGATCCTCACCCTGCTCATCACCGAGCGGCGCTTCTCCTCCTGGCGTCTATTGGGCCTCGCCCTCTCCTTGGCCGGGCTGATCCTCGTCGTCTACCAGAGCCTGATCCTCGCCAAGCTCTCCGCCACCGGCATTGCCTTCGCGCTGGCTGCCCTGCTCTGCATGACCTCCGGGGCAATGCTCCAGAAACGCATCAAGCAAGCCCCCGCCGAAGTCCTGCCGCTCCAATACGCGGTCACCCTCCTCCTCTACTTGGGCTGCGTCCCCTTCCAACCGCTGCACTTCGATCCCGGGATCCACTCGCTCCTCCCCCTCCTCTACCTGGGCTTGGTCATCTCCGTCGGCGCCCAACTCCTGCTCTACCGCCTCATCCAGACCGGCAATCTCGTCAATGTCACCAGCCTCTTCTACCTCGTCCCGGTCGTAACCGTGATCCTCGACTATCTCGTCCTCCACAACGCCATGCGCCCGCTCGCCATCGCAGGCATGGGCGCGATCCTCGCCGGACTACTCCTAGTCTTCCAAGTCCGCCCCCGACCCTAACAGACCCGAATCAACAACAGGCATTGGATGGTGAGCTTCACCATCCAATGCCTTCCTAGACTGGATCCTATCCATTCCATCGATTTGATCATATCCTGCCTCCTGCCAGAACCCGCATCCAAGTCCCCATGCCGGACCCACCGAAAATCCCCCTGCTCCATCCCTTCCCGATTCTTGAGATTCCTACGGATCTCGCGGCTTGCCCATGGGCTCGAGCAACTCTCGGTCTCGACGGAGAGGAACTTCGCGGAGCCATCGCCGGACATTTGCCCCTCCCCGCCGATCCTGCTTTGGCCCGCCTGCGGGAGAAGCTCCTGACCTACCACCCCGCTGGCATCGTCACCTATTCATCCCGCAGCTACCTTCAGCTCGACCACCCGGAGATCGACAAGGAAGACGAGGGCATCGGAGAGAGCTACTACCTCGGCTACCCCGCCCTGCGTGAGGAGGTCGCAGCCGCGATAACCGACGCTCTCCATACCCTCGGCATCGCCGGCGCCGTCAGCGCAGCACTCATCGAGTTCTACGCGCTCTTCCCCGGCCTGCGGGAGGACTTCCAATGTACCGGGCACTTCATTCAACCGGGCGAATGGCACACCCTCGGCAGCATGCTTTCCGACGTCCCTGACATCATTCCCCAGGAACCATGGGCCAGCGCCATTTGCCTCTACCACGCACGAAACGGCGATGACGTCGTCCTGAGTTCATCGGGCGAAGTTGCGTGGTACTGCATCGCCGAAGCCGAAATCATCCCCATCGCTTCCGACTTCAGCGGCTTCCTCGATTACCTCATCGGCTATCTCGACCTACGGTGGCCACTCGACTCATACGGTCCCGATTAGAGCCCGCAGTTCTCTACCGGTTCTCGCGCTTTTTGCGTCTTTTCGCGGCTAAGATCCCCACATCTTTTCTCCCGCGCCCCCACCTCTCAAACGCTCGCGATCAACTTCCCCGCGATCGCCCACATCACCAGCGCGATCACTCCCTCCAGCACCCGCCACGCCGAGGGCTTCGCGAACAGCGGCCGCAAGCGCGTCGCCCCATAGCCAAGCGAGAAGAAGAACAGGAACGAGCCCGCCACCGCCCCCGCCGTGAAGGCCCCGCGCGACCCCGCAAACTGCGTCGAGACCGTCCCCAGCAGCACCACCGTATCCAGATACACGTGCGGGTTCAGCCAGGTGATCGCCAGACAGGCCAGCAAGGTCCGCCCCAACTCATCCTCCCGCCCGCCGGCGGCCTCCACCGCCATCGCCTCCTTCGACCGCAAGGCCGAGCGCAGGCTCTTCGCCCCGTACCAGATCAGAAACGCCGCACCGCCATAGCGCATCACCGGATCGATCCACGGCAACACCGCCGCCACCTTCCCGAAACTCGTCACCCCCACCACGATCAGGATCGCATCCGACAGCGCACACGCCAGGCACACCGCAAAGACATGTCGGCCCCTCAACCCCTGCCGCAGCACGAACACATTCTGCGCCCCGATCGCCACGATCAAACTCAGCCCGATACTCAGGCCCGCAATGAAGCTGGATAGATCCATCATGATCTCGGCAGCACAGCCTCCATGCTCCAATCCACAACAGACCGCAAGCCCATCCAGCATCATCCAGCCCCATCAACAGGCTCTACAAATTTCGCGCTCTTTTGCGTCCTTTCGCGGTTAAAAAACTCCCCTTTCCTCCCCACCACCAGCCTCCAACATCCGCTCCCGGTTTTCGGGCCTTCTGCGCCTCTTCGCGGCTAAGATCTCCCCTCGCGTGCTCTCCCCATTCGCGTCCATTAGCGCCCATTCGCGGTTAAAAACTCCCATCCCCCGCGACCTGATCCGGAACGGGGAAATTTCCGATTTGCGGCCGGCAAGCACTCTCCCCCTGCCCTCTCCCCGCCTGCTCTGCTATCCTCACCTAACAACTCGCATCCGCCGCACCTAAGTTTTCCAAAACGACAGACATTTCATGACCTTTCCGCCCACGCCTCTCCCCAAGGCCGATCCCTTCAGCCCTACCCCCTTGCAGCTCCCGCCCGCCCGCAGCGCTTACTCCGCCGGGATCTCGTCCGAGACGGGCGGCTTGCTCTTGTCGTGCCGGTCGTGGCGGATGTCGCGCGCCTGATCGAGGAAGACCGCGTCCTCCCCGATGTTCTTCGCCAGATCACCGATCCGCTCCAGCGAACGCGCCACGAAAACCAGATGCAGGTAATCCTCCGCCTTCTCACCGCCCTCTTCCAAGCGCGAGGTGAAGGAAGCGATCAGCCGCTTGTGCATCTTGTCCAGATCCTTGTCCCGCAGTTGCAGCGATTGGCCCAGCTCGGCATTGCGATCCGTGTAGGCGGAAAGCGCGTCGCGCAGCTGGTGGTCGGCCAGCGCGTAGAGCGGCTCCAGGAAGGTTACCTCCGGGCACTCCGGCCGGGCGAGCATCTTGCGGGCGCGCTTGGCGATGTTCGTGGCGTGGTCGGAGACACGCTCCAGGTTCGCCGCCACCTTCATCGAGGTGATCACCAGCCGCAGGTCGCTCGCCACCGGGTGGAAGCGCACCAGCGTCTCCATACCGATCCGGTCGATCCGCAGTTCGGCCTCGTCCACCTCGTCGTCATCGGCGATCGCCGCCTTGCACTTCTCAAGGTCGCGGGACATCAGCCCCTGCATGGCGCGTTCCAAGTTCAGCCGGGCCTGGCCGGCCATGGAAATCACCTCGTTGCGGAGGCTGGCAAAGGCTTGATCGAATTCGCGCAAAATATGTGGGGTATCCGAGTGCATGGGAGGAAATCAGCCGAAACGGCCGCTGATGTAGTCGAGAGTGCGTTTCTGGACGGGGTTTTCGAAAATCTTCCGGGTCGTGTCGTATTCGACCACTTCCCCCAGGTAAAAGAAAGCCGTCCGGTCCGAAACCCGCGTGGCCTGCTGCATGTTGTGCGTCACGATCACGATCGTGTAGTGCTCTCGCAGGCTCAGGATCAGGTCCTCCACGTGCGCCGTGGCGATCGGGTCGAGCGCCGAGCAGGGCTCGTCCATCAGGATGATCTCCGGATCCACCGCCATGGTGCGGGCGATACACAGGCGCTGCTGCTGGCCGCCGGAGAGCCCGGTGGCGATGTCATTCAGGCGGTCCTTCACCTCGTCCCACAGCGCGGCGCGGCGCAGCGACTTCTCCACCACCTCGTCCAGCGCGGACTTCTTCTTCTCCCCCAGCGTCCGCGGACCGTAGGCCACGTTGTCGTAGATGCTCCGCGGGAAAGGATTGTACTTCTGGAATACCATCCCCACATGGCGGCGGAGTTGGACCGGGTCGATCGCCTTGTCGGCGATGTTCGCGCCCTCGATGATGATCGAGCCCTTGGTCACCCGCGCACCGGGAACCAGGTCGTTCATGCGGTTGAAGCAGCGCAGCAGCGTCGTCTTCCCGCAGCCGGAGGGCCCGATGAAGGCGACCACCTCGTTGCTCGGGATATCGAGCGAGACGTCCTTAAGAACCTTCTTGTCCCCGTAGGAGAAATCGACCCCCTTCACTTGGATGGCCGGAATACCCGCGGGTGCCGGGTGGCTGGCAGGAGGGGTCGCGGGGGCTTCGTGCGTCATCGGCTCGTGCGTCTGCCGTCTCCGCGGCGGGGCTTCGGTTACCAGTGGCATGGCGGCTTGTAAAGGTCTCGCCGCCCCGCGGATCGGGGCGACCGGAGGCACTGTGGCAAGGAAATCGAACCGTGCGGCTTGCCACGTGTGACGTTTTCGCCACATATCGCGCCGGAAACCTTTCCCATGATCTCCATCCAACGCCTGTTCGGCAAAGAGGACCGCTTTTTCGACCTGCTGATCGCCAGTGCCGAAGAGGCGCGCCAGAGCATCGTGGGACTGACCCACATCCTGCGCCACGAGAAGGCTCCCTCCCTCGGGGAATTCGCCGAGGTCCGCAAGAAGGACAAGGCGATCACTCAGGAAATCAGCGACTTGCTGGTGAAAAGCTTCGTCACCGCCCTCGAGCGCGAGGACATCGAAGCCCTCTCCACCGCCCTCTACAAGATCCCGAAGACTGTCGAGAAGTTCGTCGAGCGCTACCTGATCTCGCAGGAAAAGGTCGCCACCACCGACTTCAACCGCCACGCCGCCATGCTCGATGAGGCCACCGGCCTCGTCGTCCAGATGATCCAAGCCCTCCGCAAGGGGATGGACATCGTGAAGATGAAGGAGCTGAACGACCGCATGCAGCAGATCGAGGGCGACGCGGACAAGCTGATGCTCGACTGCCTCCGGGATCTCTACAGCGGCAAATACGACACCCTGCACGTGGTGATCGTCTCGAACCTCTACGACCTCCTCGAAAAGGTCTTCGACCGCTGCCGCGACGTCGGCAACGTCGCCAAACAGATCGCCTACAAGAACTCCTGAAGCGCCACTCATGACGCTCATCCTTGTCGTCATCCTCGTCGCGCTTGCCTTCGAGTTCATCAACGGCTTCCACGATACGGCGAATTCCATCGCCACCGTGGTTTCCACCAAGGTACTGACCCCGCGCCAGGCGATCATGCTGGCCGCCGTCACGAACCTGATCGGTGCGCTCGTCGGTCACGCGGTGGCGAAGACGGTGTCCTCCGGCCTGGTGGATTCGCAGTTCGTGAACTCGCAGACGATCATCTGCGCCCTCTTCGGCGGCATCGTCTGGAATTTGCTCACCTGGTGGCTCGGCCTGCCCTCCAGCTCCACTCACGCCATGGTCGGCGGCCTCTGCGGCGCGACCCTCGCCAATGCCCAGAACCACTGGGACGCGATCATCTGGTCGCAGGAGAAGGTGAAAGACGGCAAGGTGGTGATGGAAGGCGTCTATCACAAGGTCATCATCCCGATGATCGGTTCGCCGGTGATCGGCCTGGTCGGCGGCTTCCTGATCATGACCCTGCTCTACGCGCTGCTGCGGAATGCGCGGCCGATGTGGGTGAACCGCTTCTTCGGCCGGGCACAGATCTTCAGCGCCAGCTACATGGGCTTTGCCCACGGCCTCGCCGATGCCCAGAAGACGATGGGTATCATTACCCTCGCCTTGGTTACCGCCACCACCGCCGGTTCTTTTGAGCAACTCCCGTCCGCTTTCTCCTTCCTGAAGATGGAGAAGACCCCCGCTGCCGAGCAACTGCTCCTCACCGTCATCGACGGCAAGCATACTCAGGAGACCGCCGCCGCTCTCGAAACCGAAGGCTTCAAGATGCGCTCCGGAGAATTCCGCGAAGCCTTCCTCTCCCTGGCCGCGGAGGTCCACGAGGATCTTGGTGATGCGGAGGGCGCGGCCCGTTCCCGCACCGATGTGCAGCAAGACTACGATGCCAACGTGGCGAAGGAGAAGGCCCGCATTCTGACCAAGATTCCTATTCTCGGCCCGATGGTTGCTGTCAAATACACCGAGTGGCCCAAAGCTCTCGCGGCGGCTGGCGACCACGCCGAGAAAGCGGGTAAGCCCGCCCTGCCAGCGATGGCAAGCAAAGTGCGAGAACTCGCACCGGACGTGCCCGCATGGATCAAAATCGTCTGTGCCCTTGTCATGGCGGCCGGCACCTCCGCCGGTGGCTGGCGCATCATCAAGACCATGGGACACAAGATGGTGAAGCTACAGCCCGTCCACGGCTTTGCAGCCGAGACCACCGCCGCTACCCTCTTGGCTGTCACCGGAAAGTTCGGCATGACCGTCTCCACCACTCACGCCATCACCACGGCGATCATGGGAGTGGGCGCCACGAAGCGCTTCAGCGCGATCGACATGAAGATCGTGCGCAAGATTCTCGGCGCCTGGGTGCTCACCTTGCCTGCCGCCGGCGGCGTGGCCTACGGCACTATGTGGCTCTGGCTGAAGATCGCGGGCTAAGCGGGCACCGGACCCGTCTCCAGACTGGAGGCCTCGGTGATCGTGCCGTCCTTGATTACGAGACGCCGGTCACCCCGCGTGGCCAGATTCTCGTCATGCGTAACGACCACCAAAGTGGTTCCACTCTCAGCGGCTAAACCGAGCAGCAGGTCCATCACCTCCTTGCTGTTCCGTGAGTCCAAGTTGCCGGTCGGCTCATCCGCGAAGAGCACCGGCGGATGATTCACCAAGGCCCGTGCAATCGCGACCCGCTGCTGCTCACCACCGGAAAGCTCTGCCGGGAGATGCTCCGCGCGATCCGCGAGACCGACCCGCGTGAGTGCCGCCAGAGCAGCCTCCGAGGCGTCATGACCCCCGATTGCACCGGGCACGAGCACGTTCTCCAGCGCTGTCAGTTCCGGCAGCAGCATGTAGTTCTGGAAGATGTAGCCGATCTTCGCGTTACGAAAAGCCGCCTGCTTCTTGGGCCCCAGCGAGTAGAGATCCGTGCCATCGATATGGATACTCCCTTGTTCCGGCCTTTCCAAACCCGCCAAAGTGTAGAGCAGCGTGGACTTCCCCGCCCCGCTGGGTCCGCAGAGGAAGATCCGCTCGCCCCGTTTGATCGCGAGATCGATGCCATGCAGCACCTCGATGCTCTTCTTCCCGATGCGGTAGCTGCGGTGCAGGTTGGTGGCTTGGATCACGAAGTCGGACATGAGCTCAAGAGGTAGGAAGAGTGACAGCGAATGCTTTGCGGGAAAATTGGATCTTCTCGTCCCGTGTGTCGAGTGGATGGCTGTTCGAGCGATCCATGGCGGGTTCGAGGCGGCGCAGAAGGCCGACGCCGTTTGCGAGCTGGATGGCGAGGCCGGGCCGGGCATTGACCTCGATCATGAGCGGACCGAGATCTTCATCGATCATGATGTCCACGCCGAGGTAGCCTAGGCCGGTCATCTCGTGGCAGGTGACGGCGATGTCCAAGATCGCATCCCAATGGGGAAGCTGGACGCCGACGACCGGAGTTTTCAAATCGGGGTGACGCTCGATGGGATGGCCGTGATGTACGGCTCTTACCGTACGACCGCTGGCGAGATCGATGCCGATGCCGATGGCTCCCTGGTGCAGGTTCGCACGGCCGTCGGACTCCCGTGTGGCTGCGCGGAGCATGGCCATGACGGGATAGCCGCGCAGCATGACGACGCGAATGTCGGGAGCCCCTTGGAAGCTGATCTCGGTGAGCACTTTGGCCGGGTGCACCCGATACTCGATCAGCGCGACATCCCGCCTGCCACCGAGACTGAAAAGACCGGCCAGGATGTTGGAGCAGTGGTGCTTCAATTCATCGAGGCTAAGACGGTTGCCGCTAGGCTTGATGAACCAGTTGCCCTCCCGTGCGACGATAACGACGACCCCCTTCCCCCCTGACCCACGCGCGGGTTTGATCACGAACGATTCGCGCCCTTTTAGGAAGCGGTCGAGCACCGCGGTATCGTGCGGACTCTGAACCACCCCATAGGTCTCCGGCACTGCCATTTCATGATCAAGCGCGAGCTGTTTCGTGCGGATCTTGTTATCGACGAGATCGTAGAGTCTGCGCGGATTGTTCGGCAGCAAGAAGCGCGCGTTGCGCATGTTGATGCCCACCACACCCATCGCGCGGAGCTCGGAGGGAGTGCGGATCCAGCGGTGCCACCAGCGTTTCATCAGACCTCCTTGAAATCGCGGAAGCGGAAGAGCTCCGAGAGACGGTAGCCGGTGTAGCGGCCGATCAGGATGATCAGGGCCAAAAGCACCAGCAGGAGTTCGGGGAAGTAAAAGGCGAGATACTTTACCTGTCGGATGCTCATGAAAGCGAAAGCGATGACGGCGACGAGAAGCGATCCACCGACCTGCATGAGCGCGCTGCGTTTGCCCTCCTCTTCCCAGATCAGCGACATGCGCTCGATGGTCCAAGCAAGGATGATCATCGGGAACAGAGTGATCCGAAGTCCATCCAGCATGCCGAGGCGATAGCTGACGACGCTGAGGATCATCATGAGCAGGGTGACGATCACCACGCAGGCGGCCACGCGCGGGACCACCAGCATGTTCAGACGCGAAAGCAGGAAGCGGAACCAGAGGCCCGCGGCGACGATCACGGTGAACATGATCAAGCCACTTTCCAGATTCATCTCCAGGAGAGCTAGGGCGAGCAGCACCGGCATGAAGGTGCCGAGCGTGGCGATGCCGATGAGATTCCGCATCACCACGACCACGAAGGCGCCGAGCGGGATTAGCACCACATAGCGGAAGACATCGCGCTCGGATGCCGGGAGACCGAAGATGGTGGAAACCAACAAAGGCGAGTTCCGCAGGCTGGCGAGCTCGTTGGGCCGGATGAAGTCACGGGTGACCGTGAAGGAGAGCTGGGAGGCATCACCGCCTGTCACTTCGAACAAGGCGTCGCCCCCGCGGTGCCAAACAAAGATCTTCGAGGGATCGAGCGTGGATGCCGGATCATCCGGATCGCGGACCTTCCAGTAGGCTCCGTCGTAGTATTCGACCAAGCGGGTCGGTTGCTGGCCGCCACGCGCCTCCTCCAACTTCACCCCGTAGGCGATCCGTGCAGGAACGCCTGCCATGTTCAGCAGATCAATGCCGAGCACCGTAAGCGCTCCCCTGCCCGACTCATCCTCGTAGCGGGCGCGCAGCAGACCGATCTCCTGAGATGTCTGGATCGCCGTGATCTCGCGGAAAAGGCCGACAAAAAGCGAATCTGGATCGGCAGATACCGACTTGGCGCGTTGGATCACGCGTTTCGCGGCATCGTCCATCGATCCGGAGAAACCGGGATTCTCCGGCACCGGGAAGCCTCCACCCGGATGAGTCAGAGGCTCGCCGCCACTCTTTTTCCGCTCCGGGAAATTGACGCGATAGTAGAGTGCTTGGTTCTCGCTCTGCTTCTCGGAAGTCCAGACGGCGGTATACTCGCCCTGATCCTTCTCGACGTAATAATTGTAGCCGACGGAACCGGCTTCGGGGCTCAAGCCTTCATCGACGGCGGCCGAAGGAATCGAGAGTTCGGCCCGGACCTTCCCGCCATCGGCGATGAAGGTGAGCTTGGCCTCGATCATCCACTCCGGCGGCTTGTCGCTGGCGCTGATTGGAAGGCCGAGCTTGACGCTCTTATAGGCGGCGATGCCTCCGCCGATCGCCGTGAGGATGAAGACGACGAGGAGCAGCTTGATGCGGGATGCCATGGGGAGCCGCGGGAAAAGTCAGCGCATGATCTTCTGATCCGCCAAATAGGCACGACCAGGATCGACCCAACCGATTTCCTTGATCGTGGTCCGGCCGATTAGCACGGGGCTGAGCATATTGCTGCGGTTGTTCAGGGTGAAGTCCGCACGCAACTTGCGCTCGCCGATCGTGAAGTTCAACCGCACCACTTCGCGGGCCTCGGACTTGCCGCCGGGCTCCTTGATATGGGCGATGCGCACAAGTGGAGCCTCGATGCGCGTACGCGGGGAATTTTTCTCGCCCGGATCCGTCACAATGAAGCGAACCCACTTCTTGCCATCCCGCTCGAAGAGTTCTTTCTCCTCCGCATGGATCGAACTGGTCAAAGCTCCGGTGTCGAGCTTGGCGGCCAGCTTCATTTCCAGATTTCCGATGTGAACCCATTCGCGCCAGCCATAGACTTGGACCGGATCCGAAGTGACCGGCCTGGCAACGGCGGTCCCGCCATTTGCCTCCTCGCGCTCCGCGGCGGCTTCATCTTCGGATTCGGCCGAGGGTTCCTCAGGCTCTTTCTCCGTAGCGTCCGGCTTCTCCGCAGGCTTGGTGCCGTCCTGCATCTTGCCGTTGTCGGCAGGTGCGGACTTCTCTTTTTCCGGCGCGGCGGGTTTGGACGGAGCCGGCTTTTCCTTCTCCTTCTCCGGAGCAGCGGGTTTGGCGGGAGCTTCGTCCTTGCCCTTCGCCGGGCTCTCGGTTGCCTTCTCCGCCGGCTTGGGCTTGGCAGGCGCATTCGTGGCGGCCTGCCCTGGCTGGGACAGCAGACAAAGTGCCAGCAAGAACGACGTAAGGGCTTTTCTTTCTGCGGTCACGTGCGCCGACTATCAGCAACAGATCTTGGGTAATGCAACGGAATTCCCGAATACACGGAAGCAGCGGATTCGCCTTTAGAATGGGCTCCGGAACCGCGATTGCCTTGGCCGGATTCGTGCTTTTTTCCTGCGAAGGATCGAAGTTCGGGAGCCCGCGCGAGCGCATGGAGGTCTCCGCTCCCGCAAGCTGGCAAGCTGCCTCCGCCGGTCAGCATGGCGAGATCAGCAGCGGCTGGCTGGACGAGTTCTCCGACCGTGGAATGAGCAAGGTCGTAAATGAGGCACTGACTCACAACCAAGACCTGAAGGCATCCTCCGCCCGTATGCGGCAAGCGAAGGAATCCCGCATCTCCGGCAGGGCTCGCACCTCGCCCCGCGTGGGGGTGGATGGGTCAGGCGGCTACCGGGTCTCCGAGAATGGTAGGGATCCCGCCAGCGAGTCCGAAAGCTACGGGCTAGCCTTGGCAGCCTCATGGGAAATCGATCTCTGGGGGCGGCTGCGTGATCTGAATGCGGCGGATGACGCGGACTATCACGCGGCCCAAGCCATCTACCGGGGTGCCCGCTTGTCCTTGGCCGCCAACACGGCGAAGGCTTGGTGCAATCTGATCGCCGCCGAGCAACTGCTGGATCTGTCCCATCGCACGCTGGACTCCAATCGCAAGGTGCTCGGGATCACGGAACGCCTCTTCAAAGGCGGAGCGGGCCAAGGCGCGCTCGATGTCCAGCTCGGCCGCACCAATGTCGCCTCAGCAGAGCGGGCGGTGAAGTCCTCGGAACTGGCCCGCAATGAAGCGGCGCGGAGCCTTGAGCTCCTACTGGGACGCTACCCATCCTCCGAAGCGCGCGGCAGCCGGGATCTACCCTCGTTGAACCCCCAAATCCCATCGGGACTTCCTTCCACCTTGGTGGAGCGTCGCCCGGATCTGGCGATCGCCCGGGCGGAGATCTTCGCCAGTGCGAAGCGGGCGGATGCAGCACGCAAGGAACTGCTTCCGCAGCTTTCCCTCACCGGAAGCAGCGGCACGCCGGTCTCCCGTTTCGCCAATCTGCTTGATCCCTCCTTCCTCGCGACCTCGGTAGCGGCGAATGCGAGCCAAGCGATCTTTGAAGGCGGGGCCCTCGCAGCCAATGCCCGTGGTGCCTTGGCTGCAAACGAAGCCAGCATCCACGACTATGCGCAGACCGCGCTCGAAGCCTTCCGCGAAGTCGAGTCCGCCCTGAATGCAGACCTCTCGCTCGCGGAACAGGAAACTTTCCTGCTTAAAGAAGTCGAGCAAGCGGCGCTCGCCGAAAAGCAGGCTGCCCGGGATTATTCGGACGGCTCGAACGACGACATCCTGCGCGTGCTGGAATCTCAAACCCGCGCCACCAACGCCCGTGCCGGCTTGATCCGGCTCAAAAACCAGCGTCTCCAGAATCGGATCGACCTCCATCTGGCCCTCGGCGGGGACTTCCACACCCGGACTTTCTGACACACCAAGACATAGAATCACCCCGGGTGATCGTATTTGGCAAAGCACCTGAGCCAGTGCATCTTCCGCTCCCCTGAATTCCACGATGCTCCTCCGCATTCTCATTCCTATCGTGATCCTTTGTATCGGCGCGCTGGCGGCGTGGCGGGCCGGCATCCCCGTGGAGGAACCGAAGCCCGAGCCCTCCGCTCCCCAAGTGCTCAAGACGGAGATCCTCGAGCTCCAGCGGACCGACTTCCAGGTGATGCTGAACAGCCAAGGAACGGTGCGGGCCCACTTCACCACCACGCTGACGCCGCAAGTGGCGGGCACGATCAGCACGGTGAGCGCGAATTTCGAGGACGGTGCTTTTTTCAAAAAGGACGATATCCTCGCCGAACTGGATCCGGCGGATTTCAAGGTGGCGGTGTCCGCTGCAGAGTCCGGCTTGGCCCGGGCTCAGGCAGCCCTGATCCAAGAGGAAGCCCGGGCAAAACAAGCCCGCCTGAACTGGGACGATCTCGGTTATGAGGAGGAGCCCTCCGACCTCGTGCTGCGCATCCCCCAGATGAAGGAAGCCAAGGCGAACGTGGATGCCGCCCAAGCGGACCTGGAGCAAGCGCTGCGGAATCTGGATCGCACGAAGATCCGCGCTCCCTTCGACGGTCGTGTGCAGAAGCGCGTGATCGGTCTTGGTCAAGCGGTCGGCAGTTCGACACCGCTGGGTGAAATCTTTGCCACCGACTTTGCCGAGATTCGCCTCCCGCTTTCGCCGCGGCAGCTTCCCTTCGTCAGGCTACCCTCCAAGGAAGGCGACCCGGAATTGAAAGTGACGCTGCGCGATGCCCTCGCAGGCACCGATTCTCAAGGTTGGGACGCGAAAATCGTCCGGACGGAAGGCGCGCTGGATGAAGCCTCGCGGGAACTTTTCGCGATCGCGCGGATCGACGATCCCTTCGGCGTCGAGTCCGGCAAGCGACCGCTGCTGATCGGCCAACCGGTAAGGGCCACGATCCAAGGCGTCATGTTGGAAGATGTCTTCGTCCTCCCCCGCCACGCGCTGCGCGGTGTGAACCGGATCTACCTCGTGGACAAGTTGCAGCCGACCATCGTCCGAAACCAGATCGAACCGGTCTGGTCGGACGAGCAGGTGCTGGTAGTCCGGGATGGCTTGGAGGTCGGTCAATGGCTCTCGGTGACGCGACTTCCCTATGCTCCGGATGGTGCGCCCGTGGAGATCGTAAAGCCCGGAACCGAGGCTGCCTCGGCCGCAGAGAGTGCTGCTGAAAAGCCAGTGCGCGCAGGGTCCTAAGCGTGGGGCTTCAGAAAGAAGCACTTAGAACCTAATAATTAAGGTTTATTAAATTTTCCTTGTCTCGCTCCGGAATTTTTGAAATTCCTTTGGGCGTCATGAGAGCACTGCCGATTCTCGCCGCCATCCTCTGCACCGCCCCGCTCGCCGGAGCCGCCACCTCGGAACTGGATTTGCTCCAGGGCCGCTGCCAAGAGTATGAGCGCCAGATCCGCCAACTCGAAGAGGAGAACGCGCGCCTCAAGTCGATCACCGCGACCGCCGCGAAGACCCCTGCCCCGGTTCAGGCCGAAGCCAAGAAGACCGAAGCTACCGCCGCCCCCGTGAAGGATGCCTCCGAGTATGGCATCGTCCGGAATGGCGACACCCTTCGCAAGGTCGCCAAGCGCTACGGCACCACCCCGGAAACCTTGGCCAAGCTCAACGGCATCAAGAATCCCTCTCTCATCCGTGCCGGTCAGAAACTGGTCTTGCCAGCGAAAACCTCGGCTCCGAGTCGTGAAGCTGAAGCACCCCGAAGCGCTGCGGTGAATACCGGCAGCCACACGGTGAAGTCAGGAGAAACCTTCTACAGCATCGCCCGGCACTACGGACTCAGCGCCAATGCCCTGCAGGCGGCGAATCCCGGCGTGAAAGCTTCCGGCCTGAAGATCGGCCAAACCCTGCGCCTCGGCGGCAAGGTCACTGAAACTCCAAAGGCAGCACCTGCTGCCGCGGCCAAAGCCGCTAAATCGGAGCCTGCTTCGAAGACGATCTCCACCAAGGCCGCCGACTTCAAGCCGGTGTCCAAGCCTGAAGAAGCCGCCCCCGCCAAGGCGCCCGCGGCTGCTCAAGCCAAGTCGGAAAGCACAGCCCCTGCCCCGGCAGCGCAAGCGAGCGAACCGGCCTCCGATGCCCCGCGCATCCGTTCCATTTCCATCGACAAGGAAACCGACTTTGCAGCGTTTGCCGCAGCACACGGCACAAGCACTGCAAAACTGAATGCCCTGAACGGCCTGAACCTAAACTCCAGTACAGTCCTTGCAAAGGGATCGGAGCTGTATGTTCCCGCCCAGCCTTGAGAAAGCGGCTCCGCTTCCTAGGTGACGGCCTTATTTAGGACATGGCACCCGCCCGGGATTCGTCCCGGGCGGGTTTTCCGCGCCAAAGGCAAATGACGAATTCGGAATTTCCGAATGACGAACGAGATCAGGGCGAGACGGCGAGGCGCTCGGGACCGCCCTGCTCCTCGAAGAGGAAGCCGTTTTCCTTGTAGGTCTTCAGACGGAAATGGGTGGCAGTGGAGATCACCCCCTCCATGCTGCTGAGTTTCTCGGAGACGAAGCGGGCGACCTCGCGGAGATCGCTGCCTTCGACCACGACCATGAGATCGTAGCCACCGCTGGCGAGGTAGCAGCTCACCACTTGATCGAAGCGGGCGATGCGCATGGCCAAGCGGTCGAAACCGCCGCCACGCTCGGGAGTGACCTTCACTTCGATGAAGGCGGAGACATCGTCATCCCCTGCTTGTTCAGCATCCACGACGGCTTGGTAGCCGAGGATCGTGCCGTTCTTCTCCCATGCGGCAATGCGGGACTTCACCTCGTCCTCGGAGAGCGAGAGCAGCTCGGCGAGTTCCTGGTGGGTGTGGCGCGCCTTGCGGCGGAGCAACTGGAGCAAGGGGTCGATTGACATGTCGGCAGCGGTTCTAGGCCCTGATCCGCGCGGGGGCAAGGGCGGCATTCGGGCTGAGAACCAGCGGACGGGTCCGTGCAAATTCCCGAATCCGAGATAAATATGAACCGGACCAGCGCTTCACTTGGATTATGTCGCCTTATGAAAGCTCCTCTATACCATCTCATCCCTCTCATCTCGCTGATTCTCCCAGCCACGCTGCAGGCCCGGACGTGGAAGGAAGCGGGCTCCGGCCGCACGGTCGAAGGTGACTATGTGCGCACCGAGGGCGGGCAGGTGCTTATCCGGAAAGCCGGCGGCACCACCCTGAAGATCGCGCTCTCCAAGTTGAGCGAGGAAGATCAGAAGTTCGTATCCGAGCAATCCGCGCCGAAGGAAGAAGCCGTGGATAAGGATGTCTTCAAATGGGAGACCGATTTCGACCTCGCGAAGAAGCGCGCCAAGGAAGAGAAGAAGGACATTCTGGTGGACTTCACCGGTTCCGACTGGTGCGGCTGGTGCATCCGCCTGAAGAAGGAGGTCTTCGATCAGCGCGCCTTCCAGGAATACGCGAAGAAGCATCTGATCATGGTGGAGCTGGACTATCCGCGGAAGAAGAAGCTCCCGGAGAAGGAAGCCGAGCAGAACAAGAAGCTGGCCGAGGAATACGAGATCCAAGGCTATCCCACGATCCTGCTACTGAACTCGAAGGGCCGCGAAGTCGCCCGTACGGGATACCAAGAAGGCGGTCCGGAGAAGTATATCGAGCACGTGAAGGAGCTGCTCAAGTAGCCTCTCCTTCATCAATCATCCCCCACCCCCGGATATCTTGTGAAAACATTCCTGCTTCTTCGTCCGGAGAGGAGCACATGGTATCGGGCTCGGATGTTTGGCCTCGTCCTATTGGCGATTTGGTACGCAGTCTCAGGACATCGTTCGCTGGAGTTCGCGCATCACGTCTTCTTCGCGATGATGGTGGCGTTCAGCGTGGTGCAGTACTTGCGTCTTCGCCGATTGCCGGATCGCAAGGTGGAGATCGATGAACAGAGCATCCGCCTCTACCCCGCCGGATTCTGGGCCGTGGATGTTATCCCCCGCCGCTTAATCTTGGGAAAACGGGACGAAGGCTCGGAACTCTTCGTTCACTTCAATGATGCCGGAACGGAGCGGGCGATGCTTTTTGAAGAGACACTGATCGGCAAGAAGCGCTGGGCCGAGTTCACCGGGCTACTTCGGGATCCTGCCGATCAAGTGCCGGCAATCCCGGCAGGCCCGAGGATGCGTCCGGCGTAAAAACGAAGAAGGGCGACAGTGATGTCGCCCTCCTTGGAATCGTTTGGGACCAGGCCTCAGTCACCCAGGCAGATGCCGACGGCCTTCGCAGCCTTGACCATTTCGCCGTCGGGTTCAACGAGGCGGAGTTGGTTGACGGCTTCTTCGATCGGCACGGAATCGACGTGGTAAGCTTGGTAACTGACCATGCGACCGAAGCGGCCTTCCTCGGCAAGCTTCACGGCCATCACGCCGAAGCGGGTGCCGAGGATGCGGTCGAGCGCCGTCGGAGCACCGCCACGCTGGAGGTGACCGAGCGTGCAGGAGCGAGTCTCCTTGCCGGTAAGTTCTTCCAAGCGGCGAGCGACGATGTCACCGATGCCGCCGAGACGAACTTCACCGCCGGCGTTCTCCGCGATGGTGGCCAGTTCTCCGGAGGGCAGGTGCGCGCCTTCCGCCACCACCACGAGGGTGCTGTGATGGCCTTGGGCATCACGGGCCTTGATGAACTCGGCGACCTTCTCGGTGTTGTAAGGAATTTCGGGCAGGAGAATGACGTCCGCACCACCGGCGATACCGCCCCAGAGGGCGATCCAACCGGCGTGGCGGCCCATCACTTCGAGCACCATGATCCGCTTGTGGCTCTCCGCCGTGGTGTGGAGGCGGTCCAGACCATCGACCACCGTGCTCACGGCGCTGTCGAAGCCGAAGGTCATGGCGGTGGCACGCAGGTCGTTGTCGATCGTCTTCGGCACGCCGATGACCGGCCAGCCTTCACGATAAAGCTGCAGGCCGGTGGTGAGCGAGCCGTCGCCGCCGACGATGATCAGGGCGCGGATCTCAAGCTGCTCCATGGTGCGCTTGGCCTTGGAGACGATATCGGCGGGCACTTCGGCGATGTCGCCCTTGCCGACCTTCGCGGCGAAGTGGCCTTTGTTCGTGGTACCGAGGATGGTGCCGCCGAGCTTGAGGATGCCGAGGGTATCCTGAGGTCTCAGGACCTTGTAGTCGCCCGGGGGCAGGAGTCCTTCGAAGCCGTCCTTGAATCCAATCACTTCCCAGCCGAGTTGGCTGGCTGCTCCCACGACTCCGTGGATCACTGCATTGAGACCGGGGCAGTCGCCCCCGCTGTTGAGAATACCGATGCGCATCGCGGTGGGGTTTGGCGTGTTAGGATTCGTTCGATAAGTCAAAATCGCGCCATTTTTAGCGCGGGTTGGGAACGTCGAGAATTTCCTTCCGGCGATCCTCGATCGGAGCGCCTGCGGCGACCCAGCGATCAAAGCTCGCCCAGCCCGGAGAGATGAAGCCGCGGGCACGGTTGAAGCGGTCGGGATTATTCAGGACGACGATGATCAGGCGGCGCGGCGTGACGGCCTTTTCACCGTCCGGCTTGTCGCGGACGAGCGGGTCGCGCTCCACGGAAACGCTCACGCAGGGGCCCGCCGCGGCGGTCGTACCGGTCTTCACGCCGAGAATGTTCGGCTCGCCGATGAGCTCGTTGGTATTGCGGACGTTGAAGCTGCGCTTCGCGCCATCGGCTCCGGTCACGGTCACCTGGCGATCCTTCTGCCGGACGATGAAGGTGAAGCCCGGCTTGCGCATGGCATAGATCGAGAGCTTCGCGACATCGGCCGCGGTGGAGTAGCCCTTCTGCTTGGGTAGCTCCAGACCGTGGGGATTGGCGAAGCGGGTCTTGCTGAGACCGATGGCCTTGCCGAGCTCGTTCATCTCGTTGACGAAAGCGGCCACCCCATCACCCTCGCGGCCGCGGGCACGGAGGATTTCCTGCCCCACGTGATTGGCCACGGTCATGGCGGCGATATTGTCGGAGCCGAGCAGAGCAGAATAAAGGGCATCCCGCAGCCTGAGGCGGTCCCCCGCCTGGAGGGAAAGAGGATTGGGCCCGCCGATGGCCAGAGCAGAAGGAGGCACGGTGGCGATCACGGCGGAGATATCGGCTCCGGTAGCATCCGCCCAATCGACGGCAATCGTGCCGGTGGCGATCTTGTTGAGGCTGGCTACGGAGCGCTGGACCACCGAATTCGAAGCCATCAGGACTTTGCCGGAATTGGCTTCCACCACCATGTAGGCTTCTCCCTGCTGGCCATGGGCCACGGAGCTAAGGAGGGCGACGAGAGTGAGAAAGAGCGCGCGCATCGTGAACCGGCGCGGACTCTAGCCGGCACGGAGGGAGGGGCAAGCGGAGAAGCCCGGAAAGCGAGTGGGAAGCCCCGGAAGTAAAGATTGGTAGATTCCACTAAACCTGAAGTACTCCGCCCGTTCTTGGGCTGGCCAACGCATCGCCGAGTATCCCAATGAACCGATTCCTAAACCGAGCCGAGATCCGCCCGGAAGTCCCGCCTTGCAATAGGGGCTGGCTCCCGTAAACTTCCGCCCGTCAGGCAGATCCGGGACTCGTTCCGACTGCCCGCCGCCGGCCAAACGCAGATTTTGGCAGCAGCCTCCGCTTGGGCGGAGCGCAATCGGACTCCGGCGGACGCGGACCACGCGGTGAAGCCTGCCAAACCGGGCCAACGCGCGATAACCGCCTACCCCCGGGTCTACGGAACTCCGCCCGTCCCGCATTTGAGTGGCGGACTTCCCCGGTAACATAAAGCCGGCGACCCGGACCGGCCGGTCGAGCCGAGCAGCCCCGCCCGATAAGCGGGCGGCTGCCCTCCATCGCGAGACAGGCCCGCCAATAGAAAAGAAAACATGTCCAACGCCCAACCTGATACGAGAGGCGCCGGAGGCGAACGTCGCAGACATCGCTCCCGCGGAGGCAGAGGCCGGAATCGCAACCGGCAGAATGATGGCAACGAGAACCGCGGAGAACGCGGGGATCGCGGCGAGCGCAACCACAACCGCGGCGAACGCGGGGAGCGGGGCGACCGCAATCAAAGCCGGGGTGATCGCGGCGAACGCGGCCCACGCCCACCACGCAAGGACTACAAGCCGGTCAAGCTGACCCTGTGGCAGAAGATCCTGAAGGCCATCGGTCTTTACAAGGAGCCCGTCCGCCCACCGCGCCCGGAGCGCAAAGAGAGCGTGCGCTTCGAGGAGGGTCCGCCGAGCGGTGCGCCTACGGGCCTTCCGGCCGGTGTGAAGTCGAACACCCGCAATGCGCGCCAAGGCGGTGGTGAAGGCCAGCCTCCGAAGAAAGAGCGCGGTGAACGCGGCGAGCGCCAGGATCGTGGCGATCGCGGGGAGCGTCGCAATCAGGAGCGGGGCGAGGTTTCCGGTTCGCGGATCTACCTTGGCAACCTGTCCTACGACTCGACCGAGGAGGATCTGAAGGATCTCTTCAAGGGGGTGGGCACGGTCCGCAATGTGGAGATTGTTTACAACCGCCGCACGCACAAGTCGAAGGGCTATGGCTTCGTCGACATGCTCAATGTCGATGAGGCGAAGCGCTCCGTGGAAGTGCTGCACGACCAATTCTTCATGGGCCGCAAGCTCGTGGTGAGCGGTGCGAAGAGCAAGGAGCACGAAGACGCGGTGCGCGAGGAGATGGTTGAGCGCGAGCCGCGCCCTGTCGCTCAAGCTGCCGCGGTGGCCACGCCTGTGGTTGCAGCCGCTGCTGCCGCCCCGGTGGTAGAGGAAGCCATCACGGCACCTGCCGAAGAGGCCGCCCCTGCTCCCGCCGCTCCGGCTGTGGAAGCTGCTGCCGAAGAAGAGCAGCCGCCGACCGCTTGATCGTCCGATCCATTTGATTTCAACGCCCTGTCCGGTTTGTCCGGGCAGGGCGTTTTTCTTGCCCGCAAGAATGGCTTGGCGAGACTTCCGCGGCGGATGTCTTTGGTCCTTCCATCACCTGACAGCATGTTCTTCGTCTGTGGTCCCACGGCCTCCGGGAAGAGCGCGCATGCCTTGAAGGTGGCGGCGGAGATGGGCGGGGAGATCGTGAATGCGGATGCCTTCCAGCTCTATCGCGGAGCAGAGGTTCTAACAGCGGCACCGTCGCAGGATGATCAGCGGGAGGTGGCGCATCACCTTTACGGAGTGCTAGAGCCGGAAGATCCGGTCGATGCGATGGCCTACCTGAGAATGGTGGTGCCGGTGATCGAGGAGATCCGCTCGCGGGGAAAGCAGCCGGTCATCACTGGAGGATCCGGACTTTACCTGAAGTTTCTTTCGCACGGACCATCGCCTCTGCCGCCGGGTGAGCCTGGCTTGCGAGCCGAGTTGGATGCTTTGCCATTGGAGGAACTGGTGACGCGCCTGCGAGTAACGGATCCGGTGGAAGCGGCGCGGACGGATCTGAAGAACCGGCGCTATGTCTCACGTGCGCTGGAGGTGTGCATCCTGGCAGGAGTCCCCTGCTCCAGCCTCCGGGATGATTGGGAGGAAGCCACGAGCAAGCGGGCGGAGAAGCTGCGCGGGGTTTTCCTGCAGCGGGATCGCGAGGACCTTCATAGCCGGATCGGCCAGCGGACGAAGGCGATGCTGGAGGGCGGGGCGATTGAAGAAGTGAAATCGCTGCATCACGCGGCACCGGGATTGGAAAAGGCCATCGGGCTCGGGGAGATCCGGCGTCTGCTGGCGGGCGAGATCAATCGCGGGACTTGCGAGGAGCTGATCAACGCGGCGACGCGACAGTATGCGAAGCGGCAGGAGACTTGGTTCAAGCGTGAGAAATGGCTGGTTCATAGCCATCTCGAACGGTAGGGAGACAGGTCTGTGAAAAAAAGTTTCATTCCTATAACCTTCGCCTTCGCGATTGGTCTGATTCCCTGTGTTTCACAAACAGTTCAAGAATCCGCCAAGAAACAGCAGATTGAGAATGAGAAGGGCGGACAAACGAGGCCGGAGCCTACTCCGAAACAGGAGAAGGAGATCCGATCTCTCATTTCGCAGCTAGTGCTAGTAGATCGCCCTGTAACTGAAGAGCTGCTGCCCGCCCCCGGCCTGAACACCGATGACGAGGAATATGGCAAGCGTTACAACGCCTGCCACAAGGCGTTCAAACGGCTCATGGAATTCAAGGAACTTTCACTCCCTTTCTTGGTTGAGCACCTTGAAGACAAGCGTCAGTCGATCCCCTTCCGCAACCATCACATGGGCTTCTCCGTGGGAGATGCCTGCTATTGGAATATCTACTATCAGCTCCAGGACCAACCGGACGACTACTCATCTTACGGCTACCAACGGAGAGGACGGGATGGAGAGAATCATCCCAAGCCATACTGGGCGACAAAGGGATGTTGCTTCGACGAAGTCGGAGGAGCGAAGGAGTGGCTGGAGATCAACAAGCATCTGTCGTATGTCGAGATGCGGATCAAGTGCCTCAGTTGGCTACTGGAGAAGGAGAGGGCAATCGGAGCCTCCGATGTGGAAAGCTACTATGAGAACATCGCTCCACTCGAAGTAAGGATTCTCGAGCGAAGATTGGAGAAAGGAGAGAAGGTCGAGACCGAACTCAAGCAAGCGCGCGCAAACTTGAAGAAAAAAGACCCGGCAGCGGTGCCACCGGGTCTCCTCCCTGCAAAATAGATCCCCTGCTTATCCCATCGCTTTCTCCATCAGCGTATTCATCCGCTTCACTAGGTCGCGGGCGTCATCGAGGAGGCCTGCGCCGATGAGCGCGTTGTCGAGCATCTGGCTGGCGACCATAGCGGCGAGATCCGGGTTCGTTTCCTGGGTCTCGGAGAGCTTCTTGACCAGCGGGTGGCGCGGGTTGATCTCCAGTTCGACTTTCACCTCGTCCTGGAAGTTCTCGTCCATCGCCTTCATCATGCGGCGCATCTGGGCGGTCATCCCATCGGCGGGGACCAAGGCGATGACGGGGCTATCGACGAGGCGTTTGCCAGCGGAGACAGCAGTGACCTTGTCACCGAGCTGATCCTTGAGGAAGCCGCAGAGCTTCTCGGTGGCTTCGGCGCTGAGAGCATCGCCCTCTTCTTCCTTGTCCTCGAGCTCAACACCGGAATGGGCAATGGAGACGAGCTTCTTGCCTTCATATTCTCCGAGGGACTCGACGACGTACTCATCCACCGGATCGGTGAAGTAGATGACCTCGATGCCGCGGGCCTTGAAGGCCTCGACATAGGGGCTGTTCTCGAGCTGTGCCTTGCTCGGTCCGACGAGGTAGTAGATTTTGTCTTGGCCGTCCTTCGCACGGGTCAGGTAATCGGCGAGACTGGCGAGCTTGCTCTCCTCGGTCATGGAGGACTCGAAGCGCAGCAGCTTGGCCAAGCTATCGCGGTTCGCGTGGTCGGTGGCGACGCCTTCCTTGATGAGACGATCAAACTTCTTGTAGAAGGCTTGGAACTTCTCCGGATCCGCCTCGGCCTCCTTCTCAAACATCTTGATCACACGCTTGCTGATCACGCTGCCGAGCTTCCGCACCAGCGCGCTGTCCTGCATGGTCTCGCGGGAAATGTTCAGCGGCAGGTCGGCGCTATCAATGACGCCCTTCAGGAAGCGCATCCACTCGGGGAGGAGACCCTTCGGCGAGGGATCGATGAGCACCTTCTTGCAGTAGAGGGCCACGGAGGGCTCCATCTTGTTCATGCCGAAGCGCTCCATGTTTTCGTTCGGCACGAAGATGAGCGCGTTGATGGCGAGCGGGGCATCCGCGCTGAAGTGGAGGCGGTAGGCGGGCTCGTCGTAGGCGTGGGCGGTGAACTGGTAGAATGCCTTGTATTCCTCCTCGGTCACGTCGGCCTTATTCTTCAGCCAGAGGGCCTCGACCTTGTTGATACGCTCGCCATTCAGGTAGATCGGGAAGCCGACGAAGTTGCTGTATTGCTCGATCAGGCGCTTCACGCGCGCGGACTCGGAAAACTCCTGATGCTCTTCCTTAAGTTGCAGGACGAGCTTCACGCCGCGCTGGGCATCGGCCGCTTCCTCGATGGAGTAGCCGCTGGCGCCATCGCTGGTCCAGAGCAGGCCCTCGCCATTTTCACGCCAACTGCGGGTGAAGACCTTCACCTCGCTGGCGACCATGAAGGCGGAGTAGAAGCCCACGCCGAACTGGCCGATCATGTTCGCCGGGGTGTTGCCGCTTTCCTTCATCGCCTGGAGGAAGGCCTTGGTGCCGGAGTGGGCGATGGTGCCGAGATTCTCGACCAACTCGCCATGGGTCATGCCGATGCCGTGATCGGCGATGGTGATCGTCTTCGCCTCCTCGTCGGTGCTGACGTGGATCTCCAGTGGCAGCGTGGCGTCGTGGATATCCTTCTCCGTGCCCTGCAGGTGGCGGAGCTTCTCCATCGAGTCGGAGGCGTTCGAGATTAGCTCACGCAGGAAGATCTCGCGGTCCGTGTAGAGGGAGTGGACGACGAGATCGAGGAGTTGCTTGATCTCGGCTTGGAAGGAATGCGTTTCGAGAGTGGCTTCGCTCATGGGAAGGAGAGTCGGTTTGGGAGCGCGAAAATACCCATCTCCCCCGCCCTGTCAAAGCCCGGTGTCCACCGATAAATGGGGTGACACCGAGGGCGCCACGAATCTTACGAATCGGAGTTTTAACCGCGAAAGGTCGCGAAAGGGACGCGAAATCTGAAAGGCAAGGAAGAGATGAACCAAGGAGTCGCCAACCTATTATGAACAAAAAAGCCCGCAGGTTTGCCTGCGGGCTCTTGGATAAGAGCTATTCTCAGTTCGCAAGGTAGCTGGAGACGCCCTCGTGGTCCGGGGTCATGGCCTTGTCGCCGCGGCTCCAGTCCATGGGGCAGACTTCGCCGAATTGCTCGAAGTGCTGCAGGGCATCGACAACGCGCAGGGCTTCGCGGATGGAGCGGCCGAGCGGCATGTCGTTGACAATCTGGTGGCGGACGACGCCTTGCTTATCGATGAGGAAGAGGCCGCGGTAGGCGACGAGTTCGCCTTTCACGGTCAGGCTGCCGTTCTCGTCCACTTCGTATTCGCCGGCGAGCACGTCGTAGGCATCGGAGATGGTCTTGTTCACGTCGGCGACGAGCGGATACTGCACGCCCTGGATGCCGCCCTTGGCCTTCGGGGTCTGGAGCCAGGCCCAGTGGGAGAACTCGGAGTCCGTGGAGCAGCCGACCACGGCCACGTTGCGGGACTCGAACTCGGCCAGTTCCTCTTGGAAGCGATGGAGTTCCGTCGGGCAGACGAAGGTGAAGTCTTTCGGGTAAAAGAAGAGGATCACGTATTTCTCGCCGAGGTACTGATCGAGGGAGAAATTATCGAGGATCGTTTCGCCTTGGACGGCCTTGGCGCTGAAGGACGGAGCTTTCTTACCTACGAGTACGGACACGGTGTGTGGATTGGTTGGTGAGGGGGACGAGAGGGCGACCGCGCGGTAGTGGACAGTCCCCCGCCGGGCAACCCTTTTCCGGTTTGCGCGGGGTCAAAGCATCCCCCGCACCAAGGTTCCCCTTGCCTTTCCGCGAGGGATGAAACCTGATCCCGCCCGCCGATGTCCGCCCTTCTTTCCGCGAATGAGATCCGCCTGGCCTACAGCTACCAAACGCTGCTGGACGGCGTGACCCTGGCCGTGTCCGCCGGCGAGAAGGTGGGCTTGGTCGGGCGGAACGGCTGCGGGAAGACCTCGCTGCTCAAGATTCTGACCGGCAGCCAAGCGGCGGATTCCGGCGAGATCTCGATCCGGCGCGGTCTGCGGATCGGCTACCTGCCGCAGGAGTTCGAGCTCGATCCGGAGCTGAGCGTGCACGAGAACATCGCGGCCGGTGCGGCGGATATCGTGGAGGCGATCCGCCGCTACGAGGATGGGGAAGGTTCCGAGGCGGAGCTGGCGGATCTCCTGCATCTGATCGACCATGCGGATGGATGGAACCTCGATGCACGGATCAAGGCGACGGCGACGGCTCTGGGCACACCGGCACTGGAAACCTCGGTAGGGCCGCTATCCGGTGGTGAGAAGCGGCGGGTGGCCTTGTGCCGGGCGCTGGCATCGCAGCCGGATCTGCTGCTGCTCGACGAGCCGACAAACCATCTGGATGCCGATTCGATCCGCTGGCTGGAGGATTTCCTGAGGACCTATTCGGGCGCCGTCATCTTCGTGACCCACGACCGTTACTTCCTCGATGTGATCGCGACGCGGATCATTGAGATCGACAACGGCAAGGCTTACTCGCATCCGGGCAACTACACCGCCTATCTTGAATCGAAGGCGGTACGGCAGCAGATCGCAGAGCAGACGGAGCGGCGTCGGCAGCGTTTCCTGCGAGAGGAGCTGGAGTGGGTGCGTTCCGGGGTAAAAGCGCGCGGCACGAAGTCGCGGCACCGCTTGGATCAATTCTACGAGATCGAGGGTCTGCAGGCACCGCCGGAAGAACGTGAGATGGATCTGCTTATCCCTCCCCCGCCCGATCTCGGGAACATCGTGGTGGAACTGGAACAGGCAGGCGTGAATGTCGGCACGGCGACCTCCCCGCGCTGGCTTTTCCGTCACCTGAATCTGGAGCTGCGACCGGGACAGTGCACCGGCATCGTGGGTCGCAACGGGGTCGGCAAGACGACGCTGCTGAAGCTGTGTCTGGGCATGATCGAGCCGAATGAAGGCAATGCCACGGTGGGCAAGAAGGTGAAGGTGAACTACATCGACCAAACCCGGATGGCGCTCGATGGCACGGGTTCGCTGTTAGACGAGGTCGCGGATGGGAACGAGAAAGTCCAGTTCGGCAACCAGACCATGGGGGCTCGTGCTTACCTCCGACGCTTCCTCTTCGACGACCGTCGGATCAACGAGCGCGTGGACTTGCTATCCGGAGGCGAGCGCGCGCGGCTGATGCTGGCGAAGGTTCTCAAGACGGGTGGCAATCTGATCGTGCTGGACGAACCGACCAACGATCTCGACCTGCCCTCGCTACGGATGCTGGAGGAGGCGCTCGCGGACTTCGATGGCACGGTACTGGTGGTCTCGCACGACCGCTATTTCCTGGACCGGGTGTGCGACCAGATCATCGCCTTCGAGGACAACGGCGTCTTCGTGCAGCCCGGGAACTACTCCTACTATCTGGAGAAGCGGCAGGCCCGCGAGCAGGTGGACCGGCTCCATGCCCAGGCAGCAGCCCGGGATGCGGCGGCAAGACAGAAGGCCGCGGCTCCGGTGGAAACCAAGCCGCGGAAGTTGACCCTGGCGGAGCGGAAGGAACTCGAGGCCATGGAGGAGACCATCATGACCGCGGAAGAAGCGGTGGCTGAGTTGGAGGGCAAGCTGGCTGATCCCGAGTTCCAGGCGAACTACGAAGCCGTCCGCGATGCGCTTCCGCAACTGGAGGTGGCGAAGGCCCAGGTGGCCCGGCTTTATGATCGCTGGGAAGAGCTGGGTAGCTTGGCGCAGTGAGGTCTGTTTTTGTCTGTTGATCTGCCAAAGCGCGCGCAGCCTTCCAGCTCAATAGTTTCAGTATTTACTGAAAGTTTTGATTGATCGCGCGAGGCGAACTTGCCAGTCTGACCGCATGAGATCGGATGCGCGATTAGCTCTTTGAAAACGTGAAATCGAACCGCTCCCTCAGACTCCGGAGGTAAATTCCAACCTACGTTGTGATCTGATATTTCATTATTTCCTGAACTTTTAGAATTAAAATCAAAGAGCATGAATGAGCATGAAGTCCCGCGCATGCTGCCGCGTGATGCAGCAACCAACCCGATCGACGGCCGCGTGGTGTGGTCGCCGGTGAAGTCGCTGTGGTTCACTGCTCACGCCCTTGTCGCGGTGATCGGTGGTGTTCTCACGTTCCGCTGGGACGCCCTGATGGTGTTCTTTGTGTTCACCATCACGACCTTGTGCCTCGGGCATTCGGTCGGGCTGCATCGCCTGCTGATTCACCGTAGCTTCCAGTGTCCGCTATGGGTGGAGCATGTCCTCGTGCACTTGGGCACCTTGGTCGGCATGGGTGGGCCGTCGAAGATGCTCTACCTGCACGACATCCGCGACTGGTCGCAGCGGCACCCGGAATGCCATCCGCTCTTCATCCACAAGAATCCGATCTGGAAGGACTTCCTGTGGCAGAACCACTGCGAGGTTCAGCTTGAGCATCCGCCCGAGTTCCGTCCCGAGGCACGGGTGGCGAATGACCGCTTCTACCGCTTCATGGACCGCACTTGGATGCTGCAGCAACTGCCGTGGGCCATCCTGCTCTACGTGCTCGGCGGAGTGGCTTTCGTGGTGTGGGGGATCTCGGCGCGGATCGTGGTTTCTCTAATTGGCCACTGGTTGGTCGGCTACTTCGCGCACAACGCCGGGCCGCGTGACTGGCACTTGGAAGGCCATGCCGTGCAGGGTCACAACATCCCGCACATCGGGCTGCTGACGATGGGAGAGTCGTGGCACAACAATCACCACGCCTTCCCGGGATCGGCGCGGCTTGGCCTGGATAGCAGCCAAATCGATCCGGGGTGGTGGGCCATCTGTGCGCTGAAGGCAGTCGGTTTGGCGTGGAGTCCGCGACTCCCCGGAGACCTCCCTGCCCGACCGGAGTTGAGCTGCATCAAAGTGCCGGAACGACCGGCACCGACCAAGCCGATCCTCACTCGCTGAAATCAGTATCCGCCTTCTCGATATCGAGCTCCTTGATCCAGATATTGCGGAAGCGGACATCGTGGCCTTCAGCTTGGAGCTTGAGGCCCTGCGGGGTATCGGTAATCCCCTTCCCGCCATCGTTGCCGCCATCCACGCCGGAGTTCGGGCCGCCCCAGACCTGATTGATGGTCTGGTTCACGTGGACCTTCTTGCCATTGAAGAACATGGTGACCATGGGCTTCTCGGCCAGCTTGCCGTCCTTGAAGCGGGCGGCACGGAAGACGATGTCGTAGGCGTTCCACTTCCCTGCCCCGTTGTAGGCATGGTAGGGCGATTCGGTTTCGTTGATGACCGCGCCGAGCCCGTGCTTGGTCTTGTCGCCATCGAGGATCTGGATTTCGTAGCGGTTCTGGAGATAGACGCCGCTATTGCCGCCTTCCTTCGCGATGTAGAATTCGATGTGGAGGCGGAAGTCCTTGTAGGCCTTCTTGGTCACGATATCGGCCGAGCCATACTTGCCACCGGCGGCGACCGGATCGTCGCTCATCATGACGGTGCCCTTGTCCACGGCATCATCCACGATCTTCCACTTGATCGGCAGGGATGACTTGAAGCCCGGACCTTCCCAGTAGGTCCACTTGGCATCGAGCATCTCGCGGGAACCGTCGAAGACCACCTCGGCTCCTTCGACCGGCTTGGCTCCCACACCGGTGCCAGCTTGGGCGATGGATCCTGCGAGGGAGAGCGAGAGGACAAGCGGTGCGAACTTCATCCTGCGACTACTAGCGGGTAGGCAGCCCTCTTTCCAAGTGCGGAGATGATGACAGCACTGGCGGGATCCGCCGATCTGCGCTCCAATCGGGAACGGCGATGAAACGGGAAGCGATTCCTGCAGTGGGACTTGAGGATTACCGGCAGCACGGCCTGCACGGGGACGGCTTCCTTGCGGTGCCCTACCGCGAATCCCGGGCTTGGAACCCCACCCTGCTGACGCCCCACTATCACGATTTCTTCCAGATCTCGCTGATCAAAGGAGATGCCCATCTGATGCACGATTTCCGTGAGACGGACGTGAGCGGGCACACCCTCTTCTTCCTTAGCCCGGGGCAGGTCCACGCCGCCCTGTCCGATGGTGACACGGATGGGACGATCATCTCCTTCACGCGCGAATTCTTCGATGCCGGGGCCGCGGGCTCGACGGGGCTTCTGCTGGACCTGCCGTTCTTCTACGCTGCCGACTTCCTGCCATGGATGAAGCTGGGGCGCGATGCGATCGGACCGGCCTGCGCGATCTTCGAGGAGCTTCAGGAAGAGTTTAATGCGGCGCGTCCGGGATCGCAGGAGATCATCCGGGCACTGCTGCGGATCCTGCTGGTGAAAGCCAGCCGCTGGCGTGAGCCGCTGCAGGAGAAGCCCGGCAAGCGGGCCGGGGTTCTGGTGCGTGACTTCCAGTTACTGGTCGAGCGGCGCTTCCGCGAATGGCAGACGCTCGCGCCCTACGCTCGCGAACTGGGGGTGACGGAGAACCACCTGAACGACGTGGTGAGCGAAGGCACGGACAAGCCTGCCGGTGAGCACATCCGCCAGCGCCGATTGCTCGATGCGAAGCGGCTGCTGCTCTACTCGGAGCTGAGCGTGGCGGAGATCGGCTATTCGCTCGGCTTCAAGGATCCGTCCTACTTCAGCCGCTTCTTCAAGCGCTACCAAGACGGGTCCCCAGCGGAGTTCCGGGCGGAAATCCGAGAAAAATACCAGAAAGGGAGCCGCTAGCACCGGTCTGCGAAATTGCCCGTGGCGACCGCGCAACCGACTGTTCCGCCCCCATGCAGGAAAGCATCGCCACGGACACCCAAGCCGTGCCGGCCCGCCCGGCCACGGATACCGTCTTCGCCCTGATCTTCGCGATCAGCACGGCGCACCTTCTCAATGACACGATCCAAGCGCTGCTACCCTCGATCTATCCGATCCTGAAGAACTCGTATCAGCTGAGCTTCACGCAGCTGGGGATGATCACCTTCACCTTCCAGCTCACGGCATCACTGTTGCAGCCCTTGGTGGGCCTGATCACGGATCGCAAGCCGATGCCATACTCGCTGCCGATCGGGATGACCTTCACGCTGATCGGCTTGATCGCGTTGGCGCACTCCACCAGTTTCGCGACGATTCTGATGTCCGCGGCGATGATCGGCACGGGCTCGGCGGTGTTCCACCCGGAGGCCTCGCGGATCGCCTTCATGGCGGCGGGCAAGCGTCGCGGATTGGCACAGTCGATCTTTCAGGTGGGAGGCAATGCAGGCAGCGCGATCGGGCCCTTGCTGGCGGCGCTGATCGTGGTGCCGCACGGGCAGCGCTCGCTGCTGGTCTTCTCTGCCGTGGCGCTGGCCGGGGTGGTGATCCTGACGATGATCGGACGCTGGCAGGCACGGAACTTCCACCGCATGAAGCCGAAGGGGACCCGAAGCGGAACGGTGACGAGTTTCCCGAAGCGCACGGTGGTGATCGCCCTGTCGGTATTGGTCGCACTGACCTTCTCGAAGTATGTCTACCTGGCCTCGCTCACCAGCTACTACACCTTCTACCTGATCGACCGCTTCCACATCTCGGTGCAGAGCTCCCAGTATTACCTCTTCCTGCTGCTGGCAGCAGTGGCAGTGGGCACGATCGTGGGCGGACCGGTGGGTGACCGCATCGGACGGAAGCGGGTGATCTGGGCCTCGATCCTGGGCGTGGCACCCTTTGCCTTGCTGCTGCCGCATGTCGGTCTGGGCATGACGGCGGTGCTGAGCGTCATCATCGGCCTGGTGCTGGCATCGGCCTTCTCGGCGATCCTTGTCTATGCGCAGGAACTGCTGCCGGGGAAGGTCGGCATGATCGCGGGCCTCTTCTTCGGGCTGGCTTTCGGGATCGCGGGAATCGGCTCGGCGGTGCTCGGCAATGTGGCCGACCACCACGGGATCAACTTCGTCTTCCGGATCTGTGCCTACCTGCCGCTGATCGGGATCCTGACTGTCTTCTTGCCGGATGTGGAGACGGATAAAGACTAGGGCGCGGGCTTCACATTCTCGATGAGGAAGAGCGCGTCTTGGTAGTCTCCATTCGCGGCTTCTTCAAAACCGACGAGCCAAGCGTCCTTCATCTCGCGGCCTTGGAATTGGGTCACGGGATAGACGCGGGCGGTGTGATCGATCTTGGCCTCGGTCGGGAGTTCGGGATCGGTGAAGGAAGTGTATTGATGCGCCTTGAAGTAAAAGGCGAAGGCTTCCTCTCCGGGAGTGAACTCAAGGTTCGAGATCTTGTTCCACGGCGGCATCAGGCACTGGTGGGCGTCCGCCACCTCCTTGGATTCGGCCAAGGCGGCCAACTCCTTGAGCTCGGTGCTGCCCTTCTTCACGATGCCGAAATACTCGAGTCCCGGTGGTGAGAAGCGCGCCACCGGGGTGACCTTCACCGGCGCCTCCCCTGCCCTCTGGAAATATGGGACCGCGATGCTCTGGCCGATGGTCTTCGCCTTGGTGTCGAGCTCCAGCTTGCTACCGCCCACATCCAGGGGAATGCCGAGGGCGTGGACGATCGTCTGCAGGGCGGGTTCGTTCTTCCCCTCGAACGCAGCCAGACCGAGACCCTGCAAGATGACGAAGGCTCCGGTGTCCGCCTGGCCGATGCGCAGCCCGGCGCTGTAGCGATCCGCACCACGAGTCGGGCGGAAGTGCACGTCTACCTCGATGGTCTCACCGGGCGCAACCGAAACGGCGGACGACGATGCGCTGAAGGCGGCGGCATCCTTGCCGATGATCGAGAGATCCGCTTGCAAAGGGCGGTCCAAGGGATTCTTTACCCGGATGGTGCCGCTGCGGGCCGGCTTGTCCTTCACGGCGCTCAGGCTCAGCAGGGTCTTGTCCGGGCTAAGGGGCGCATCGAGTTCGCGGATGCGGATGTTGCGATACTGTACCTCCGCGGCTTCGAATTGCAGTGCGATCTTGCCTTCCTTGAGCGCGCCACCGGTAAGGTGCTGCATCTGCTGGAGACGGACCCGCGTGTGACCATTCAAGATGTGCTCCGCGCGCTCGTCGGCATGGACGATAACGTCCACGCGATTCCAGCCGGCATGATCATGCTCGGGGAAGCGGCCGAAGTAGGTGTAGTTCCCGCCCTTTCGCAGGATGCCGCCGTTCTCCGGCAGCAGCGAGGCATCGCCCTGCCCTGGCGGCGCGAGATCCGGCTGTGGGTGAGCCCAGCTGAATCCGGCCTCGCCGATGAAGATGAGGTCGCCGCTATCGCCCTCCTGGATCTGATACTCCACGGAGGGCGGCCAGATCTTCTCCGGACTGGAGGTGTGATAGAGCAGGCCGGCATCCCGCAGGGCATCCTTGCGGGGAGCGAACTTCTTCTCCATCCAGCGGTATTCGAGCGCCAGATGGAAGCGGGAGAAGCTGTCCTTGTGCGTGACAATGCCGAAGGTAACCGTTTTTGAAGGATCGGTATCCGCATACATATGGATCGAGCCGTCCCGCACTTGCACAAAGCGCTCCGGATCTTGGCCGATGGGAAGCGTGTCCACGGTCACGGTCCAATCCGTGAGGTCCTTGCCGTTGAAAAGGTTCTGCCACTCAGCCTCCGCGAGCGTGACGGAAGAGAAGGCGAGCGAGAGAGCTGAGACGAGCAAGCGGCTTTCCATGGATGTGAAAGGAACAACCCTTCCTACCTCCAAGCAAGGCCAGTGTTGTCAGACAAATTGTCATAAATCTTGGCAAGAAGGCCCGCCGCCCGTGATCGGACGGCGGGCTGATCGAAAGCGAACTCCTTACAAAAGCTCAGGACATGCTGTGCAAGCCGACGCGGTTGCCATCGAGGTCCTCGAAGATCCCGATGAAGCCGTGCGGAGGAATGGACATGCGCTCGAGGATCACCTTGCCGCCAGCGGCGGGAATGCGAGCCAGAACGGCATCGAGCTCCCCTTCCACATTCAGGTAGATCATGGTGCCGCCGGGGCCGGGCTTGCCGCTCTCACCTGCCTGCGAGAGGCAACCGCCGACTCCGAGCTCCTGATTGAAGGAGAAGATCGCCATCTCACAGCCGTGCTCCGAGGGGGGTGTCTTGACCAGTTCGCTCTTCAGGATCGCCTCGTAGAAGGCCTTCGACTTGTCGAGGTCGCTCACGAAGATCTCGAACCAGTTCAATGCGTCGTCTTTCATGGTAGTAGTCGTGTTGGATGTTCTTGCGCCCCACCGGCGGGAGCGATGCCGACAACAAACCAAGGCCTGCTGACAACCCTATGTCAGGAGGGATTTTCGAATCCCGATTTTGTTCCTCCCGCCTGTGCTAGGGCCGGAAATAGCCGAAGCGGAAGAACTCCTTGGCCAAGCCTTTCGGACCGAGGACGGCTTGGCCAGAGGCATCGAGAATGACGACCCGATCCAGCGTCCACTGAGACAGGGCCGCGGAGCGATAGACCTCTAGAATCGCCTTGGGACGGGGATTGGTGATCAGTAGCGCTCCGGCACCGTCCACTTTTACCATCGTCTGAGCCGCCTGCACCGCCGTGAGCGCGCCGGTGCCGTCGGCAGGAAGTGGTGCCGAAAGGAAAATATAGGTGGCGTATCCCAATCCGGATCGCGGAGCCTGTCCGACGCCGAATACCACCTGGCCACGGTAGAAATCCGTTGCTCCCATCAAGTGGTTGAAGTGGGCAGTATCGCTCTTCAGGAGGGTGAGGGCTTGGGCTGCGGTGTCATTAGTGGATCCCGCCATGCTTTCCACATAATTGTTGTTACCCTCGTAGTTAGAGGGGAGAGGATAGGCCTCATTCAATACGCGTTGATTCGACCAAACACCGCTTGGATTCCGGTGCGCGAAGAACTTCCGGGTCTGGGTGTCTTGTGCGTGTTTCCTAGCGGCCCAGCACAGGCGGGCGTCCAGAACGACTTGGACGCGCCGCTGTTGGGCATCGTCCCTAATGAGGCGGTAGAACTCCGCTTCCTTGGCGTTGGGTGTGAAGCTCTGGCCCAAGCAGGCTGGACCGATAAAGGCGAAGAGGGCTGTAAGTATCCCTGTTCCAAGCGTCCTAACTCGTGTTTTCATGGTGCATCATGGGTGAACCACAAAAGTTAAGCGTTATTCACCACATGCAACACACACTTTATTAGATCACCTGTAATTATTGTAACGGATTAGCACAACTGATGTACACGCGATGCCGCAGCCTTCGACAAGGTGAGGAAGCACAATCCAAGCTCGTGACGTTCCACTCTCCGAAGCGATTCGATGTCAGTCACTCATACCCGGGTCAGGCCGCTTTCACATTGCAAGGAGCAGCCCGGCGTTGCTCTCTGCACCTCGAGAGGACGAGTGTTGGGCAATTAGGCCCCGATAATACAAGCCCCGGCTCCGGGCACGTGAGTTGCAGCAGGTTACCCATGAATCGTCCGCGACATCTCCTGCACCCGGTCTTTGCTAGCCAAGCAATCATGACCATCCTCCTCGCGCTCGGCCTTTTCTCGGCAACCGCCTGCCAAGATGGCGAGGAGACCGCGGCCGCTCGTTCTGATCATCCCGAGCGCCAAGAAGCTGATACCGCCGCGAACGCGACCGGACGATATATCATGGAAGCAGTGTGGACACCGCGTCTCGATCAGGAGGATGACCTCGATTGAGCCGCTCCACTACATCGGCACCAGATCCTCCGAGTAGCGTGCTGCCACGGCCATGGCAGCATCTCGCAAGGAATCGCGAAGCTCCTGCGGCTCGATCACCTCGACGAGAGTTCCGTAGCCTAGCAGCCACGAAGTAAGCCAAGGCATGGAGCAAGTCAGAATCTCCACCTCGACACTCCCATCGGGCCGGATCTTCTCATCCAAGGAAGTGCAAGGCATCTCCGAGCGGAAGCGATCGAGCACTTCGCGGCTTACCCGGATCGTGGCGGGAGCCAGCTCATCGCCATCGATCTTCTCCTGCAGGAAAGCTTTTACCGAGAAGTCCGCATGCCCGTGATAGCACTCGGCCATCACTTCCCAGCCCGCAAAGCGATCCAAGCGGAAGTCCCGGAAGGCCTTCCTCAGCCGGCACCATGCGATCAGGTGCCATTGACGCGAGTAGAAGACGAGACCCAAGGGCTCCACGATGCGCGTGGTAATTTTGCCCTTGCTCGCCGCATCGTAACGCAAGGCGAGACAACGGCGGCGCACCACGGCATCCTGGATCGGCATCAGGGATAGCTTGCGATCCTCGCTTCCCCCACGGCGGAACCACACGCCGATCGCGTTCCGAAGGCGCGAGAGGTAATCCTTCTTCTCCTGCGGGAGGACCGACTTGATCTTGAGAAGTGCTGAACGCAGCGATTGCTTGAGCGAATCATCCGCGACCTGCTCGGTTACCTCGCCGCTCATGAAGAGCGCGGCGGCTTCCTCCTCGGTGAACATGACCGGCGGCATGTGATAGCCACGCATGAGGCTGTAGCCCACGCCTGCCTCCGCGATGATCGGCACCCCGGCTTCACCCAAGGCCGAGAGATCGCGATAGACCGTGCGGACGCTGATCTCGAAGTGCTCCGCGATCTGCTCCGCCGTGATCACCCGCTGCCCTTGCAGCAAAAGGATCATCCCCGTGAGGCGGTCGATGCGGTTCATTCTTGGCGAGCGCCTGATTATCCTTCAGCCAGTGGGGCGGCAAGGATCGATTCCGCAGCATGAGGTTCCGGTGAAGCCCGGGTGAAAAATCACCGGCATTCACGTGAGCAAGTTGACTGGAAGATAGATCGATTGCACCAACTCCCCCCATGAAACCCGAATCCTCCCCGCGTTTGTCTAAAGCGGTAGCCTTGGCAGCCGTGCTTGCTGCCCTCTCCGCTCTGCCGGCATCAGGCCAAAATCCGGCACTTTCCACTCCTTTCGTGATCTCCCGGGTGCAACTGGTGTACTCCATGGTCAGCCACCGTCAGAGCCTCCCGGACCGGGTGGCATTCTACAATCAGAAGGGAGCGGGTAACGACCAATACGCCACGCCGATGCTGGTGTGCGACCCCTTGGTCACGCTCTACAATCCGGCCAATACGTCGGCCTCGCGTTCGAAGGTTCGCGTTCTGCTTTCCGATCCGCCCATCGGTTTCAAGTTCAAGAAGAATGCGAACTACCTGCGGAATGAGTTCTCCGCGGCCGCGGGTTTTCATCCAATGGGCCGGTTTCAGATCAACAACGAATCCAACCAGAATGTCCGCAAGCGCTTCGTGATGCTGTTGCGGGAACTCGGGGTGAATGAGACCCCGGGAGCGGCGATCACCCTCGGTGCCGGGGAGTCGCGCACCTTCGCGCCGTGGGTGGAGGAGAACTGGACTTGGGGCTTGGAGACCGCAGTGGGATACATGCCCCATGCCTTCTACGATTGGAACGCGGATCACAATCTCACCACCCAGGACGAGCGGACGGGCAACCTCTTCGGTGTCGAAGCGGTGTCGGGCTGGGATCCAATCGCCGGATTCCAAATGGACAACCTCTCCTATGGCAGTACGCAGAGCCGTCCTGCCTCCACCTACTATAACTTCGAGTCCGCGGACGGGATGAACGGCGGCTGGGTGAACATCCTCAACAACGAGACAGTCACCGTGGAAGCCAAGGCCATGCGGGCCACCCCCCTACCGGGGGCGGACTTCACGGTCGATCTGCTGGGAGGAAACATCCAGGACACCAGCAGGGACATCCTCCGGTCTTTCCCGATGCCGCTCGGTGATCTCCCTTCCCTGCCGCAGATCAACCGGACCTTCCAAGTGGGCGATATCCTGCAGGGACCTGCCGACAATCATCCCGCCGGTAAGTCGCCCTTCGCCGTGATCACGATGATCGCGAAAACCGAAGCGCTGCTGGAGAACCGCTTCTACGAGAGGCCGCCGCTTCCTGCCGCAGATCTCTACGAGATGCATTTCACCGCGCTTACCGACTTCAACCAGAACGATAGGATCTCCGCTTCGGACCGACTGGCATCCGGATTTCAAGTCAAGTCGATGACCCGCTTCGGCGACCAGTTGTTCCTGGACTTCGCCACGGGACCGGAGATCGAAGCGCTGAGGATCGTGGGGACCTCGTCTCTCGAAGAAGGCTTCACGGAAGACCTCTCCGAGCAGACGATCAGTGTCCCGGGACCTCCGGGGTCGGGCCTTCAGAAGGCGATCGTCAACATCGCGGGTAAGGGTCCGCGCTACTTCATCCGATTGGAGGAAGTGGCGGGCACGCCTTGAATCTGCTCAAGGGCCCTCGAAGGCAATGCCATGCTCGGCGGCGATCGCGAGGATGGCGTCCATATCGGGTCCGCTCTCCTTCGCGAACTCCTCACCACAGCGTGCGAAGAAGGTCTCGAAGCCGGACGGCGAGGTGTGGATCAGCAGCACGAGAGGGCTATGCCCGGGATTGCGAAAGGAGTGCACCGATCCGCGTGGCATGAAAACCGATCCGCCTTCAGGGACCATCGTCCATTTGCCATCCCCGTAGAACTCGCCGCTGCCTTCCAAGACGAGGAACCATTCATCCTCGTCATCGTGGCGATGGAGAGGCGGCCCTCCACCGGGCGACACGACATAGCGGAACATGGTATACCTGCCGCCGGTTTGCTCACCCGTTAGAAGGAAGGTGGCTTGATCGCCGAAGGCCACATGGGTCTTCGCGGCGCCGGGCATGACAATGGAGGGAGCAGTCAGGGCACTCATATCGATTGGCTGACTCGCTTGCTAACACGTTCCCGGGGCCCGAGTCGAGATCAGCTGCAGCCGCCTATCCGAAAGTGGCAGCAGCGCTCATGGCGCTTCGCTCTGAACGATCTTGTAAAAGAGACGCGAGGCCTCGGCCTCCGTATCTACCCAGGAGCTGCGCGGCTCGGTAGCCTGGAAAGGCGCCGTGGCAGGACTCCAGGTGAGGAGATCGTCCGTACTCATCACGCGATACCACAGTCCACGCACGGATTCCCATTCCAGCACCACCTCATGGGGTCCGCTTCTCCGGATCCGAGGGACCATGCCCGATTCCACGATACTGCCATCCCAATAGCGGGGCACGAGCTTCCAGACATTCTTGCCACACTGCGAACCGATGATGCGCCCTGGCAGGTCATCCATCTTCGGGTGAATCCCGCCCCAGCGCCGTGACGAACCCGCTTCATCCGCGGCATCGAAGTAGGTGGCCCACTGGAGGGGCACTGCCACGCTGGGGCCGAACTCAAAGCGGAGGTAGGTCTGTGCCGGCGCGGTGAAGCTGCCGAGGCCACCCGGGAAGTATTCGCTGCCGGTGATGGCCGTGAGCACTTCCGCAGAGGCGCGACTGAAGGTGCTGTGGCCTGAAACATAGCCCGGAAAAGCCGGCGTGACGAAGGTGCGATCCTGATAGGGGAACCAGTTGATCCCCTTGATCCAGCGGGGCATGCTACGCATTGATGTGGGATCCTCGGCTCTGCCGGGCCAAGTGAAGATCACGATATCGCCGACGGCGAATCCCATCCCATGGTGCTCCCCGCCGCTGGCGAGGGATTCCGCGGTGACGACCGCCACCAGACCGGGAACGAGCGGTAGTCCTTCCGGATGAAAGCCAGGTAGCGCAGGATCGCTCGATTGCCCTTGGCTGGCCATGAAGCGGATCATCGTGATCGGCCGTGCGGAATCATACTGCCGCTTCAAGGACCAAGCGGCACAGGCGGCATCGTGAGCTGCGCCTGCCAGCGCGAAATAAAGTTTCACATCCCATTCGAGATCGTCGATCACGGGTCCAGTGCCGGCGATGCGCTTCTCCTCTAGCTGTTCGCTCACTTCATTGGCGATCGAATGCCAGTGCCCCGGGGGTGTTTCCGAGTCGGGCCCGTCCGCCCAGAACTCGGCGAGAACGCGCCCATAGTCGCCACGAGGGACAAGATTGGGAGGATAAGGCTGGCCGGTCGCGAGATTGAGCGGATGCCCGCTGCCATCTTCCGTGCCGAGAGAGTTGTTGCCAATGGCGCCGGGAGAAATGTCGATCATCGTCAGATCCCCTAGCATCCGGCTCCGCTCCAACACCTCGATGGCCTCCTGCTTGTACTGCGCCGCCTGCGGACTACGAAGGCGGGCCGGCGGACCGGGGTCGAGCCATGGGATCCCCGCGACGGGACGGGTCAGCGTAAAAGGCCGGGTGCCCCGCCAACTGACGCCCACAAACCGCTGCAAGGTGATGGGTTCGACGCCATTCTGAGAGAGGCCGTCATCGAACGTGAGAGGATGCCAGCGATCGGGATCGCAACTGCTCGGTATCCCGCCAAGAGGCACGCCATTCTCAAGGATACGGAACTCCGGCTGATTGTTCGTATAAGCAGGGTCGGCATAGCCATTCGGCTGGTTGGCCCCATCGGTAAGACCCCATGCCAGAATCGAAGCGGCAATGCGATTGCCCGCGGCTGCCGGACTACTGCCGGTAGTGCTGATGAAGTTCTTGTCGTATCCCAGAGAGGCAAGGCGGGCATCCAGAACCGTAGCCGTGGTTGCGGCGTTCGCCGATCCGGCATAACGTGCCCGGAGTATCCGGTAGGAGGCATAACTGATTGCCTCGCGTCGTGCCGAGACCAGATCCGCGGATGCCGCACGCTCGTGATGGATGTAGCCGATGGCTGCGGTGTCATAGGCTGCCCAGGCATTGTACATGGCGACCGCATTGTGGAAGAGATTGCGGGCGTGAACGGGGGGATTGGGGCGATCGATACGAATTGCCGCGAGATTCTCCTCGTTCCAGACGCGAGCGACGCTGTGGGCACCCGCAGCCAATCCAGAAAGGGCGGAGCAGCCCAGAATCGCCAATACCACGGAGATGCTGCGGGAGGACTTCATCCTAATTACCACCGAATCAGAGGTGGCAGAGCGATGCGAGCGGGAACTTGAGCGGGAACTCTGCCAAAGGAGATACCCCTATTGAAAATCTGATGCTTATGCGATCAATTGGGTGTTGCGATTTATTTAAAACACTTCTATTCGTGGCCTGATCCGGATGGTTCCATCCATCCGGGGAAACTCCTCTCTCACGCTGTGAAACGAACATTCCTTCCCTTGTTCAGTTCCTTTGTTTTCGGGGGCATCGCACAAGCCGGTCTTGTCCTCAGCGAGGTCGATCTCGTGAACAACAAGGTCGAGATCATCAATACCGGAAGCACCGCCGAAGACCTCACCGGCCATTGGTTTTGCAATCTCTGGCAGGGCTCCCCGGTCTATGTGCAGATCCTCGCAAGCCAGATCGTGGCGGGCGAGTCCTCCGTCAGCACCTTGAACATGCCGCCGGGGGCATTGGTAACGATCCAATCCACGACCTCATTCATCACCGATATGCGAGGCGAGTTGGGACTCTATAAGAACGGCAACAACTTCGGGGACGCCAACAACATGACCGACTACCTGGCGTGGGGAGGCGATGCTATCCGTGACTCCACGGCCGCGACACTCGGGATTTGGGGAAACGCCACCTCCGTCAGTGTCACTGGTATTGCCGCTGGCCAGACGATCCAGCTCAAGCAAGGCGAGGACGGGAATGCCTTCACGGACTACGAGCTTGCGGTTTCCACGATCGGCATCAATCAAGTGATCCCTCCCGTCCCCGATCCAAAGATCGTGTCGATCTCGCGGAATGCGGGTGGAGATGTGGTAATTGCTTTCACACCCGGTGGAGCGGGCTTCATCCTGACCTCGTCGAACGACCTTGCATCACCCTTTGCCCCGGAGACGAACGCGGTGCAGGGCCCGCCTGGAACCTTCACGGTCCCGGTCGCATTCCTGAATCCCGGCCGTGACTTCTTCAGGGTGGTGAAGCCCTGAGCGGAACGGGAAAAGGCATCAGTCCGTGTGGCCGCCCAATCTCCAGTGGCAAGGCGGCGCGAGGATCCCTTTGTGGGCGGGTGCACCTTCCACGCTGAAGGGGTAGACATGCCAGTGGTAGTCGTAGGCGTGTTTCCACTCCGACTCGAAGATTCCCACGTCGAGGAAGTAGCTGCCTGCGGCGAGGTCCAATCGATCAATGGAGAAGACGATCTGTCCGGCTCCTTGGACATCGGGGATATCCACCTTGGCCAGATGGGTGCTGGTATCGAGGCAGACGGCTCCATCCTCCCTCGTGATCGAGACGACGAAGACCGGTGCAGGAACCGTGCCCTTCGAGTGATAGGCAAGTGTCACTGCCAGAGGTTCCCCGCTTCTCAGAAGAGTGCCGGGAGAGAAGTTCACGGAGTCAATCTCGATCTCGAAGGTGCCGAAGCGATTCTCCCGTGGCACGAGTTCCAAGCCGCCGCTTGAGCGAGCAGGCCCATCCGGAGTGCGGCGCAGGGTTTCTTCCCGCATCTCGGTTTCGTAGAGGCCGGCAACGACCTCGGCGCTACCCAGGGCTGCGACCTCGCCGGACTTCAACCACAGCACGCGGTCGCAGAGCTGCCGGACCGAGTCCATGCCGTGCGACACCATGACGATGGCGCAGCCGCCATCCCGGAGCAGCTTGATGCGTGCATTGCACTTCGCTTGGAAAGCCAGATCCCCGACGGAGAGGAACTCATCCACGAGCAGCACCTCCGGGTCGGTGTGCACCGCCACGGCGAATGCCAGGCGCATGATCATGCCGGTGCTGTAAGTGCGGACCGGTTGATCGATGAAGTCCTCCAACTCCGCGAAGGCGGCGATCGCAGCGAGACGCTCTTCAATCTCCTGCTTCAACAGTCCGGCCACGACACCGGCCAGCACCGCGTTCTCACGGCCTGTTAGATCACCCAGGAACCCGCCGCCGAGGTCGAGCAGGGCACCGATCCTGCCGGAAACCTCGATGGATCCCGTGGTCGGTTTCCCTACACCGCCCAGCAGACGCAGAAGCGTGGATTTGCCCGCGCCGTTCGCGCCGACCACGCCGAACATCTCGCCCGGCCCCACGCTGAAGCTCACCTCGCGGAGAGCCCAGGGGGCGGAACTCTTGCGTGAGAACCTCCCGGTAGGGCGGTACTGCTTGCAGACCTTGTCGGCGATGATTCTGGACACCTTCACATCTCCTCCACGAAACGATGGCTTTGGGCGATGAACATCTTGCGACCGGCAAGCAGGAAGACGAGGGCCACCGCGCTCAGGATCCACAGCGGCCCCGCTTCCGGCCAGCGGCCTTCTAACAGGACAGCCCGCCACGCACCGACCAGGCTCACCATGGGATTCAGATAAAACCAGTCACGCAGCGGCTCCGGCACCACCGTGATGCTGTAGAAGATGGGCGTGACGAACATCATCAACTGCAGCAGCACCGAGACGATGTGCTGGGTATCCCGGTACAATACGTTCAGGGATGCCAGCGGATAGGCGAGCCCCACGCACAAGAGATACTGGATCGCCACGATGGCCGGCAGCGCCAGCCATGGCAGGGACGGGCGAATGCCGTTGCACCAGAGCAGGATGAACATCAGGGGCAAGGCGATCGCCAGATGCAGGAAGCGCACGCTTACCGTGACGAAGGGCAGCATGGTCAAGGGAAAGCCCGGCTGGCGCGCAAGGGCCGCATTTCCCGTGATCAATCCCACGCTGCTTCCGAGCGAACTTTGGAACCAGCCCCATACCAGCACGCCGATGAAGACGAAGCAGGCATAGGCCGGAATCTGCGAGCCCAAGGCGCCTTGGAAGATCGTCGAGAATACCAGCATCTGCAGCAGCGGGCCGCCGAGTGCCCAACCGAAGCCGAGGAAGGAGCGCTTGTACTGCGCCTTGATATCCCGGTGGGTGAGCACGGTCAGCACGTCCCAGCCATGCCGCCACTTCCGGGCGGAGGATGTCTGGGGGAGGCCGGGGGAGATCGGCTGCAAGCTCATACCGGTTTGGGAGCGGACGGCTCGTGCCGGGCTCCGGCACCGTGTCTAGAGACATGGCGCACGCTTTGCCACAGGGAAAGCGGACCTAGCAGCATTCCCACGATCTCGACGGCGAGCAGGCGCAGGGGGTAGCGATCCCGACCGCGAAGCTTCGACCAGAGGCGGGAGGCCACCGACTGCGGCAGCTCGTATCCCAAGCGCACCAGCGCCCGCTTGTCACGGAAACGGATGAAGGTGAGCATGTGATAGGCGACGTGGCCTTTCGAGTAAGCCATGAGCTGCTTGCGCAGTTCCTTCATGGTCACGCGATGGTGGTGCCAGGCCACGGCGGAGGGCTCGTAGACGATCACGTGACCGCTACGCAGGACCTGATAGAACCACAGCGTGTCCTCACCCACCCCGGCAGGAACCCCGGCACCGAGGCGCTCGTCGAAGTGCCCCACGCGGGGGTCCTCGAAGAGGCTGCGACGGAAGGCAAGATTGCCGGTTCCGCCGAGCTGCCAGGTCGGGGTGGCGCGGCGCTTCCAGCGGTGGAACCAATACTCGTCGAACTCCCGCTGCGAGTATCCACGGCCAAAGCCGCCGTATTCCTCGAACTGGATTTCCGCCTCGCTGTCGAGGCTGGCAGGCAAGGTATTGCCCGTGACCGCGGCCACGTCGTTGCGAGCCAAAGGCGCGACCAATTGTTCGAGCCACTGCGGCGAAACCACCATGTCGTCGTCGGTCATCGCCACGATCCGCTCGCGGGCGGCAGCCATCCCGGCATTGCGGGCATAGGAGGAACCGGGCTTATGCTCCTCCACCAACTCGACTCCCGGAAAGTCCTTCAACACCTCCCGCGCCGAGCCCAAACCCGGCCGGTTATCCACCACGATGTACTGGACCGGACGCGAGGTCTCGGAAGCCATGAGCGAAGTGAGGCAGCGCCTGAGATCATCGGTCCGGCCGCAGGTCGCGACGATGACCGACACTCCTTCCAACTCCGGCGTCGCAACCGTCTCAGGTTCGGGAGGATTCAGCAGGTCCTGCCAGCGCGCGACCTCGCGCGACCATGCCACGGCGGGATTCGACTCGCCACGGGTCACCACATCCCACCAGAGCACCTTAGCGATCTCATCGGCGAGCCGTGAGGGCACCACGGCATATCCTGCGGAGCGGATCTTGATCCGGCCCAGCGGCCTCCCTTTCCACTGCACCAGTACCTCCAACGCTTCCCTCCCCTCCCCTTGATGCAAGGTCGGGAGTGGCTCGGCGATATCGACGGAGACCAATGCGGTCTTCCCCGACTTGGCCGCTGCCGGGGCGGTCAGAGGAATCTTGAACTGATCCGGCCGCTTGGACTCGTCGGGCACGATCTTCTGCCGAGCCCGGCGGTAGCCGCCCTTGCCGCGGATGTAGCCCCGGATCTCCGCCATGACGAGATCTCGCGGGAACCATGCGGGCGCCCAGATCGAACGCAGCAAACGCTCCCATGCCCAATGCCGCCACCACCAGCGGGCCAGCTTGTTGATCGCCGCGCGGTCGGTTGGAAACTCCTCCGCCTCGCGCTCGAAGAAGCAGCGCGTGGCGTGACCGTAACTGTATAGGAGCTTGTTCAACTCCGGCATGGAGCGGCGATGACGGTGACGGACCAGAGCGGTGGGCTCGTAAAGACAAGCCACGCCGGAGCGGATGCAGCGGAAGAAGATCTCATGATCGCCACCACCCAAGGTGGGAGTGCCCACATCCAAGGCGGGATCGAAGTAGCCCATTTCCTCGAAGAGGCTGCGGCGGATCGCCATGTTCGCTCCTGCACCGAGCTGCCCGGCACCGATCAAGGTCCATGGCATCGGCTCACCGCGCTTCGATTGGAGGTAGGTCCGGTTACAGCCTCGGCCAAAGCCGCCGTAGCGCTCGAAGAGCACTTGCGCCTCGGTCTCTTGTTCCGCCGGTTCGATCAGCCCCGTCACCAAGCCGACTGCCGGATCTTCCGCAAAGACCTTGCCCAAGGCCTCCACCCAGCCGGCATCCACCATCACGTCGTCATCGGTATAGGCGACGATCTCGCCCTTCGATTCGACGATTGCCCGATTGCGGGCGTGATCGAGGCCGGGCGTATCCTCACGGACATAGCGGCACTGGGGATAGCGGTCCTTGACCAAGCGCTCGGTGGCATCCGTCGCCGGAGCATTGTCCACCACCATGATTTCAAGCGGCATCACCCGCATCGAGACCAAGGCCGCGAGACACTTGTCCATGTCATCCGGCCGATCCCGCGTGCAGACGGCTACGCTGATAGTGGGCACAGGACGATCGGCAGCCTGAACCGGAGCCGGGCTGCCGTCTTCTCTCATCAGGAAGCGCCGCGCCATCTCCCGTCCCAAGCGAGCCTGGAACTGGGTCATGATGCGGTAGCCCACGTCGTCGGCCCGGACCTTCCCGCCGGTAACGGGAACCTGAAGGACGCCGAGAGGGACGCCATTCCAGCGGACCAAAACTCGGGCGGCCCTGTAGGAATCGCCGACAATCCGGTCGCCCGGTTTGGCGATGTCATAGTCTATCGGGATGATGGGTAACAGCATGTCGGGAGGGGGGAAGGTTCGCGATCCGTGGGGCGGATCCGCCGTTTCTAACAAACTTCAGGGAGCCGTCGAACTGAAGACACTCCCCTGCCGCTCGACTTCCGGGTCCCGGGTTGGAAGCTGCGGCGCTTGGAGTTGGGGGCGGGCAGTGCCAGCCAATTTGTAGATCACCAGCTTCGCGAGGTTCTTCAGCCCCATCCGCTGGAAGCGACGGTTGGCGGTCAGCTTGGGATCAGCCCTGATGGCTTTGGCGAGAGCCCAGAGACAACTTCCGGGATCATTCGCCCCGCTGCATTTCGAAACGAGATAGCTGTAGAAATTGGCGGCGGACCAGCGGAACAGCGCTTCCGGCAACTGCGGATTCCGCTGCCTGACCAAACGCATCACGCACTCGTACGAGCGGCCCATTCCCTTGGCGTCCAAGCTCATGCAGCCCGGCACCTGACGATACTTCACCAGAGTTGCCGGAACCAGACCGGCCCGGTATTTCTCCGCGACCCGCAGGAGAAGCTCCCAATCTTCGCAGCCCTGCACGCCCGCTTGCTCGGAGCGGGCAAGATAAACCCCGCACTCCCTTAGCGCGGAGGCACGGAAGAGCGGAACGCTGGCATTGCCGACGAAGTTTCGGGCGACAAGTTCTTCCAAAACCGACCCTTGGGTATCGAAAGGGTATGACCCGGTGATAAGTCTGCCTTGGATATCGATTTTCTCGGACCAGCAGTAGGAGAAACCCATCTTGTCCCCGCCCTTGTCCATGCATTCGACCTGCCGCGCCAGCTTCTCGGGATACCACAAATCATCCGCATCCAGAGGTGCGATGTAGTCGCCCTGCGCCTCGGCAATCGCCCGGTTACGCGCCGCGCCAACACCGGCGCTACCTTACGTATCACTCTCATTCTCTGATCCTTGCGTGCGAACGCATTGGCGATCTCAACGATTCCGTCCATGGAACCGTCGTCCACAACGAGAATCTCGATCTCGCGCAGAGTCTGCGTACAAGCTGAATCCAAAGTATCAGCCAACCATTCCTCGGCATTGTAGGCGGGAACAATCACTGAAACCTTTGGTCGGCTGGGCGTCCGACGGGGCCGGGGGTGCATAACTCAGCAAGATGTCAAAAGTCCGACATCTTCAAGAAGTGAAGACCTTCCGGTAATATTTGGAGGTTTCCACTACAAGAGGGTGAGGGAAACTTTTCTGGGGGTACACTTGAACTGTAGTAAACCGTTTTGGAAAATGCCAGAACTATCTGTTCAGGTCTTCGTCGTGTGCACTTTGTGAAAAATTTCACAAAGTGCACTTGCCGCCTCCCGACGGGTTTTTCATAGTCCGCCCGCCCGGGGCCTCGCCCCGCGGATTCCCTTGCCCCATGAGCGATACCGCCGCCACCGCAGAAGCCAAGCTGCCCAAGGATCTCGCCGCCGAGAAAGGCCTCGTAAACGTGCAGATCGACGGGGTTTGGCTCCAAGTGCCACGGGGAATGCGGATGATCGAGGCCTGCAAACTGGCCAAGAACGAAGTCCCGCATTACTGCTACCACCCGAAGCTGACGGCTCCCGGCAATTGCCGTATGTGTCTGGTGCAGATGGGCATGCCGCCACGCCCGGCCCCCGGCCAGGATCCCACCTACGATGCCGAAGGCTACCTGCCGATCGGCTGGATGCCCCGCCCGGTGATCGCCTGTGCCAACACGGTTTCCGAGAACATGGGCATCCGCACCACCGGGGAACTGGTGGAGAAGTGCCGCGAGGGCGTGATGGAGTTCCTGCTCATCAACCACCCGCTGGACTGCCCGATCTGCGACCAAGCCGGCGAGTGCCGCCTGCAGGAGTTTTCCGTCGAGCACGGCCGCGGCGGCTCGCGCTTCGTGGACATGAAGGTGAAGAAGCCGAAGAACGTGGACATCGGTCCGCGGGTCCGGCTCGACGACGAGCGTTGCATCATGTGCAGCCGCTGCATCCGCTTCATGGATGAGGTGGCGGACGATCCGGTGCTCGGCTTTACCCAACGCGGCACCCACACCACGCTGACGGTCCACCCGGGCCGCAAGCTGGACTCGAACTACTCTCTCAATACGGTCGATATCTGCCCCGTCGGCGCGCTGACCTCGAATGACTTCCGCTTCCAGATGCGGGTTTGGTTCCTGAAGGAGACCAAGAGCATCGACGTGAATTGCGGCACCGGCTCGAACATCACGATCTGGGCGCGCGGCAACAAGATCCACCGGATCACGCCGCGCCAGAACGACGATGTGAACTCCACCTGGATGCCGGATTCGCACCGCCTGAACTTCCACTACATCGATGGCGAGGCCCGTCTGGTCGAGCCGATGATCAAGGCCGGGGGCACCCACAAGCCGGTGGCATGGAGCGAGGCTCTGGCCGCGGTGGCAAAGGACCTGAAGGTTTTCGCTCCGGGCGAGATCGCCATCATCGCCTCCGCCCGCATGACCAATGAAGAGCTCTTCATGGTCCGCGCGCTGGCCACCGAGATCGGCACCGGTGCCTTCACCGTGGTCCCCCGCTCCGGCGAGAGCGACGGCATCCTGATTTCCGAAGACCGCAACCCGAACACCACCGGCGCGAAGCTGGTATGGGGCACGCAGGATCCTGCCGGTCCGCTGGCCGATATCCGTAGCGGCGTGCAGAGCGGCGCGATCAAGGCGCTGCTGGTCTTCGGCGAGGAACTCACCGCGGAAGCGGGCTTCACCAAGGAGGATCTCGCCAAGCCCGCCTTCATCGCTTCCGTCCAGCTACTGGCCGGACCGACTGCCGAGGCCTCTCACGTGCTCCTGCCCGGTGCCGCCTTCGCCGAGAAGCGCGGCTCGATGGTGAATGTCAGCGGTCGCCTGCAGCGCCTGAACCGCGCGGTGGAGCCGCCGGTGGATGCTCATGACGACTGGGAGATTCTCCGCGATCTGGTGCTGGCGCTGCAAGGTGCCTCCCCTGCTTCCGGCCCCGCGATGATCGAGGATGTCTTCAAGTCGCTGGCGGAAGGCGTGACCGAATTCAACGGCCTGAGCCTCTCGAAGATCGGCGACCTCGGCCTCTCCGTCGTGGAAACCGGCGTGAAGATCCCGCTCCTCGAAAACGAGCGCGCCCGCAAGGCCGCCGGCCTGATCAACGGCTAAGCCTAGCCACTCCCCTTTCATGGACCTCGCCGTCACACTTCTCGTTATCCTCGCCAAGGTCATCGGCCTGACCTTCCTGGTGGTTCTGCCGCTGGTGCCGATCTCGGTTTACTTCGAGCGCCGCTTCTCCGCGATCATCCAAGACCGTGTGGGTCCGAACCGCGTGGGCGTGCCGCTGACCTTGCTCGGCGCGAAAAAGGACTTCTCTTTCTTCGGTCTGATCCAGCCGATGGCAGACGGTGTGAAGCTGTTCCTGAAGGAGGACTTCACCCCTTCCCACGTGCGGAAGGCCTTCTACTGGCTGGCCCCGGCGCTGACCGTGGTGCCCTCGCTGGTGACGGTGTGCGTGGTGCCCTTCGGCGGCAACATCGAGGTGAACGGCCAGATCCACAAGCTGGTCATCGCGGATCTGGATGTGGGCCCGCTCTTCATCTTCGCGATCTCCTCGCTGGCGGTCTACGGCATCACGCTGGCCGGGTGGTCCTCGAACTCGAAGTTCCCCTTCATCGGTGGCGTGCGCTCCACCGCGCAGATGATCTCTTACGAGATCGCGCTCGGCCTCTCCGTGGTGCCGGTGCTGCTCTACTACGGGGACCTGAATCTCTCGAACATCGTGCAGCAACAGTCGCAGAACGGCTGGCTGCTGCTGCCACTGTGGGGTAACTCCGCTCCTTGGAACAACGGTGGCGATTACACCGCGTGGATCTTCTGGATCCCGGCGATGATCGCCTTCCTGATCTTCACCACCTCGGTCTTCGCGGAAACGAACCGCATGCCCTTCGACCTGCCGGAGTGCGAGACCGAACTGGTGGGCGGCTACCACACCGAGTATTCCTCGATGAAGTTCGCCATGTTTTTCATGGGTGAATATGCCGCGATGGTGATCGGATCGGCGATGGTCGTGACGCTTTTCCTCGGCGGTTGGTCGCTCGGCCCTTGGTTCGACAACTGGGCCGCCGGACTGGCGATCGGCTCGGTGAAGATCGGCGGCTTGCTGAACATGGCCGTCTTCATGGGCAAGGTGGTCGGCTTCATCCTCTTCTTCATCCTCGTCCGCTGGACGGTGCCGCGCTTCCGCTACGACCAGCTCATGCGCCTCGGCTGGGTGATCTTCTTCGAGGCCGCCTTGATCAACGTCTTCCTCGCGGCCCTCGTGATCGCCGCGCCCCAGTTCGGCGCTGCTGCTACCGTGGGCGGGCTGATCCTGCTGGTGATCGTCACCGCCGCCTTGGTCTGGGCCCTGAAGGTCTCCGAGAAGCGGCCCAAGCCCATCTCCATCTAGAACTTTTCCACCATAATGGCCGTCGTCAAAGTCACACGTCCGAAGCTCGCTGCCGGGGAGAAGATCTACCTCACCGCGCTTCTCAAAGGCTTCTTCATTACGATGAAGCACGCCGTGAATTCGCTGCGGGGCAAGACCCGCGGTGCCGAGGACCTGGAGTCCTCCGGTCTCGGCGTGACGATGCAGTATCCCGAGCAGAAGTGGGATGAGCACCTGCCCGAGCACTACCGCGGTGCGCCCGCGCTGGTGACGGACGAGCAGGGCCGCGAGCGCTGCGTGTCCTGCCAGCTCTGCGAATTCATCTGCCCGCCGAAGGCGATCAAGATCACTCCGAGCGAGATCCCCTCCGAGGATCCCTGGGCGAAGGTTGAGAAGCGCCCGCTGGAGTTCGATATCGACATGATTCGCTGCATCTACTGCGGCATGTGCGAGGAGGTCTGCCCGGAGCAGGCCATCTTCCTGCGCAAGGACTATGCGATCACCGGCCTGAAGCGCGCCGACATGGTGCACGACAAGGAGAAGCTCTACGAGATCGGCGGCGTGCGCGTCGGCCTCGTGAACAAGTGGAATGAACTGAAGTAACCCCGTCGACCGATGAAAGCGCTATCCTCCTCCTTCGTGATCATCGCCGGGGTCTTTGGCATGCTCAACGCCTACCGCCAAGTCGCCGGACCCTATCCCATGGGAGCCATCGCTTTCGTCGTTTGCGGCTTGGTCCTGGTCTTCGGGATTGGCGGCTGGATCTACAGCCTCAAGAGCGACGACTGACCTGCACCTGTCCCCTTTCCGATATTTTCCCATGCCTCTTCCTCTCTTCTGGTTCTTCGCACTCGTCATGCTGCTCGGCGGCGTGGCGGTGGTCGGCCTGCGCAATCCGGTCGCCTCGGCCCTTTCGATGGTGGCCTCCTTTGTGGGCCTCGCGGGTCTCTTCATCGGTCTGAACGCCTTCTTCGTCGGGATCATCCAGATCCTCGTCTATGCGGGCGCGATCATGGTGCTGTTCATCTTCATCATCATGCTGCTCGACCTGAAGGTGGAGGAGAAGCGCACGCCGAAGCTCGCACCGCTGCTCGGCGGGCTGGGCATCGTGCTCGGCTTCACCATCCAGCTCATCGGCATCCTCTCGAAGACCCCGAGGATGGAGTGGCAATCGCTCGACCTGAAAACGGCGGCCGCCGCCCACGCCCAATCCAGCCCGGGGATCTCCCAGAAACTCTCCGAAGGCCATCTGCCCGACGTGAACCTCATCGGCGACGTACTTTTCAAAGGCTACAACCTGCCGCTCCAGATCGTCGGTGTCCTCCTCCTCGTAGCCACCATTGGCGTGGTCGTCCTTTCCAAGCGTCAAGAGGCATAGGTAGCGAGTAGCAGGTAGCAAGTAGCGAGGGAAACAGCCGTAGACCAAACCAACACTCATGAGCAAGATCGAGCGATTCGAAGACCTCTTAGCCTGGCAAAAGGCTCATGAGTTCGTGCTCGGTGTTTACAAGGCGACACGTTCCTTTCCGAAAGAGGAGACCTTTGGGCTCACCTCTCAAGTCCGTCGCGCAGCAGTCTCCGCTCCTTCCAATATCGTGGAAGGATTCGCCCGTTGGTCAAACGCCGACAAGGCGCGCCATTACAACATCGGCGAAGCCTCCTTGGACGAAGCACGCTACCAACTTCTACTTGCCCACGATCTCGGCTACGCGGACACCACGCATCTTCAAGAACAAGCCCTCGAAACCAAACGAATCCTTGCAGGTCTCGCCAATTCCGTCCGAAACCGCCCCTGAATCCTCTTCGGCTGTTTCCCCCGCTACTTGCTACCTGCTACTCGCTACTTTCCCATGGCCGGTCTCCATTCCTACCTTCTCGTCTCCGGGTTGCTCTTCGCGATCGGCCTTTCCGGAGTCATCCTGCGCCGGAATATCATCGTGGTCTTCATGTGCCTCGAGCTGATGCTGAGCGCCGCGAACCTGACGCTGGTCGCATTCTCCCGCTTCAAGGGCACGAACGGCCTGCCGGACTACAACGGGCAGATGCTCGTGTTCTTCGTGATCACCGTGGCCGCCGCCGAGGTGGCCGTGGGTCTCGCCATCATCGTCGCCCTCTACCGCGCACGGCAGACGATCAACACGGAAGACCTCACCAGCATGCGCGGCTGAGCCTCGTTGGCACCTGGCACTTTTTACTTCGAACTTCGATGGCTTGGCTCCTCCTGTTCCTACCTTTGATCGCTGCGGCGGCGAACCAGCTTTACCTGAAGCGGAACGCCTTCATCGCTTCGATGGTTTCGGTCGTCTCGGTCGCGGTGACCTTCGGCATTTCCCTGCTGCTGCTCGGCAAGAGCGAATCCCCCGCCCCGATCTCCTGGGCGACGATCGGTGACTTCTCGCTGCAGATCGGCATCAAGCTCGACCAGCTCTCCACCGGCATGATGGTGGTGGTCACGGGCGTGGGCCTGCTGGTGCACATCTTCTCGCTGGCCTACATGGCCGAGGATAGCGCGAAGGCGCGCTTCTTCACCTGCCTCTCGCTCTTCATGTTCTCGATGACCGGCATCGTGCTGGCCTCGAATTTCATCATGACCTTCATGTTCTGGGAGCTGGTGGGCCTGAGCTCCTACCTCCTGATCGGTCACTGGTATCAGAAGGACTCCGCCGCGGACGCCGCGAAGAAGGCCTTCATCACGAACCGCATCGGCGACTTCGGCTTCATGATCGGCATCCTGATGCTCTGGGGCATCACCGGCACGCTGACCTTCGACGAGATGAAGATTCCCGCGGGCATCTCCACCGGAGTACTCGGTGCCGCGCTGCTCTGCGTCTTCTGCGGTGCGGTCGGCAAGTCCGCCCAGATGCCCCTGCACGTGTGGCTGCCGGACGCGATGGAAGGGCCGACTCCCGTGTCCGCCCTGATCCACGCCTCGACGATGGTGGCGGCCGGCGTCTACATGCTCTTCCGCGTCCAGCTCTCGGTCGGCGCGGAGGCCTTCGACAACTTCGCCGGCACGACGATCGCCTGGATCGGTGGCATCACCTCGCTCTGCGCCGCGCTGATGGCCACGCAGCAGGATGACATCAAGCGCATCCTTGCTTACTCCACACTGTCCCAACTCGGCTACATGGTGATGGCCGTGGGCCTCCTCCACGGTGAGGCCGGGATGTTCCACCTCTTCACGCACGCTTGGTTCAAGGCACTGCTCTTCCTCGGCTCCGGCGCGGTCATCCACGCTTGCCACCACGAGCAGGACATCTGGAAGATGGGCGGCCTGCTGAAGAAGATGCCGATCACCGGCTTCACCTTCCTGATCGGCTTCCTGGCCCTGATCGCGGTTCCCGGCACCGCGGGCTTCTTCTCGAAGGAGATGATCCTCCACGCCGCCGAAACCTACGGCCACAAGGAAGGCAACACCATGGCCCTGTTCTGGATTGCCGCCGGTGTCGCCGTGCTCACCCCTTTCTACATGACCCGTCTCTTCGTGGTCGCATTCCTCGGCAAGAATCGCTCGGAGGATGCCAGCCACGCCCATGAAGTCGGTCCGCTCATGTTCCTGCCGCTCGCGATCCTCGCGGTGCTGGCCTTGGCTGCCGGATATAAGTTCTCTCACGGTCTTGCCCCCGCCGTTCCGGCTCATACGGGCGAGTTCCACGTGAACTTCCTCTTCTGGGTTTCCGTGGTGGCGCTGGTCGTCGGTGCCGGCGCCGGCTTCGCCCTCTATTCGGGCAAGGACAAGGATCCCGTATCCATCCCGCTCTTCCGCGACCGCTTCCGGATCGATGCCTTCTACGACAACTTCGTGGTGCGTTACTTCCAGAACGCCTTCGCCGCGATCGTCCACTTCTTCGACGAGTTCCTGATCAACGGCCTGATCGTGGGCGGCTCCAGCCGTCTCGCGGAAGGCTTCGGCGGTCTCTTCCGCCGCGTGCAGTCCGGCAACCTGCAGGGCTACGCCTTCGCCTTCGGCCTCGGCGTGATCCTCGTCATCTACTTCACCGCGTTCTAACACCGATACTAGCAAACTTCCCATGCTACTCCTGCTAGTCCTTATCCCCATCGCCGCCTTCCTCGCCATCCTCGGCGGGGCGCCCGCCCGCAAGACCGCGGTGGCGGCCGGCGTGGCCAATCTCGTGCTCGGTGTCTGGGCCGCCTTCACCTGGAAGGCAGCCATGTGGTCGATGTCCGTGCCGGTGCTCGCGAAGCCCGCGCTGAACCTCGCCTTCGGTCTCGATGGCATGAGCGCGGTGATGGTGCTGCTCTCGGTGATCGTCACCCTGGCCGCGCTGCTCTCCGGCAAGTCCCCGGAAGGCCGCGAGAAGCTCTACTACGGCTCTTCCCTTTTGATCGCCGCCGGTGCCATCGGTGCCTTCGCCGCGACCGACCTGTTCTTCTTCTACGCCTTCCATGAACTGGCGCTGATCCCGACCTTCCTGATGATCGGCATCCTCGGCCGCGGGGAGCGGAAGGAGACCGCGTGGAAGATCACGATCTACCTCGGCCTCGGCTCGGTGATCCTGCTGGCCGGCCTGGTCTGGCTGGCCTCGCTGGCGGGCACCTTCGACATGCCGAGCATGGTGAAGGCGGTGCAAGATGGCTCGCTGGTCATCGACGCCGCCTCGCAGAAGGGCATCGCCGCGCTGCTCATCATCGGCTTCGGCGTGCTGGTCTCGCTCTTCCCCTTCCACTCCTGGGCCGCCCCGGCCTACGCCAGCGCCCCGGCCCCGACCGCGATGCTGCACTCCGGCGTGCTGAAGAAGTTCGGCCTCTACGGCCTGCTCCGCCTCGCGATCCCGATGGTGCCGGAGGGCATGAATGCCTGGCTGGTGCCGCTGCTGGTCCTGCTGCTCGGCAATATCCTCTGGGTGGGCCTCGTCACCGTGAACCAGAAGCGTCTCGACCTGATGCTCGGCAATTCCTCGGTGATGCACATGGGCTACATCTTCCTGGCCATCGCCGCACTCGCCGCGAGCCACACCGGCAGCCCGGCGGTCGGCTACCTCGACGCCGCCGGCAACGCGGTCACGACCTACACGCTCGGCAACTTCACCAACACCATCGCCCAGCCTGCCGCGATCCTGCTGATGTTCGCGCACGGCATCTCCATCGCCATGCTCTTCGGCCTGGCGGACAAGATCGAGCGCAGCACCGGCACGCTGGAGCTCACCGATCTCGGCGGTCTTGCCAAGTCCGCTCCCGGTCTCGCCTTCCTCTTCGGCATGGTCGGCATGGCTTCCATCGGTCTGCCCGGTCTGGCGAACTTCGCCGGTGAAGTGATGGTCTTCCTCTCCGGCTTCCAGAACTACGATCCTGCCAAGGGCCTCGGTCCGGTACAGATCGCCTGCATCCTCGCCATCTGGGGCGTGGTCATCAGCGCCGTCTACATGCTGCGCGCCTACCGGAATATCTTCCAAGGCCCGCAGGTGAAGGCCACCACGGATGCCGCCGACCTGAGCTTCGCAGACCGCATCCCGGCCCTGATCCTCGCCATCGCCCTGCTCGCCGTCGGCCTCTACCCGAACCTGCTTCTGAATCTCCTCAAGTGACTTTCACTGATCACCGATCACTGAGCACTTTTCACTTCTTCCCATGCCCGCCTACTACCTCGAAGCCCTCACCGTCACGCTCGGCCTCGCCCTGCTGATGCTGGAAGCATTCGGCCCGCGCAACTCGAAGGCACTGGTCAGCGGTTCCGCCGTCGCGGGACTCGCCTTTATCCTGGTGCTGCTCTTCTTCGCGGTGGGTCCGGAAAAGGCCGATGCAGGCGACAAGTGGGGCAGCTACGCGCTCTGGAACTTCTACCAGTTCGATTCGCTGGCGCGTTTCTACAAGGGCTTTGCGCTGGTCTGCACCATCTTCGTGGTGCTGATGTCGATCGACTTCCGCTCGATCCTCACCCGCTTCACCGACGACCAGGAGTCCGAGAACGGCACCGGCGAGTTCTACGCCCTTCCCGTCTTCGCCTGTGCAGGCATGATGTGGATGGCCTCCGCCAAGGACCTTGCCGGGGCCTTCGTGGCGCTGGAGCTGGTCACCATCACCTTCTACATCCTCGTCGCCTACCTGCGGCGGAATGTCGGCTCGCTGGAAGCGGGCGTGAAGTATCTCATCCTCGGCGCGCTTAGCACCGGCTTCCTCGTTTACGGCATCGCTTGGATCTACGGCGCGACCGGCACGATGAACCTAGCGGAGATCGGAGCGAAGGCGCACACGCTTCAGAGCACCGCCCCTCTCCTCTTTGGTGTCGCCCTCATCCTCATCGCCATGGGCTTCAAGATCGGTGCCGTGCCGATGCAGGTGTGGATCCCGGACGTTTACCAAGGTGCCCCGACCCCGACGACCGCCTTCCTCTCGGTGGGTTCGAAGGCCGCGGGCTTCATCCTGCTGATCCGCTTCCTCACGCCTCTAATGGAGGCCGGCTCGCCGATCGCCTCGAAGATCGTGCTGATGCTCGCCATCATGGCCGGTGCCACCCTGCTCTTCGGCAATCTCGCCGCCATCAGCCAGACCAACTTCAAGCGCCTGCTGGCTTACTCCTCGATCGCCCACGCGGGCTTTCTGGTGCTGGCGCTGGCCGCATGGAAGGGCGTGAGCCCGGAAGGCCTCGGCTCGGTGGAGACCGTCTCCTTCTACCTCGCCACCTACCTGCTGATGACGCTCGCCAGCTTCTTCGTGCTGGCCCAGGTGCGCATCCAGAACGGCTCCGAGCAGATCGATGCCTTCAACGGCCTCGGCAAGCGCAACCCGACCCTCGCCCTCGGCCTCACGATCATCATGGCCGCGCTCGCGGGCGTGCCGCTCACCGCGGGCTTCATCGGCAAGTTCTTCGTCTTCACCCTCGCGGTGGAGGCCAAGCTGTGGTGGGCTGTCATCCTCGCCTTCGTGGGTGCCGCCGCCGGCTTCTACTACTACTTCAAGATCATCCGCGCCATCTGGTGGGAGACGCCTGCAGAGGACTCCAAGCCGCTGGTGCTGCCGCAGATCACCCGCTACTGCGTGGTCGGCCTCACCCTCGCCGTCATCGTGCTGGGCGTATGGCCGCAGCCGGTGCTGTGGCTGCTGGGTTGATCCATCCTGCGGAGATCGCAGCCTGACCGAGGGGGGTATCGCTTGCCGCGTGCTCCCCTCTTGTGTGTCCATCCATCTCCCGCTATCGCTTCCACATGTCTCGAAGAAGCGACCGGGAGATCGCCGCGCGGGTTCTCCTGCTCGCGGCCTTCGTCTGTCTCATCGGCTTTCATGTCCTTCCGATCGATGAGGTTCGCTCCGATGGTAGTGTCGAGCGGGGGTGGATCATCTGGCAGGCGCTATGGGTGTATCGCCGTGACTTGGATGCACTCTTCCATGCAGCAGCCCAAGAGCCTTTGGTCGGGATGGGCCTGGTGGCCGCGGTCAGTTGGTTGCTTCTCGCACTTGTCTCACCATTCATCGTCCCGCTTCTCCTGAGGTCGCGGCCACTATGGGGCATCTGCACCATGATCGCGGGTCTTTCGCTGGTCGCTTGGCTCATCATCATAGGCTCGGCGGGCGCTCCGTCCAACTTCTCCGGCATCCCTCCGGCGATGCTCTCCATGCTCGCCTCCGTGCTGCTGAATTTCCTCGGCCTCGCCGTGCTTGCCCGCATCAAGCCGCTGGACCCGGTGCTACCGGAGTCACCGGACAATCCGCTTGCACCGTGAGCCTGCTTCACGATCCTCGATGACGATGGAGCGCGCCCGCCGGATGAACCTGATCGCCCTTGCGCTGCTGATCACGGCACTCATCGCCTACATCGCTTTTCATTTTCTCCCATTGGAAGTTTACCCTCCGGACCTCTACGGAATCGAGCCGGATCGAGGCTATGAGGTCTGGGGAGAGGTCGTCGAATTCGCCAAGGATCCCTCCGCGAATGACCCGCAGGACATGATCGCGCTCGCGGGCTTTCTCTGCGCGGCCTTTCTTATCATCGTCAGTCCCTTTCTGGTGCCCCTGCTGCATCGTTCGCGCTGGATGTGGTGGACGGTGGTGTTGGTCTCCGGTGCCACGCTTTGCGGATTGGGAGGCGTCCTGCTGCTCATCTTCTTCCACGATGGTGAGGCCATCCCGGGATCGGGCATCCATTGCCTGCTCGCGGCGCTGGCGCTGAACTTCCTCGGCCTGCTCTTCATCCGGCGGGAGAAGTCTCCGCTCGAAAGTGAATCATTCGCGCCCCCTCCCGTGGTATGAACCGGAGACGACTCGCCATCATCCTGCTCACGCTGGCCCTGGTCCTCTTCGTGGCCTTCCACTTCCTGCCTTGGAACAACGACCGCCACTCCATGCCGGGCTGGGAAGTCTGGCGCTACGTATCGCGGATTCCAAGATCGGCCGGTGATCTCAAGGATCTGCTTCCCACCACCGGCTTCTTCACCTCGAGCCTCATCCTGGTCGCCAGTCCCCTGCTGGTGCCGGTCTTCGAGACCTCGCGACTCGCCCGGAATCTGGTGCTCGTCATGTCGGGCCTCGCCCTTATCGGGGTCACCGGCTTCCTGCTCTACGTCGCCGCAAACTTTGGCCGATTCCTCGCCGGTAGCGGCATGATCTGCATGATGCTCGCCCAAGCCCTCCACCTCGCGGGCATGGTCGTGGTGAAGCCCCGCCCGAAGCCCTCCACCTCGCGGGTATGATCGTGGTGAAGCCCCGCCCGAAGCCATCGCTGCCGGGCGATGATCCCGGTATTGCCGCATGAGAAATCGCATCGCTCTCGCCTTCTTCATCCTGGCTCTCATCGCCTTCACGGCCTTCCACTTCCTGCCGTGGTCCAAGACTTCCGATCGCACCAGCTGGGAGCTCTGGAAGGTGGTTGCCAGCCCCTTGGGAATGAGACCCATACCAGATGCCGGCTTCCTCATGAGCTCGCTGCTGTTCGTCTCCAGCCCTCTTCTTGTCGGCGTCTTCCGGCGGTCCGCGCTCGCGCTCTGGGGCACGCGGGTCATGTCCCTGCTCGCGCTCGCCTGCCTCAGCGGGGCCTTGGCCTACCTCGTCGCCATGGAGCTGGTCCCCTTGAAGCCAAACGCGGGAGGCTACGTTCTGGTCGCCGCCCAGATCCTCCATCTCGCGGGCAGCTTCATTGCCCGCATCGACCGTCTACCGGCGGGTCCGCCACCGTAAGACCTGCCTCACGCCGCGATTGCACCCGCGCCCGGTCCTGCTAGGAATCCCCCGTGGCCGATCAAGGTGATGTCAGGGCGGTTCTGGAATACGTCCCGCGCTTCCGCGGGAAGATCTTCGTCGTGCTCATCGAGGCCGGATTGCTGCCCGAGCCCGCCATCGCGGAAAGCCTGCTCGACCTCGCGGCGATGGAAGACATCGGCGTGAAGCTGATCCTGGGCGTGCTGGGCGGCGACCTGAAGGACCTGTACGACTGGACCCTGGAGTGCGAGATCATGTCCGCGCGCCTGAGCAAGCCGCTCGGTGAACCCGGTGCGATCGAGGAGGCGAAGGCGATCCTCGCCCGCGGCCAGACCGTGGTGGCGGATGCGTCCTTCCAAGACCCGCTCGATCCGAAGGTGGTGGACTTCACGCTCGGCATCGGCGCGGTGAAGCTGATCGCCCTGTTAGAGGAAGCCATCCTCATCGATGGCGAGCCGGTGCCCGCCGTCCGCGCCGCGGAGGCCGATGTGCTGGCGAACTCCGGCACCGTCACGGGAGCGCACCTGCTCACCGCCGCTGCGGAAGCCTGCCGCCGCGGCGTGCCCCGCGTGCACGTGCTGAACGGCCGCCGCCAAGGCGTGCTGGTGGACGAACTCTTCTCGAACGAAGGCGTGGGCACCATGGTCCACGCCGACAGCTACCGCCAGATCCGCCCGCTGCGCGAGGAGGACATCCCGGAGCTGCTCGGCATGATCGGCCGCTCCGTGCGCCGCACCAAGCTGCTGGCCCGCACCTACGAGGACATCTACGAGAACGTCGGCGACTATCACGTGATGACCATCGACGACAACGTCGTCGGCTGCGTGGCCCTGCACGAGTATCCCGGCGAGGACACGGCGGAGGTGGCCTGCCTCTACGTGAAGCTGAATCACGAAGGCCGCGGCTATGGCGTGGACCTGGTCCACCATGCGGAGGAGATGGCACGGCAGCGGAAGATCCCCCGCGTCTTCGCCCTCACCACCCGGGCGGCGGACTTCTTCGAGAACCGCGTGCACTACACCCTGCGCGATCCCTCCGTGCTGCCTGCCGGGCGGCGGAAGCAGCTCGAGGATAGCGGCCGGGATTCGAAGGTATTCGAGAAGCGGCTCCAGGAGTCGGCCTGATATCCCTATCTGCCGGGCAAGCAGGTGAGCGCCCGATAGATATGCGCCATCGCGGAGCGCAGGCGTCCGCCTTCAGGGCCCGTTAGTCCGGCCTTGATCTTCAGGCCACTATCACCCCACTCTCCACGGCGACGCTCCAGCATAACTTAGTTTAGCCGATCCGTGGCCGAACTTGGATGACTTGGCACCTTGGCCGGATTCTCCCGGAAGCACTTCTCCCTGCCTCCGGAAGCAGATTGGGTCGATCTAGAACCGCGACTAACCATGAGCACCCGCCTCCTCCGTCCGCTGTTTCTCCTCCTCGCGTGCATCGGCCTGATCTCCGGTCTCCGGGCGGCCATCCCCGCCATCTCCGCAGGCGACTCCCATAGCCTGTTCCTGAAGAGCAACGGCAGTGCCTGGGCCTGTGGAAAGAACTCCGACGGCCAAGTCGGTAACGGCTCGTTTGGCAACGTGCTCACCCCGGTGCAGGTAATGACCGATGTCCAGGCCATCTCCGCAGGAAACGCGCACAGCTTGTTCCTGATGAGTAATGGCAGCGTCTGGGCCTGCGGAGCCAACAACCACGGCCAGCTCGGCAATGGCACGAATACCAGCAGCAACACCCTGGTGCAGATCACTTCCCTAAGCGGAGTCAAGGCCATCGCGGCGGGGTATCAGTTCAGCTTGTTCTTGAAGACCGACGGCAGTGTCTGGGCCTGCGGAAACAATGGCGACGGCCAATTCGGCAATGGTGGCTTCTCTAACCAAAACGTCCCGGTGCAGGTGTTCACCGGCGTGCAAGCCATCTCGGCCGGAGGTGGTGAGAACGGGCGCTACACCCTGTTCCTGAAAACCGATGGCAGCGTCTGGGGAGCCGGAGACAATGGCTCCGGCGTGCTCGGCGACGGCAGCACGGGCGACCGTGTCATCCCGGTGCAGGCCACAGGGCTGAGCAGCGGTGTGACAGCAATCTCCGCGGGAGAGTCCCATAGCTTGTTCCTGAAGAGCGACGAAAGCGTGTGGGCCTGCGGAGCCAATTCGCAAGGCCCCTTCGGCACCGGCACGACGAGCGGCTCCAACACCCCGGTGCAGGTCCAGACCGGCATCCAAGCCATCGAGGCGGGATACCGCTTTAGCTTGTTCGTGAGGATTGACGGCAGCAGCGCCCGGGCCTGCGGTTACAACCAGAGCTACCAGCTCGGAGATAACTCCAACATGACCCGCCTTGCCCCGGTGCAGCCGATCGGGATGACCAGCGGCATCCAGGCGCTCTCCGCGGCCGGAAGTATCCAAGGGAGTCACAGCCTGTTCATGAAGTTCGATGGCAGCGTCTGGGCCTGCGGTGAGAACGGCAATGGCCAACTCGGTGACGGATCCTTTGATGACCGCAGTGTCCCGGTGCAGGTGCTCCAGCTCATCGATACGCCGGTCGTCATTGCGCCCAGCTTCACCGCCGTCACCGCCACCAGTGCGACGCTCGGCGGGAATGTTTTCAGTGCCGGACTCAGTGCCGTCACCGCGCGCGGCGTGGTGCTCGCCCCCACGGCCACCAATGCAAACCCCGCGCTCGGCGGCAGCGGGGTGACGAATCTCAGCACCACCGGCGGCAACGGCGTCTTCACCGTGAATGCCACCAGCCTGGTGCCCGGCACGGCCTATAGCTTCCGCGCCTACGCCACCAACAGCCAGGGCACCGGCTACTCCAGCACGGTCAACTTCACCGCGCCCAGCAATGTCGCCACGCTCGCCAGCCTTTCTCTGGATGTCGCGTCGCTCTTCCCCGGCTTCGCCAGCGGCACCCTCTCCTACACGGCCACGGTGCCTTACTTTTACTCCAGCGTCACCGTCACACCGACCCGCACCCAGGCGAACGCCAGCATCACCATCAATGGTAGCGCCGCCACCTCGGGAAGCGGTCGGTCCATTCCCCTGAGCTTGGGCAGCAATACTATCACCATCGTAGTAACGGCGCAGGACGGTGTCACCACGCGCACCTACACCATCGCGGTCACCAGGCCCGGGTATCCTCCCACCATCAACACCCATCCCCTGAGCCGGAAGGTGAATCCCGGACAAGCCGTTACCTTCACCATCGCCGCCACCGCCTCCGGAGAAGGTCCGCTCACTTACCAATGGCGGAAGAACCACGCGAACATTCCCGGTGCCACCGGCACGAGCTACACCATTGCCAGCACCGTGAGCGGGGACAACGGCTTCTACTCCTGTGCCGTCAGCAACTGGGGCACGACCATGGTGAGCCAGCCGGCCTTCCTCGTCGTAGGACCCTACAATCCGGTGCTGGAGACCGCAGCGATCTCGGCAGGCTATTCCGAAGGCGGGGGAACCCACTGCTTGTTCCTGAAAACCGATGGCAGCGCATGGGCCAGCGGCGGGAACGCGAACAGCCAGCTCGGCGACGGCACGACCAGCTTCCGCTATAACCCGGTGCAGGCGCTGAGCGGCGTGAAAGCCATCGCCGCGGGATACGGGCGCAGCTTCTTCCTGAAGACCGACGACACTCTCTGGGCCTGCGGACAGAATGGCTTCGGCCAATTCGGTGACGGCACGACCACCCAACGCAGTACCCCGGGCCAAGTGATGACCGGTGTGAAAGCCATCGCATCGGGAAAATTTCACAGCCTGTTCCTGAAGACCGACGGCAGTGTCTGGTCCTGCGGAAGCAACTCTTACGGCCAGCTCGGCGATGGCACGACCACCACCCGCAGTGCCCCGGTGCAAGTGATGACCGGCGTGAAAGCCATCGCTGCGGGATACGGGCACAGCCTGTTCCTGAAGACCGATGGCAGCGTCTGGGCCTGCGGACGCAATAACCGCGGCCAGCTCGGCAACAACGACACGGCGCTCAACAATCTCGATCTCAGCACCCCGGTGCAGGTAATGTCCGAGGTCCAAGCCATCGCCGCGAGCGGGCCGAGCTATGACGTGGGTCACAGCCTGTTCCTGAAGTACGATGGCAGCGTCTGGGCCTGCGGGGACAATGGCTTCGGCCAGCTGGGCGAACCCGCCTCGTATTCCAATCGTCGCGATGCCCCGGTGCAAATGATGACCGGCGTGCAGGCCATCGCGGCGGGAAGCCATCACAGTCTGTTCCTGAAAACCGACGGCAGTGCCTGGGGCTGCGGCAGCACTCAATCCGGCCAGCTCGGCGATCCCAACTCGACCATCACCCCTCGTACCTCTCCGGTGCAGGTGCCGGGGATGACCAACGTCCAAGCGATTTCGGCCGGTGAACTTGACAGCTTGTTTCTGAAAACCGACGGCTACGTCTGGGCCTGTGGCTGGAATACCTCCGGCCAGCATGGCACCGGCTGGAACGACATTCACTGGAGCCCCGTCCAATCCCTGCAGCTCATCACCTATCAGCCGGACCCATGGCAGCAGGCGAACTTCGGCGCGAATGCCACCAATGAGCAGATCTCCGGCTGGGACGCCGATCCCGACCGCGACGGTCTGGTGAACCTGCTGGAGCGCGCCTTCAATCTCCCGCCGCTGACACCCGGCGTGCCCATCCTCACCGCCAACGGCACCGCTGGATTGCCGCGCATCTGGGTTTCCCAAGGCCCGGGCGGCCCGGTGCTCAATGTCCAATACCTGCGCCTGAAGGCCGCCACCAACCCCGGCCTCACCTACACGCCGCAGTTCTCCTCCGCTCTCACGGGAGCCTCCTGGTCCGCCGCCAGCGGCACCGAATCCGTGGTCTCCATCGATCCGAACTGGGAGCGCGTCACGATCACCGACACCGTCACCAACACCACGCGCTTCGCCCGGGTAAAGGTGCTGAAGCTGCCCTAGCCGCAGCGGATGCCGCGATTCACTGGTAGCTTTCGCCCCCATGCCGCGTAAGCTGCTGCGATTCTCTCGCTCCGCTTCGCATGAATGACCTGCCGCTGCTCGAGCCCCTGCTGGATTTCTTCCAGTCGGTTTCCCGCACCTCGCTCTTTCTCGCGCTGCGTTATGCCATGCTGGCAGGGATCGCGTGGTTGCTGGCCTATGTGCTCTTCTACCGCCGCTGGAAGCATCGCAAGGTGGTGCAGAAGCTCCCGGCGGGCTCGGACATCCGGCGCGAGATGCTCTACTCCGCCACCTCGGTCGTCATCTTCGCCGCGGTCGGCGCGCTGACCTTCGTGATGGCGCGGGAGGGTTGGACGCAGCTCTACTTCAAGCGCGGCGATTACCCGGTGGCGTGGTTCTGGCTCAGCATCGTGGCAGCGATCTTCATTCACGATGCGTGGTTCTACTGGACGCACCGGCTGATGCATCACCGCAAGCTCTTCCGCCACTTCCACCGCGTGCACCATCTCTCGCACAATCCCAGCCCGTGGGCAGCCTACGCCTTCGATCCCGCAGAGGCGGTGGTGCAGGCGCTGATCTTCCCGCTGGTGCTGGTCATCATGCCCATGCATCCCGCCGCCTTCGGCCTCTTCATGGTCTGGCAGATCACCTTCAACATCGTGGGCCACACCGGCTTCGAGATCTACCCGAAGCGGATGATGGATTCGTGGATCGGCAAGTTCCTGAACACGCCGACCAACCACGCGATGCATCACGAGAAGATGCGCGGGAACTACGGCCTCTACTTCAATATCTGGGACCGCCTGATGAAGACCAACCACGCGGACTACGAGAAGCGCTTCCGCGAAGTGACCACGCGGGTAAGGGAGTAGCGGGCGGAGGCTGCGTACGCGCTCCCGCGTATTGTCAGGTTCACGGCACCTGATTATAAGGCGGGGTGATATTCCCGTGTCTTCCCTGACCCGGAAGACTGCTTCCATCGCCGTCTGCAGTCCGGAGCCCCGCTCCGCGCTTGCCTCGGCAATCCCTTGCCCACCATGAAGCTCCTCCTGCCTCTCACCCTGCTCTCGCTCGGCACGGCCTGCGCCCAAGGCCCGCTGACCCCGCCGAATACCACCGGCCCGGAAGTGGGCCCCACCGCACCGCTCGATGGCAGCGGCAACCCGCAGCCCGCGATGAAGACGCTGCACCAGGTGGAGCCGCGCATCCCGCTCGCAGGCGGCACCATCGCGCACGTCATCAGCCAGCCGGGCTCCTATTATCTCACCGCCAACATCTCGCAATCCGGCACTTCCAACGGGATCACCGTGAACGCGCAGAACGTGACGCTGGACTTGAACGGCTTTGCCATCATCGGGAACGGCACCGGCTTCTCGATCTGCGGGATCCTGGTTACGGCCAATCACTTCACGGTCATGAATGGCAGTCTGCGCGGCTGGAGCGGCTTCGGTCTACAGGCCAATGGGGAGAGCAACCGGGTGGAGAACATCCGCAGCCACGACAACCCCGGCTCGGGCATGTACACCGGGAAGAATGCCTGGATCCACGGATGTCAGTTCCGGAACAACACCGCCTCCGGAATGGGCGCGGGAGATAACTCGGTGGTCAGGAACTGCAACGCCGTCGGCAACGGCTTCAAAAGCATCGTCCTCGGCGCGAACTGCCTGGCAGAAGCTTGCATCACTTCCGGCGGCTTCAGCGGTATCGAGATGGGCGATGGCGGCACGGTCCGTTTCTGCAGCGCCGCTGGTGCGGATGCCATCGGGATCGCCACCGAGGATAACGGCACCGTGAGTGATTGCTCGGTGGAGGGCAGCACCGGCACAGGCTTCGGCCTGCGGACGATGCACGGCAGCAAGGTGGAGCGCTGCCGGGTCACGGGCTCCACGGTGTCGAATGGCATCGGCACCGGCAATTCATCCATCGTGACCGACTGTCTCGTGAAATCATGCAGCGGCACCTTCGGCATCAAGACCGGAACCGATTGCATGGTCACCGGCTGCCAAGTCAGCGAGAATAGCTCCACCGTCAACGAATCCGGCGGCATCTCCGTGCTGGAGAATTCCAGCGTGATCGACTGCAACGTCTCGCGGCAGACGAATACCGGCGGCCTGCCCACGGAGCGCATGGGCGCGGGGATCATCGCGGCGAACATGGTCACCATCCGCGGCTGCACCACCTACCGGAATCACGGCGCGGGCATCGTGGTCGGCTCGCTGTGCTCGGTCATCGGGAATACCTGCAACGAGAACGGCCCCTCCACCGGCAACGGTCCAGGCATCTTCAGCGCCAGCTTCAACAACCGCATCGAGGGCAATACCCTTCAATTCAACGACACCGGCATCCGCCTCACGAGCTTCCCGAACGTCGTGATCCGGAACGTCTCGCGCAACAACGGCTGGACCATCGCCGCAGGCAATCGCGTGGCCCCCATGGTCACCATGGCCGCCACCGCCGCCGCCATCAGCGGCACCAGCGGCGGCCTCGCGCTCGGCACCACCGATCCGAACGCGAACCTGATGTATTGATCGCGAGCGACCATTCCAGAGCTCCAACGGAGCGGCGAGGAGTCGCGCTTGATCCCGCGTGTCCCGCCGGTTCCTCCTCTTCAGCTCCAACGGAGCGCCAAGGAGATAGCCCGGTCGGGATCTCTAAAGCTCCAACGGAGCGGCAAGGAGATAGCCGGTCGGGACCTCTAAAGCTCCAACGGAGCGACAAGGAGATAGCCGGTCAGGAGTTCTAAAGCTCCAACGGAGCGACAAGGAGACAGCCCAGGGTAAGGAGCAAAGCGACGCAACCCTGGGTCACGCACCGCACAAGACCGGCCCTCTGAAGGAGGGCGAGGAGGCGGGCTTGCTCCCGCGTGTCCGATCAATCCATCCTCCTCGCGTGCCGCAATCGCTTGCATCCCTCCTTGTTCATCTCGTCTTCTCGACCAAAGGCCGCGAGCCCTTGCTGTCGGATGAACTGCGCGATGACCTCCATGGCTACATCGGCGGTATCGTGGGGCATCATTCAGGCCCCCTTCTGGCGGCGGGCTCCGTGACCGATCACATCCACCTCTTCATCTCGCATCCGCGCACCATCGCGCCGTCGGATCTGGTGAAGGAGATCAAGATGAGCAGCTCGAAATGGATCAAAGCGCGGGACAAAAGGCTGGCCTCATTCCATTGGCAACATGGTTACGGCATGTTTTCCATTAGCCCTGCGCATCGGGAGGCGCTGGAGAAATACATCGCGAATCAGGCGGAGCATCATCGCACGACCACGTTCCAAGAGGAGTATCGCAAGCTCCTGAGCCATTACGGCATGGAGTGGGATGAGCGATACGTGTGGGATTGAGAGGGACGGGGATCGCGGGTCGTGCGAATCCTCCTCGCCCTCCTTCAGAGGGCCGGTCTTGTGCGGTGCGTGACCCAGGGTTGCGTCGCTTTGCTCCTTACCCTGGGCTATCTCCTTGCCGCTCCGTTGGAGCTTTAGAATCGGCTTGTCGAGCATGGCCAAGTGAGGAGGCCTGTTCGACTTCCCCACCCGAGTCCAAAGCTATCCTAAATCTCAAAACTCTCCCCGAGCACCGCGACGTCGATGGCGCCGTCGTGCTCGTTGGCCAGCGCGGCGCGCAGGGCGTTCGCGCGTTCGGGTTCGCCGTGGACCAGCCAGACGTTCTTCTTCGGGCCGGTGATCTTGTGGAACCAATCGAGCAGCTCGGAGTGATCCGCGTGACCGGAGAAGGAGTCGATGGTCTCGATTTGCGCACGCACCTTCACCGGCTTGCCGAAGATGTTCACCTCCGGCCTGCCATCGCGGATCGCGCGGCCCAGCGTGTTGTCCGCGCAGTAGCCCACGAAGAGCACGGTATTCCGCGGGTCATCCAGACCGTTCTTCAGGTGGTGGCGGATGCGGCCCGCCTCGCACATGCCGGAGGCGGAGATGATCACGCAGGGGCCTTCCACCTGGTTCAGCTTCTTGGAGTCATCCACCGCGCGGATCAGGTGCAGGTCCGGGAAGATGAAGGGATCGCTCTCCTCGAAGAGGAACTTGTAGACAGTCTCGTTGAAGCACTCCGGGTGGATGCGGAAGATCTCCGTGGCATTCACCGCCAGCGGGCTATCCACATACACCGGCACCGGCTGCACCTTCCCGGTGCGGAAGAGCTGGTGGATGATGTAGAGCAGCGCCTGCGTGCGCTCCACGGCGAAGGCCGGGATCATCACCTTGCCCCGGCGGGCCAGCGCGGCATTCAGCAGATCGCCGAATTCATCCGTGGCCCCGGTCGGCAGCTCGTGCTCGCGACCGCCGTAGGTGCTTTCCATCAGCACGTAGTCCACGTCCCGCACCACCGCGGGATCGCGCAGGATCTCGTTCCCCCCGCGCCCGATATCCCCGGAGAAGAGGAAGCGCTTCTTCTTCCCGCCGTCTTCCCGATCGACGATCTCTAACAAAACCTGCGCGGCCCCGAGGATGTGGCCGGCATCGTAGAAGGTCACCGTCACGCCATCCGCCACCGGCATCGGGCGCTCGTAGTTCATCGTCACGAACTGGCGCAGGCAGCGCTCCGCATCCTCCTTCATGTAGAGCGGCTTCACCGGCGGCAGCCCGTCCTTCGCGCGGTCCTTGTTCAGGTACTCGGTGTCCTGCTCCTGGATGTGCGCGCTATCCGCCAGCATGATCTGGCACAGGTCGCGGGTGGCGAAGGTGGAGTAGATATTCCCCGTGAAGCCCTGCTTGCAGAGGTTTGGCAGGTTCCCGCTGTGGTCGATGTGCGCGTGCGAGAGTATCACCACATCGATCTCCCGCGGATCGAAGTGCGGGAACTTGCAGTTCACCTCGTAGCTATCATCGCGGCGGCCCTGGTAGAGCCCGCAATCGAGCAGGATGCGGGTGCCATTGATCTCCAACAGATGCTGGGAGCCGGTAGTGGTGCCGGCGGCACCGCAGAATTTCAGTCTCATGGGTTAGAGCGGAAGGTTCACCTGATGAGGGATGAACTTTGAACTCCTAATAAAGGGGAAAAATGGAATGGCGCAATCCTTCCCTGAGGGCCCCGATCGAGCCGCAGGCTCCTTGGACTGCGTGCAGCCTGCTGCAGCTTTCACGAACGCAGCCTGCTGCGGAGCACGGTTGATGATCCTCACATCCCCGGTCATCCCGGACCAGAAGGTGTCTAGCTTCCCGACCAAGCGGCTTCCTAATAAGCTGATGCCAAGTCGATGCAACCAGGTGACTTTTCGGTGCTTCGGGCAGTAGCGACGGATTTACGGATTCCAACGGATTTACGGATTTGCGCGGGCGGTGAGTTCTGGCCCGTTCATCGGTTCAAAATCCGTGTAATCCGTCCAATCGGTAAATCCGTGATCGATTGGTCCGCAGTAACAAAAAGTCACGTGAACTATGGGAGATGGTAGGACACGCCCCCCAAGAAAAACCCGCGACCTTCCCCACCGCTTCACGGTAGCAGGGCTGCCTGCCGAAAGCGGCAGCAGGCTGCACGCAGTCCAAGGCGGCGGTGCCGCGTCTCGTCTTGTCCGTTTCCCTAGGGGGGTGACACGAGACGAGACAGACCATCACGCCGAGCAAAAGCCTGCTTCTTCCCCGTCCCTTCGCGCCAATCGAGCCGCAGCCTCGTCTTGTCTTGTCCATTTCCCTAAGGGGGGTGACACAAGACGAGACAGACCGCGCCGGGGATGGAAGGGCAGGAGAGATGTCGCGCACAAGTAGGGGCTCGTGGTTAGTACGATAGTAATAGTAGAATATAGTAATATTCTATTTCTTCCTATTCTCCCTTTACCTGCACGCGACCTTCCCTCCGCCTTCCTCCGGCAGGGCCGCGCCGTATCATCTCGACTCACCCCCCTAGGGAAACGGACAAGACGAGACGCGGTTCCCTGTCACTTAGCCCTCCTTCCACCACAGCTTGCCCTCACTGTCCTCGATGATGTGGTCGGGGAACTGTTTGAGCACACGATAGGCCGTGGCACGCGAGCAGACATCAGCCTCCACGAGACGCGCTGCCGCCCGCCCGGTGCTTTCACCTCGCATGCCCTGCAGAGTCTCCCGGATCTCCGCGAAGGGAACCCGGGTGCCCTTGTTGGAGATCGTCTCCGCGCCCTCCAGGAACCCCGCCATATCGAACTCCGGATTCGGCTCGAACAACCCGTTCCGCCGGAACCACGCGCTCGGCGCGCCTTCCACGCCGTCGTTGTTCTTGCAGCAGGTCAGCACCACCGCGTTGTCGCAGGTGTCGTTGCTCGCCGCCTCCAGCACGAAGACGCAGCGCGCGGCACTGCCGATCTGGTAGCTGCCTGCCAGCTCGTGCAGCAGGTCGCGACCCTGCTTGCGGCTGACTTCCCCGCTCTTCTTGCGCATGTGGTGGATGACCAGCAGCGCGGGCTTCTCCGCCGGGTCCTCCGGCAGGCACTCGAAGATCGAGTCCAGCGCCGTGCGGTAGTCCGCCTGCTTGTCGCCATCCGCCGCGCGGTTCCAGGGATCGATGATCACCAGCCCCGGCTTGAAGCTGGCGATCTTCTCCCGCAGTTCCTGACGGAAGCCCGCCTCCTGAAAGGCCAGCCCGTAGGGCGGCGGCGGCGTGATCAGCAGCGAATCGTCTAGCACGGTCCCCTGCCCTTGCAGCGCCTCCGCCAGCTCTTCCTTCAGACGGTGCGGCCCGTTCTCGCACTGGATGATCAGCGTGCGGAAGCGCGCATGCACCCGGTGCCCTAGCCACGGCACGCCCCGCGCCCCGGCGATCGCCAGCGCCAGCGCCGCCCGGCTCTTGCCCACCCCCGGCCAACCGCCCAGCACGGTGAGGCTGCCGCGGGTGAGATGGCACTCGCCCATCAGCTTGAAGTCCGGCGGTGCCTGGAAGTTGATGAAGTCCCGCGTGGTCCAAGTCTGGAGCCACTGCCGCTTCTTCGTCGCCGGGGCGGGCGTGTAGGGCTGCGAAGCCCGCGCAATCTCCGCCTCCGCTTCCGCATCCGCCGCGGCATTGGCCGCCAAGTATTCCGCGATCTCCTCCTCCGACTTGCCCGCCCCGCGCATGAGCAACTCCACGGTGATCGGCTTCGCGTTCTCCTGTCCCGGGTAGTAGGGGATATTGAAGCTGAAGCTCATGCCTCACCTCCTTCCTGCGCAGCGGCCTGCTCCTGCGGAGCTTGCGCTTGTTGCTCCGCCGCCAGCTGGTCCAGATAGGCGCAGAGGCTCGGGAAAGAGATCAGGCGCGTCCCCGTCGCCTTGCCCGGCGGGCACAAGCTCACCGACTTCACCCGCCCGTCCCGAATCATCTGCGCCACATGCGCTTGGCCGATCCCGAACAACTCCTTCACCTGCCGCGGGCGGATCCACTCCGGATCCCGCACCTCGTTCTTCAATCCTGCACTCGTTCCTCCTCGTTCAATGTGTCGTCCTGACATGTGTTCATATGAACACCTCCATTCGGACCTTGGCTAGGGGGAGAATCCTTGCCGGCCGCAAATCGGAAAAAAGTGATTTGGGTGTGGGAAGCACGTTGACGACGAGGGGCTAACCGAAACCTCAGTTGGGATGCTTGCCGACACCATTACAGGAAAAGCTATCTGCGGTTTTCTACCGTAGTGCTTGTGACAGATGGATGAGCAAGATATCCCTATCAGCTGCATTTGTTCGAACTGCCGCCACTTGGATAAATCGCGTGGTCCTCCTCCTCAGACACAATGAAACGACTCCTCATCACTGCGTTCATGATCCTGTTTGCGGCATGCGCATCCGCGATCGAATTGAAGGATCTTGCTGGCAACTGGTCCGGGCTGCACATCGAAACCGTTAAAGGCCGAAAGACAACCTTCATCTCCACTTACAGCGGGACGATGCCTGAAACGGCGGACTCCCTCTATTTGGTGGAAACAACCACGTCGCCATATCCGGTCACCGGAACCTATACGCTCTACAAAGGTGGGGCATTCAGTTCCACCGCGATGGTATCAGGGGTGATTCTCTCCGCCTACTATGGCACTTGGAAGATCAAGAAAGGGAAAATCATCCTCTCTGGAGTAGGAACGAATGGAAAATTCAAGGCACTTGTCTCGGTAGACGGCTCCAGCTTCCAAGTCAAAGGCAAGGCCGGGCGGCTCAAACTGCTCATGCAGGCGAACAGGGTGCCCTGAGAACCGAGGCCACCAACTAGCTGCCAGCGACACCACTTCCCTTACCCCTCATCCCCATCCCCCGGCTGCTGATCGGCATACCAGGCGTTGCGGCGGAGGGCGTGCTTGTAGCTCCGGATTAGACCGAGCCGGTAGGAGTATCCGATACAGGTCACATCCTCCAAGGCACGCGCTTCATTCAGCTTGAAGAGAAGGTAGGTGCGCACGCGCGGATCCGACTCCGGAATCCAACGCTGCCGCCGGGTGAGATACTCCTTACTGAAGCAGAGGCCGCGCTGGTCCATGAGCACGCAGCGATAGGGAATCTGCACCCATAGGTCCCCGCGCTCGGCAAGGGCTACGATGGTGCCAGGCGTCAGGCTCGGAGCGTCCGGATACGGACGAAAGCTGATCTCCGACGAGATCCAGCAACGGGCTCCCGGCCACCGGCACTCCCGGGTGGTGGCGAAGCGATTGGCTAGCATGTCAGTCCTCCCCAATCACCTCACCCGCTTCCACACCCGCAGCGAATGCCTGGTCCCACCCCGGACGAGCGGGTGGTCGTGGCGTTCAAAGATCCAGACGGGCAGGCTGCGGTCGAAGCAGGCGGGATCGAAGGGGTGCTTGCCGCCGGGTTGGTAGCGGCGGGTGCCGGTGAGGCCCCACCACTCGAAGACATCCGCAGGGTAGATCCAGTCCCCTACCCGGCATTGGCCGAGTAGGCCGCGACAGTGGGGCGCGTCCTGGCCGACGGCGACGGCGGGCGTATCACCACGGGAGATCGACATCGGGGGGCGGGGTTGAGGGTTTCGCAGAAACGGGGAACGGGATCAGGTTGGCGGGGTTATCGAGCGGCTCCTGCTCCAGCTCGGGAGGCGAGAACCTTGGGTCCTGCCAATAGGGCTCCTGCATTTCCAGCACGTTATGCGGTTTTGCGAGGTGATCGTCGGAGGAATGCATGCAGTGTTCACTAGAACACCATCGCCCCTTCGTCAAGGCCTCTCGCGCTGAACGATTGCGGATTGAGGCGTTTGAGAGCTGAGGGAGGCCATGAACACGGATTGGACGGATTTTACGGATTTAGAAACAGGAGCCGGGTCAGTTGGAATGGGCGCTCCCTCCCACGGAACAAACTCATTCTCATCCGTAAAATCCTTAGAATCCGTGCAATCCGTGGTCGATCGGCCCGAGGTCTGGAGCGGATTCCGTTTCACCCATGAGCCCTCAAGATCCTCAGGGCGGGTGCCTCATGCCACAGCCCGGCGGAATTTCCCTCGAACCTTGCCCTCCCAGCAAAATCCGGCTGGCATGGGCGGTATCCAATCGTTCCGGGCTGGCCGGAGCTCCTCGCGCTTCCCTGCCAGCCCCTAGCCCACGCATTGCCGCAAATCCCATGAAATCGCTTCTCCTCAGCTTCGCCCTCGCCGCCACTGCGGCGGGGACCGCATTCGCCGCCGATCCGCCGAACCCGCCGGTGCTGGCGATCGGTTCCCCGGTGCCGGATTTCTCGCTGCCCGCGATCGATGGCAAGACCTACAAGCTGGAAGACTTCTCCAAGGCGAAGGTGCTGTGCCTGATCTTCACCTGCAACCACTGCCCGGACGCGATCGCCGCGGCACCGCGGATGGAGGAGATCCACCAGGCCTACAAGGACAAGGGCGTGGCGGTGGTGGCGATCAATAGCAGCAGCCCGCTGGGCCTGACGCCGGACGAGCTAGGCTACGGCGCGCACGGCGATTCCTTCGAGGAGATGCCGGACTTCGCCAAGGACAACAACTGGACGATGCCCTATCTCTACGATGGCGAGACGCAGACGCTAAGCCACACGGTGGGCGCGCAATCGACGCCGCATGTCTTCATCTTCGGCGAGGACCGCAAGCTGGCCTATACGGGCCGCATGGACGATGCCGCGCGCAAGAAGGGTGCGGTGGAGAAGAGCTACGTGAAGAACGCGATCGACTCGCTGCTGGCCGGCACGAAGGTGGAGGAGCCTGTGACCCGCTCCTTCGGCTGCTCCACGAAGTGGAAGTGGAAGGAGGCATGGCGCAAGAAGGACCAGGAGAACTGGGTGGCCAAGCAGGTGACGATGGAGAAGCTGGATGACGCGGCGGCGAAGAAGCTGCGCGAGAACGCCTCCGGCAACATCCGCGTGATCAATTTCTGGTCCACCACCTGCGTGCCCTGCGTGGCGGAGCTGCCGGAATTCGTGGATGCCTACCGCCGCTTCCAGAACCGCGAGTTCGACTTCATCACCATCAGCACGGATCCGGTGGAGGACCAGCCGAAGGCGACGAAGCTGCTGCAGAAGCTGAATGCCGCGCTCTCCGACAAGACCAAGCCCTCCGTGGAGAAAGAAGGCCGGACGACGAACAACTACATCTATAGTGGCAGCAATCCCGACAAGCTGGCGGAAGCGATCGACAAGGAGTGGAGCGGCGCGCTGCCGCACACGGTGATCCTGAACCCGAAGGGCGAGATCGTGTGGCGCAGCGCCGGCCAGGTGGAAGGCGTGGAGCTCCGCCGCCAGATCGTGAAGGCGCTGGATGACGCGGGGAAACCGTGAGGCTTCGCAATCACCCGATCACCAATCCTCCAATCATCAAGCGGACTGCGCTTCGCGGGGTGAGGGAGAAGAGATTCTAACAAGACGCCGTCCGGGATTGCCGGGCGGCGTTTTTGGCTTCGCGGTAATTGGGTGCAATCGGCCTGTGACTTGACTGATCTGATTAAAGCTAGCGCGTGGAATACAAACGTGCTGTTATCAACACCCCTGCCAAGGCATCACAGGACAAGCCCCCCGTCGCACGTACCCTTGCTGGCGTGGTCGTCGGAGCGCTCGTGGGTGTGGCTCTGATCTACGTGCGCGTCGCCAGCCTCTTCCACTGGCCGGATCTCTTCGGTGCCCCGATCTTGTTTCACCTCATCTGGGTCGAACTTCTTTTCTTCATTCTGGTCGCCCGCCGCATCGGGATGAGGATCGCCCGCGGTCCGGGCCGAGCCAAATGGGCGATCCCGCTCGCTGCGGCCGTGATCCTGTTAGCCGCGGAGGTGACGCTGTATTACAAGGCCGTGCTCCCGGAACGGGCCCGCAAGAAGCAGGAGACCCGACAGCGGCTCGGCTACTGAGGACCGAGCGCAATCGCGCCCGGCAGATCAGCCCCTCACGCCTTCAGCGGCGGGAAGAGCCGATGGCCGGGCTGGAGGGTGCGCGGATAGGGCTTCGGCTGGAAGTGGGCGGGCCGCGCCGGGTGACCGGCACGCAGCGACTTGGCCTTGGCCCCGAGCTTCGCGGCTTGGCTTGCTTGGCCGGTCTTCGCGAGGGCCTCGCGGTACTGTTCTAACAACTCGGCATAGCCGACCGGGTCGATCCGCTCGATCTGGCGCTTCTGCAGCTCGGCATCGGCGAGCTTGAACTGGGCTGCCGCTTCCCGGTAGCGGCCCTGCTCCTTCAGGAAGCGGGCGTATTCCGAACGGGCCGGGGCCTTCAAGCGGTCCGCACTGCCACCGCTGGCCGCAATCAGCCTGAAGGTCTCGCGGAAGGCTTCATCCGCGGCCCGGGTATCCCCGCCGTGACCGCTCAGGCGCGCATACTCGTAGACGGCATAGGCGGTGTCCTTGTGATCCGGCTGGCCCCGCACTTGCAGGTAGCCCTGGTAGTTCCGCTCGCGGGCGGTGACCAGATCGCCCTGCCTCTCCGCGGACCTCCCGGAGCCATAGACGGGAGCGACGCAGGAGCTGAGCGGGAGGAGCGTGGCCCCTGCGAGCAGCAGGGCGAGCGGCATGGAGGGGAAGAAGTTCATGGCACCCGGATGATTCCCTCGCGGGTGTCGATCATGGCATCGCTTATCCCGATGATCACATCGGCGGAATGGATGCAAGACACTGGCCGCTCACTCGGTGACCAGTGCGGGCGAGGAGCGACGGCGCTCGAAAGCGGGCGAGGGATTCTTCGCGAAGCTGTGGATCGACTTGGGATGATAGCGGCGCTGGCCGGGCTGAAGTTGGCGCGGATAGCGGCGGCGGGTTTCGCGCGCGGTCTGCCCGGGATGATCGCGACGCAACTGAGCGGCCCGCGATCTCTCCTTCGCGGCCTCCGCTCCTTTCCCGGTGTGCGAGAGAGCAGCCGCATACTCTTCCAGGAACTCCGCGAAGCCGATCGGATCGTGGTCTGCGAGGTAAGAGCGGGCGATGGCAGCGGCGGCTTCCGCGTAGATGGGGATCGACTCGCGGTGGCGCCCTTGGTCGTGCAGGAAGCGGGCATACTCGATGACGATCATGTCGCGTGAAGTCAGGCTATCGGCGGGATAAGGCGGCTCACCCTTCTCACGCAAGAGGTGGCGGAGGGCATAGTCCGCGGCACGATGATCGCCCGCATAGCCGCTGGTGCGCGCATAGGCGAGCCCGGCGAAGGAAGCTGGCAGGCCGTCGCTATCGATCAGCACGGCTTGGCGATAGGCGGTGAGGTAGTAGCGGCGGGCGAGGTCGAGCTCACCGCCTTGCTCCGCGGCGCTGCCCGCGCGGAGATCGCTGCGAGCGGCCTTCACATCGGTGAAGCTGCAGGAGGAAGCCAGCAAGGAGCAGAGCACGGCGAGCGGAAGAAGGTGGCGGATCATGTGGGGAAGTGTACGGATCACTCGGACTGGGGGGTGACGGAGGGCGAGAAGCGGCGGCGTTCGGCTTCGGGTGAATTCGCTTTCGGGAAGGGCCCCTTGGGATCGTAGATGCGCTGGCCGGGCTGGAGTGTGCGCGGGTAGTGGCGGCGCGGATAGTCGGCCTTCTTGCCGGGGTGATCGCGGCGGAGCTGCGCGGCCCATGAGCGGGCGTTCGTCGCTTCGGCTCTCTTGCCGCTGTGGGAAAGCGAGACGGCATACTCTTCCAGGAACTCCGCGAAGCCGATGGGATCGCGGGCTTGGAGATTGGACGGTGTGACCAACGAGATGGCTTGCTGATAGTGGCCGATGGCCTCACGGTGGCGGCCTTGGTCGTGCAGGAAGCGGGCGTATTCGATCAGGATCACATAGCGCAGCCTGAGCCGGGTCTCGGGATCCTTCCCGGCATGCTCGAGGCAACTGCGGAAGGCTTCATCCGCTGCCCGGTGGTCGCCGGCATAGCCGCTCAGACGGGCATACTCGTAGGTGGCCTGCGCCGCCATGAAGGGCCGGTCTAACAGCAGGGCCTGACGATGGTAGGCGAACTGATGTTCCCGCGCCCGCGCAAGGTCCCCCGCCTGCTCCGCCGCGAGTCCCTGCCGGTAGTCCGACCTCGCGGCATTCACCGCCTTGAAGCCGCAGGATGGGAGAAGCAAGGCAAGCGCGAGACAGGAGAACGGACGCATCATGAAGACGCGCAGCATGCCCTCGGGTGCCCGCGCCGGGACAATCGATAATTAAGAGGGCATCATCGAGGAATTTGATGTCAGGCCGACCCAGACATCAAACAGACCGTCACCTGATTTGAGTGATGTAAGATTCCCGTGGTGCACTGAATTCCTCAAGGCTTTCAGATGGCTCTGTAAATGCAGCTATCGCGCCTCCCGTGGCGGGATGCGAGATCGTGATTCGCGCCATCCTCCAGTTGCTGAACTTGGGTCGGGCATCCACCCAGACACCCCACTTGCCTTCCTTCCGCTCTCGCCAGCGAACGGTGAGCACCTCGGCCTGCCAGTTGCCTCCGACCCTCTTGAAGGAGAGACTCGGCGTTTGGTATTGCACGCAGCTCCCGTCTCTCTTCTGAAGGAACCAGTCCCCTACTGGCAAGCGCAGGGCATGTTTGTCCAACAGCTTCTCCGCTGCGTTTCGAGTGCTCCAAGCGGGATCTTCGTTCGCGGAAGCTGAAAGGCTGAGAACAAGCAAGACGGCGACTGGTGACATGCGGGGAGAAAGCATGCCTCCTTCTACCGGAAGGAGAGTTAAGGACAATAGTTTACATTACATATCTCCAGACTACCCATAATTTACCCGATAGGCAGCTTTATCAAATACTCTCGATGAACTCTCCCGGCACGACCTTCCACACCGGGCCTTCCGGATCGTAGGGCGGTGAGCCGCGGTTCTCCTTCGGGCTGGTGGGCAGGCCGGGGTCGAGACGGAAGAGCGGCAGGATCGGCGAGCCGTTGCTGTCCTTCTTGTACTCCGCACCCTGCTCCTCGATGAGCAATGAGGCCCCAAAGAGACCACCGAGCTCGCTGAGCAGGATCTCCACCGGGTAACGCTGCCCGGCACGCACGGTGATGTCCTTGCCCACCATCACGCCGCCGCGTTCGTTGTACTGGCCGGTGGTCGGGTAGTCGTAGCTCTTCACCGGGATGTCGAAGCCGCCGCGTCGCATCTCGCGTTCCAGATCCTTGTTCCCGGAAGTGCCTCTCAGCACCGAGATCGAGGTGGGGTCCCAGATCGGCTTCGAGACACCGGCGGAGTAGTCGCCGCCATCGAGCACGATCTTGCGGTTGAAGCGAACGACCATCACATTATCCGCACGGCCGACGAAGCGGTACTTCCCGGACTTCGGCGGGGTGATGTAGCCGCGGTAGAGCGCCACCCAATTCACCGGCTTCACCTTGTCCGCGCAGCCGAAGGCCTCCGGCGCGAGCGCGGCGCTCATGATCGGGATGTAGAATTGCGTCTGATAGAGAGTGTTCGGAGCCTTGTAGTAGTCCTCCAGGATCTTGCGGTTCCAGCCGCCCTTCGTGACGAAGTCCGTGATCACGCCGAGCGCTTCGTTCTCGCCGTAGTTCGTGGGCGTGCCGTCCTTCTTCTGCTTCAGGTCGTAGAACTGGCCGACCAGTGCATTGCTATCCGCATCGATGAGTCCGAAGGGATTCCGCAGGCCGCTGCCATTGCCCGCACCGGAGCCCCTGCCATCGCCGAAGCCATCGCCGGTGCCGCTCCCCTTCCCTCCGCCGCTGCCGGATCCGCCGAGGCCACCGGACAAGCTGCCTCCCAGCGATTCCACCGCAGCGAGCGCACTGAGATCCGACGACTCCGGAAGTACGATGCGCGCCGGAGCATCCATCGCCACGATGCGCGCGAGATCCGGCTTCATGATCCGGTTGAGCGGCTGCTTGGTCGGCTTCGCGGCTTCTGGCGATCCGCCACCGCCGCCGCTGGGCATGAAGTCCACCACCTTCTCCGGCGGATGGATCACGCGCAGCACCCAGAAGGCCCCCACGGCCAGCAGGATCACATGGAAGAGCACGGAGATGGTCAACGAGCCCGCGCCGAAACGTTGCCACAGGGTGAGCTTCTTCTTCGTCGGCGGATGCTCGGCGGCTTCGGCTGCCTTCGCTTCCTTAGCTGCTTTCGCCGCCGCGGCCTTCGCTTGCTTCTCGGCTTTCAGGTCCTTCGCGGACTTCCCTGCGGGCGCGGCCTGACGTGCGGCAGGTGTGCGGGCTTGAGGTCTATGGGCATCAGGTCGGCGCGCGTTCGGCTGAGGCATCGCTGGGGCGGGTGGGGTTTCTTGAAACATGGACACGGCTGTCCATGTATCGGTGGAATGTGCCCGAGCAAGATGGCGCAGAGGGAGAGAAAACGGGTCTTCCTATCTATAATGATAGTGCCTTGGCGCAGCCTGGGTGCGCGGACATGTCCGTATCCTCCGCGATGGCTTCAAAAGGCTATCCGGTAATCACAAAAGACAGGACACGCTCGTCTAACAGATGCTCACTGCTGGTTCAAGCCGGCACGCCATGCGGCGGCAGCGGCGGCGTCCTTATCCTTCCAGAAGATCTCCAGACGCTCCGCCGCGGCCTGACGGTTGGCGGGGTCCTGGATCATCTCCACCGCGCGCGCCGCCTCCTCGAATTTCCCGTTCCTGCCCAGCGTGGGGATGGTGGCGGAGGCCAGTGCATCCCGCTGTGCGGAAGGCGGCTGTTCCTCGAACCACTGCAGCACTTTCTCCGGATACTTGTTCGTCCAGCCGGACATCGCATCGCGCATCGGTGCCGAGGTCTCGCGGCTATCGGCATAGCGCTCCATCCACCACTCCAGCGCCGGGCGATCATACTCGCGGTAGATCGCGGCGGCCACGGCGGTGCCATCCACCTGCGGGCTCTTCTCCCCTGCCACGGCTCCGGATTCCAGATAGTCCCGGAGCTCGTACATGTAGGTCATCATCCCCATGGCATCCTCCTGCGGCCACTGCTTGAGCAGGCTCTGGTTCAGCGCCGCGTAATCCTCCGGGCGGCCCGTGGTCTTCGCGAAGGCGACGAGACGCTCGCGCATCGCCGGATCATCCGCATACAGATGTCCCCATACGCCCATCGGGTCCCTGAAGCCGTGGTCGCCCATCTTGTTCTCCTTCATCTTGAGGAACTCCGTGGTCGCGAGCTCGAAGTCCCGCTCCACCAATCCGATCACCGCTCCGCCGCGGAGACTCTCCGCCAGATCCGCGGGCTTCTCCGGCAGCGTTGCGGTGTTCAGCCACTCGATCGCGGCCCGGGGTTCATCGGCCGACCATGCGGCGAAGATCCTGTGTGCGAAGCTCCCGCGTCCATCCGGCGTCTTCACCAGAGCGGCCCGCAGCGCGGCATCCGGGTCCTTGGCCATCCACGCCACCCCCACCTTCTCTCCCAAGATGTAGAGTGTGGGCCCTGCCTTCAATCCGGCGAAGACCTCGGCCAGTTCCGCGGCATTGAGCTTGGCGATGATCGCATCCATCTGCATCTGCGCCTCCCAGTCGATGGTGTAGTTCGGGCTGCCGCTCGCCAGCGCTTCCAGGCGCTTGAGCGCGGATGCGGCCACGCCCTCGCGTGCCGGCTCGCTGGTGGTCCGGCTCGGTGTCGACGTGTCCGCGCCCGCCGTGGCCTTCGCCTTCGGCACGGGCCGCGCGATGATCCCGGAGCGCGCGATCTGCTGCCCCGCCTTCTTGCCGCCATAGGCCAGCAGGCCGAGCAGCGCGATCATCAGGCCGCCTTTGAGCAGTGTCTTAATGCGTGGCATGATCTTGGGAAAGGTGTTGGCGGATATCGGAAGGCATCGTCTGCAGCCACTGGTCGGCGGCGCTGGTGTCCCTCTCCCGCCAGGCTTGGAATTGGTCCACGATCCCCTTCTCCCAGGGGTTCATGCTCGGCGTGGATGCCGGTTGCCAATTCGAGCGCAGCAAGTTATTCGAGTTCCTTCTCACGCTCTCCGCCAGCGTCTCCAGATTGCCCTGCTTTTTTGCCCAGGCGAGGGCCTTGTCCGGCTGGTTGGTCGCCCAGTTTGAGAAGAGCCGCTGCTTCTCCTCCGCGCTGGCCGTCGAGTCCGGGCCGAAGGTATTCGTGATCGATCTCTCCCAATCGCCGTGGCGGACGCGTTGCTCCATGCGCTGCGTGAACTCCTTCAACTCCGCCTCAGGCAAGCCCGCCTGCTCGAGGTCTTTCACCAAGGCCGTCAGGACCTCCGGCTTATCATCCACGAACCAGCCCAGTTGGGACAGGTAGCTCCGCAGATAGCGCTTCTCCTCCAAGGCGGCCAGTTCGGTGACGACCTTGCGGCGGGCTTCCTCCTTGTTGGCCGTCTCCGACACCAGTCCGGAGATGACCCCGTGGGTGGCGAAGGGAAACTCCGCCAAGGCCCGGCTCAAAGCCTTCTCCGGATCCTGACGAACCAGCAGGCGACCCGCCGTGAGCCCGATCATGTTCTGCGCCGTATTATCCGGCTGGCTCTTCCCCCAACGCAGCGCGGCCTCCACATCGCGCTCCGCCCAGGAAATCCCGATCGCGAGCATCACCGAGTAATCCTGATCGTAAGGCGGCTTGGATGCCACCTCCGCCGCCGCCTGGGGATCGAGCTGGCCCCAGCGCTGGAAGAGCATCTGGGTGATCATGGCATTCACATGACGCTGCGGCTTCTGCGGGATCTCGGCCAGACAGGCCTGCACATCCTCGATCCCGAGCGCGCGGATGATCTCCCATGCCTCCGCCGCCTCCCGCGGGCTCGCCTCCAAGCGTCCTACCAGATGGCGGATCTCATTGATCCGGTCCAGCGTCTGCCGTCGCTCCTTGGGCGCGGTGACCCGCCGCACCACGGACTGCACCGTCAGTGGCTTGTTCCCGGCGGAATCCATCACCCGGCACTCCGCCCGGTAGCCGATCCAAGTGGCGGCGACGAGAATGCCGGCGGAGAGCAGCAGGAGTTTTTTCCGGGAGAGCATGTTAGATCAACGCATCGCTTATCAGAATGACCGGCTCCAAGCTATCAGGAATTCACTCCGTTCAGCGACGGGCATCATGGGACGTGAGGAATTGGCGCATGTCCAGCGGCATGGTCTGCAGCCAGGCTTCCGCCGCAGCGGCATCGTGCTTGCTCCAGGCCTCGTATTGACCCCGCACGTTCGTCTCCCAAAAGGAGGCGGAGCTATCGCCGGGCTGCCACGACGAGAGGAGCATCTCCCCGGCACGGCTTTTGACCTGCTCCACGATCAGGTCCTCGCGCCCGGACTTCTGCACCCAGGCGAGCGCCTTTTCCGAATCGATGGAAACCCATTGGCGATAGCGATCCCGCTGCGTTTCCAAAGCGGCGGAACTCCCCGGCCCGAGCAGGCCCTCCGTCATCTGCGTGTAGTCCGTGATCTGGCTGCGGCGCTCGATATCCATGCGGAACTCCTGGATGAGCTCGCCTCCGATTCCGGCGCTTTCCGCCAAGGCAATCATCTTCTCCCGCTTCTCCGGATCCTGCACCGTGGAGCGGTTGATCAAGCCTTCGAGATAGGTCGAAACCAAGCTGCCGTTCTTACGAAGTGCGGCCAGATGCCTCCGTCGGACCTCATCACCCACGTCGCCGCGGCGGGACAAGGTCTCGACGACCGCATACAGCGCATAAGGAAATTCCGTCGCCACGGTCTGGATCGCGGTCTCCGCATTCTGCATCGCCAGACTTCTGCCGGCGGATTCGCTGATCAGATTCGTTGCCACGCCGGGCGTAGGATGCGTCCCCGCCCAACGCAGGGCCGCGATCGGATCACGCGAGCCCCACTGCGCGGCCACCGCCCGGATCGGCGCGAATTGCTCCTTATAGGGAGGCTCCATCGCGGTTCGTGCCGCCTCTTCCGGATCGAGCTGCGCCCAGCGGCTGAAGAGCATCTCCACCAGCATCCGGTTCGCCGGATATACGGACTCCGGGGGGATCTCCGCCAGGCTGGCCTTCACATCCTCCAGCCTCATCTCGCGGATGATCTGCCATGCCTCGGCCTTCTCCCGCGGGCTCGGCTGGCTGCGACCTGCCGTGTGGCGCAGGCGGTTGAGCCGGTCGATCCGTGCGATCTGCTCCCTAGGTGCCGTGACCCGCCGCACCACGGACTGCACCGTGAGCGGCTTGTTCCCCGCCGAATCCATCACCCGGCACTCCGCGCGGTAGCCGATCCAAATGGCGGCCCCGAGGATCCCGGCAGCGGAAAGCAGGAGGTATTTCCGGGAAAACATGTTAGACCGATATATCCAAAAAGGGCCGTTTCGTTACCCGGCTTTTCGATCCCGCGGCACATTTGCCCGTGGACCTGACGCGTTATCTAAGAAAGAACCGGGCCGCCGGAACGCTCTCAGTCCGTCAGCGGGAGGAGAGTTTCACCGGCGGGGGGGCGATTCAAACACGGGTTCCGGCCCGGACTCGCTCCCGGCACGATCCTCAGCCCCGTCTTTCAAACGCATTCCTTATAAAAAACAGACACGATTTTGTGTAAACCTACCCCCCGTTCTGTTGCGTATAAGGCACGCCCACCGGCACCCCATCGAAGAGAAATCATGAATCACGCATCCATGCGCACCATCCTGACCACCTTGGCCCTCGCCACCGCTGTGCCCGCTTACGGGCAGAAGTGGTTCGAGGAAATGCAAATCGGCCCCGCATGGAGCAACACCTTCGCCGCGACAATTGATGGCAAGGAGCAGGCAGCCGCGGTCAAGGGCATCCTCATCGACGTGGGTGGAGACATGCACGCCCTCTTCGACACCGAGACGCTGCGCGTCGTGTCCATCTACAAGGGCTTCGTCCACTGGGGCGGCACCCCTTGGACCGGCGATCACGGCAAGCTCGTGCGCATCGCCAATGAAGGCGAGAACGGCTTCTTCACCACCGCCGCCGGTCCCGGCTGGGCGGACAATTCCGGCAACTTCGCCGACAAGCGCTCCAAGGATCTCCACGGCTGGGGCAACCTCGAGCACGCGAAATTCAAGGGCCACTACCGCGACGGCAAGAAGATCGTGCTCGCCTACGAAGTGAACGGCGCGCTGATCTACGAATCCTTCGCCTCCGCCCCGAACGGCGTGACCCGCCAGTTCCAGGTCGCCCCGCACAAGGGCGCCCTCAGCTTCATCGCCGGTGGCGAAGCCACTTCCGCGAGCAACACCGAGGCCGAGCTGGCCGGTGGCGTGACGGTCGCCGTGGGCGGTAAGGGCGTGACCCTCTCGAAGGGCAAGGAAGGCCTGGTCGCGAAGCTCTCCGCCGCGAACGCTCCCACCACCTTCACCATCACCTACGCCAAGGGTGGCAAGGCCGCCGCGGCCGAGCCCGTGGATCTGGCCGCCCACACCAAGGGCGGCGAGGGCATCTGGAAGGACGCCATCACCACCACCGGCAACACTTCCTCCGACAAGGAAGCCGCCTGGGTCACCGACAGCATCGGCCTGCCGGAGAACAATCCGTGGAAGTCGAACATCCGCTTCAGCGGCTTCGACTTCATCGATGAAGACACCGCCGCGATCTGCACCTGGAACGGCGACGTCTGGACCGTCTCCGGCCTGAAGGGCGACTGGAGCAAGTTCACCTGGAAGCGCTTCGCCTCCGGCCTCTTCGAGCCGCTCGGCCTGAAGGTCGTCGATGGCGTCGTGATGGTTCACGGCCGCGACCAGATCACCAAGCTGCACGACCTGAACAAGGACGGCGAAGCCGACCGCTTCGAAGCCTTCTTCCGCGATGAAGCCGTCTCGCCGAACTTCCACGAGTTCGCTTTCGAACTGCAAACCGACAAGGCCGGTAACTTCTACACCTGCAAGGCCTCCCCGGTCCGCGGCGGTGGTCGCGGCTTCGACACCATCTACCCGCACCACGGCACGATCCTGAAGATCTCCCCGGACGGCTCGAAGTATCAGGTCATCGCGACCGGCCTGCGCGCTCCCGGCGGCATGGCCGTGGGCCCGAACGGTGAGATCACCACCGGCGAGAACGAAGGCACCTGGCAGCCGCGCTGCAAGATCAACTACTTCACGCCCAAGCAGGCTCCCGTCTTCCTCGGCACCGAGCCCAGCAAGCACGATGTGAAGAAGCCCTTCCACGAGCCGCTCTGCTACCTGCCGATGGAAGTGGACAACTCCGGCGGCTCCCAGGTCTGGGTGCCGGAAGGCGTGGACTTCGGCCTGAAGCCGGGTGAACTCATCCACCTTTCCTACGGTCAATCCGCGCTCTACCGCGTGCTCTTCTCCCCCGCTGCCGATGGCTCCATGCAAGGCGGCGTGGTGAAGCTGCCGGTGAGCCTGGGCTCCTCCGCCATGCGCGCCCGCTTCCACAAGGATGGCTCGCTCTTCGTCTGCGGTCTCCGCGGCTGGCAGACCAATGCCGCAGCCGAGACCTCCTTCCAGCGCGTCCGCTACAACAAGGGCGTGACCGTGCCGATCCCGGACAAGGTGGAACTCACCAAGACCGGCGTGCGCATCCACTTCGAGCAATCCGTGGATGCCGAGCTGGCCGCCGATCTGGAAAGCTACAGCGCCGAGCGCTGGAACTACGTGCGCGGCCCGCAATACGGCTCCGGCGAGTTCTCCGTGGACAAGCCCGACCGCGATGCCGAGAAGGTCGCGCTGGAAAAGGAAATCCGCCCCAGCAACCACGACAAGATCGAGATCAAGGCCGCGCGCCTCTCCAAGGACGGCCAGTCCGTAGAACTCGATCTGGACGGCCACAAGCCTTCCGACCAGCTCAAGGTCTCCTGGGATCTCGAGGACAAGGACGGCGAGGTCATCAAGGGCGACTACTACGGCACCTATCGCAAGGCCGGCAAGTAAGCGCCGGAACCGTCCGCTTCAGCGGATTCACATTCACAAGAAGGCCGGGCATTTGCCCGGCCTTCTTCGTTTCGGGGTGGGAAGCCCTCAGTGCGATCCGGTGTTCTCCAGCGGTGTGGAGAGCGGCGCGCCCTTCGGATTCACGACGAAGGCGATGATCACCGTCTTGGTCGCGTTATCCGGATTCTTCGCCACCATGTGATGGCTCCCCGCCGGTTCGAAGAAGGTGTCGCCCGTCTTCAACTTCAGCAGCGGCCCGCCCTTCAGCTGGAACTCCAGCTTCCCGCTCTCCACATAGCCGGTCACCATCCCCGGGTGCACGTGCGGCGGAGCTTCTGCGCCGGGCTGGAGCTCGATGCGTTTGACCAGGATCTCCTTGTCCGCTTGATCGGGATGCTCGCGCTTGAAGATCTCGGTGATCTTCACCGGCTCTTCCGCCGCGGTGGAGAGCCCGAAGGATGCGAGGGCGAGAATGTGGATACGAATTGGGGTCTTCATGATGTTTTGTTAGATGGTGAATTTCCGGATCAGCGGGCCGCCAGTGCTTGGCTCAACCACTCGTCGTAGCGGATCGACCCAAGCCGGGGATTTGCTCCGGGGGTGAGTGACGTGTCGTCCACGAAGGTGCCGAAGTATCCGGCCTGCAGGTCCTCGATCACCTCGCGCTTGTCTCCCGTCGCCTCCAGATGACGGCGGACCAGCGCAGCGAGACCGATCTTCTCCGGACCTGCCACTTCACTGATGCCATTGAGCGGTGCCCCCAGCGCGGCATCCACCACCGCCGCTGCCACGTCATCCGCCGCGATCGGCTGGAAGAGCGCCGGCGAGACCCGCACCACATCCTCTCGGGTGGCCGCTTGGGCGATAGCCCCGACGAACTCGAAGAACTGGGTGGCACGCACGATCGTGAACGGAATGCCGCCTTCCTTGATCCCCTTCTCCTGCTCCAGCTTCGCAAGGAAGTAGCCGCTATCCGGCAAGCGGTCGGTGCCCACCACCGAGAGCGCCACGTGATGCTTCACGCCCGCAGCGGTCTCCGCCGCCACGATGTTCTTGCCCGCGATCTGGAAGAACTCGAGCACCGCCTGATTCTCGAAGAAGGGTGCATTCGCCACATCGACCACCACATCCGCACCGGCCATCGCTTCCGCGAGGCCTTCACCGCTGATCGTATTCACCCCGGTGGACGGAGAAGCCGCGATCGCATTATGGCCGAGATCGAGCAGGCTTCTCACCACCTTCTTCCCGATCAGCCCGGTCCCGCCGATCACCACGATCTTCAGGATCCTGTCACTTCCAGAGGCATTGTTGTTCGTACTCATCACCGCCCTGACGAGGCAGGGCCCGGGAGTGTGACACGAATCGGATGATTTCTTCCGAGGAGAGGTTTTTCAGCACAGCGCCCAGAAATCGACGCCATCCTCCCTACCCTGCTCCAGCGCCATCCGGCTGATATCTTCCCGCGCGCCTGGCACCCCCACCGCCGAAAGCAGCACCGCCTCGCGCCATTGCTGGCCGAATTCATCGAGCCCCTTCACCTCCGCGCCGTGGATCTTCTCGCCGATCCGACGCGGGTGGACTTCGAAGAAACCCTTCACCGCGATCCCGCGCATCAGCAGCTCCTGCGCGATCGCTTTGCCGATAGGGCCCGCACCCGCTACAACCACGCCGCTCTCCTTCACCCGCGTCATCCGTGCCAGGAAGTGCGCCCGCATCTTGTTCCGGAAGGTATCGCCATAGCGCGGATCGTTGCGCGTCAGCCGTCCCGGGGAATCCCGCCACTGCAGCAGTGTTTCCGAAACCTTGCCGAAGATCGAGCCGCCCTCCAGCAAGCGCAGCCATAGGTCGTGATCCTCCGCCCAAGGCACCTCGCGATAGCCGCCGGCCTTCGCAATCGCGGACTTCCGCATCAGGGCACTGGGGTGCACCAAGGGGTTCTCGATGAAGCGGGCATTCGCGATCTCACGCGAGCCTTGGAGCGAGTTTACCCAGTCCACATGCCGCGCCATGCCATCGCCGAGCGGGGTGAGAATCTCCACGCCGCAGCCGATCACATCCAGCTCCGGACGCTCCTCCGTCATCCGCCACTGCCACGCCAGCCGTTCGGGGTGGCTGATGTCATCCGAATCCATCCGCGCCAGCCAAGCCCCCTTTGCCGACCATCCGGCGGTCTCCGAAGCACCCACCACCCCGCGGGAGGATTTGTTCGCGAGAAGCGTCACCCGCCCGTCCCCGGCCGCCACCGCCGCGACGATTGCCGCCGAATCATCCGTCGAGCGGTCATCCACCGCCAGCAGCTCCCAGTCCCTGAAGGTCTGGGCCCGCACGCTCGCCAGCGCCTCCGGCAGCGTCGCCGCGGAGTTCCGGAAGGGCATGACGATCGAAATCTTCGGCATGAATCGATGGTTATCAGCAAGTTTCAACTAATCTCCGAGACCCCGGGCAAATGCCCCCGACTCATCGAACACGATGATCATCGGGCGGCAGCAGATCTCGCAGTCGTAGTCCACCTCCGTCGGCAACTCGTCGGGCGAGGGCATCACCACCTCGAAGCTCTCGAAACAGGTCGGGCACTGCACCAGCACGGTATCCATGCGCCCAAGCTGCTACAATCCGCAGGAATTCGCCAGTTTGACCCGCGGGAAAATGATGTTAGATTCTCCAGTTGCCGGTCCGCAAAGCGGCGGGCCAGTAACCCAAGAAACCAAAGATACCAGCCATGAAGATCCACCAACTTCTCGCCCTCGCGGCACTTCCTCTCGCCTTCTCAGCCTGTAGCGAGAAGGAAAAGGCCGATGCAGAGGCCAAAATCGAACAGGCCAAGAAAGACGCCGAGGCCAAGATGGAGGAAGCCAAGAAGGACGCCAAGGCCGGCATCGAGGATGCCGAGAAGGCGGTCAAGAACGCCGCTGCCGATGCCAAGGCGGCCGGGGCCGACGCCGCCGACAAGGTGAAAGCCGCCGGCGAAGACGCCAAGGACAAGGCCGCCGACGCTCTTGACAACGCCGCTGACAAGCTCCGCGAAGAGTAAGCGCACGGCGACCGGATTTCAGGCCCGGTCCCTACCCGGGACCCGGCCCACTAACCGATCCCCGTCCCGGCGGGAATGGGGTGATTCCCGTATATCCCGCTAACAGCTTTGACGAGCGGCTTTCCAACAGGCATTCTCCGTGGCGGATGAAGGCCCTCCAGTTCGAGCAAGCAGTCGAATCGATTCTCAAGCGCGACAAGCGCTACGATCCCCTTGCCTACCTTTTTCTGAAGGAGGCGCTCGATTTCACCCTGAAACGGGCGGCGGATACCAACAACGGTGAAGGTCGGCATGTCTCCGGAGTCGAGCTTTGCGAAGGCTTCCGTGACCTCGCGATCCAGGAGTTCGGCCCGATGGCCGCCACCCTGATGACCGAGTGGGGCCTGCGCGAAAGCAAGGACATCGGCGAGATGGTCTTCCACCTCATCGAGGAGCAGATGTTCGGTCGTCAGGAGAGCGACACCCGCGAGGACTTCGTCGGTGCCTTCGACTTCGACGACGCCTTCATCCTGCCCTTCCAGCCCAAGAAGCTGCGCGAGCAGGCGATGGCACTTTGAGTCCGGATCTCTACGAGAGGCTGAGCGACCGGGCGACCATGTGGGCAGCCCAGAAGGAGTTGCTTGGCATGGGCGAGGAGGCGATCCCCGTCTTGGCAGCACTGCTTGGCGGCGAGGCCAAGAACGAGTTTGGCGTGCCATACCGCGAGCTCCCGCCTAATCTCAGCAGCGCGCTCGCCCTCACCAAGGCTCTTGGCATGCATGCCAAGCCCTTGGAAGCATTCTTACGCGCGGAACTGAATGGTCCCGCAGCGGCTTTTGCCGCCGCTGCCTTGGCCGCTTTGGAGTCCTTGGAGGATGCCAGCATCCCGCCCTTGGTCGCCTGCCTGGAAGGCCCGCAGGACATCGCCTTCGAGAGTGCCGTAGCTTTGATCCAACACGGTCACGCCGAGCACCCGGCCGTGCTGGCGGCACTTGAAAACTCAGCCCGCGCCCGTTTCGTCTGGCGCAGCATCATGGCCTCGCAGGGCTAGGGCACCGGCTTGTCCACCTTCAGCACCGGCTCGAGCGTTTTCCACACGTTATCGGCTACCTTCTTCTGGCCCTCGGCGGTCGGGTGGATCCGGTCGGCTTGGTTCAAATCGTCCACCCCGCCCACGCCCTCCAGCAGGAAAGGCACGAGACCGGCCTTTTTCTCAGTGGCCACCTTCGGGAAGACCTCGCGGAACTTGCTCGTGAATTCCGCGCCCATGTTGTCCGGCATCTGCATCGCCGCGATCACGATCTTCATTTCGGAATTCTTCTCCCGCGCCTTGTCCACGATCCCCTGCAGGTTCTTCTCGGTCTGCTCCGGCGCGATCCCGCGCAACCCGTCATTCCCGCCCAAGGCGATGACCAGAACATCCGCCCCCTCTTTGCCAAGCGCCCAGGTGATCCTCCGCAGTCCACCCGCGGTAGTATCCCCGCTCACCCCGGCATTCGATACGGTGTAGGGCAGAGCGGCGGCATCGATCTTCTGTTGAAGCAGCGCCGGGTACGCTTCCTGCGGGTCCAGACCGTATCCGGCGGTGATGCTGTCACCGAGAATCACGATCCGCATTTTCCCGCCATTTGCATTCTGCGCGCTTGCGGAGAATAGTGCGCCGACGGTCACCAACAGAAGCACGAGTAAGCCTTTCCAAGATGTCATCCTTTTCGCCCTCCAGCCTGAATCACGAGCCCGACCCTGTCAAACGACCCATCCTTGAAGTGCGGAATCTGAAAAAGATTCACCGCACCCACACCCACGAGCTCACGGTGCTGAAGGACGTCAACTTCGCCCTCGAGGAGGGCGATAGCTGCGCGATCATCGGGCCTTCCGGCAGCGGCAAGACCACCCTGCTCGGCCTCTGCGCCGGGCTCGACGACGCCACCAGCGGCTCGGTTCTGCTCAATGGCACCGCCTTGGAGACCCTGAGCCACGACCAACGCGCGGCCCTGCGGAACCGCCTCGTCGGCTTCGTCTTCCAGAGCTTCCAACTCATCCCCACGCTCACCGCGATCGAGAACGTGCTCGTCCCCTTGGAGCTCCGCGGTGAAACGGGTCGCGAGAAAGAAGCGGCCGAACTCCTCGCCCAAGTCGGCCTTAAGGACCGGCTCGATCACTATCCGCTCCAACTCTCCGGCGGCGAGCAGCAGCGTGTGGCCCTGGCCCGCGCCTTCATCCACCGGCCCAAGATCCTCTTCGCCGACGAACCGACCGGCAACCTCGACGCGGACACCGCAGGGCCGATCGTAGAGATGCTCTTCCGCCTCAATCGCGAGGCCGGCACCTCCTTGGTATTGGTCACCCACGACCCCGCCCTCGCGGCGAAGGCGCACCGGGTGGTGAAGATGAGCGGCGGGAGCATCATTTCGGAGGAGATCCATGCCAGCCTCTGAGCCCAAGTTCCTGCCGGGCAATCTTATCACCGCCCTGTTCCACCCGTGGACCTGGCGGATGGCATGGCGCGACAGTCGCTCGCAGCGGCTCCGGCTCGCCATTTTCTCGCTCGCGATCGTTTCGGGCATCGCCGCGCTGGTCGCGATCCACTCGCTCAAGGCCAGCGTGGAAAACGGCATCGCCACGCAGGCCAAGGCCCTGCTCGGCTCGGATGTCCAGATCACCTCGCGCCGGGCCTTCACCGATGAGGAATACCAGCGGCTGCAAGGCATGGCCGCGAGCACCAGCCGGGAGATCAGCTTCCCCTCGATGGTGAAGTTCCCGAACGGCTCCGCGCGTCTGCTACAGATCCGGGGCATCGAAGGCGCCTATCCCTTCTACGGCAAGGTGGAAACCACACCTCCGGAGGCCTGGCAACAGCTCCAAGCCGAGCAGGGAATCCTGGTCGAGCAAGCGCTTCTCGACCAGTTCCAAGCCCGCCCCGGCGATACCGTCGAGCTGGGCAGCATCCGCCTGACGATCCTCGGCGTGGTCAACAAGCCCGCGCCCCGTTCCAGCCGCTTCAGCGGCTTCGCCCCGGAGGCCTATGTGCGGCTGTCCGATGTGATGAAGACCGGTCTGCTCGGCACGAACAGCATGAGCTCGCATGCCGTGCACCTCGAGCTCCCGCCGGGCAGTTCTGCCGAGGCGGCCAAGGCGAAGATCCGCGCGGATTTCAACAACACGCCTTGGCGGCTCGAAACACCGGAAGACCGCCGCGAGAATCTCGGCGATGCGCTCGATAACTTCCAGCGCTTCCTCGGCATCATCGCGCTCGCCTCGCTCGTGCTCGGTGCCATCGGCGTGGCCGGTGCCGTGCATGCCCACGTCAGCCGCCGTGTCCCGACCATCGCGATCCTGCGTTGCCTCGGCTGCCCGCGCCATCTTGCCTGCGCGATCTACTTTGCCCAAGCCGGGGCCTTGGGGCTGATCGGCGCGATCGCCGGAGCCCTGCTAGGTATCGCACTGCAGACCGGCGTGCTGCTCGCCTTCCAAGACCAGCTCCCGCTGGAGGTGAGCCCGAGCCCCGAGTGGAAGGTGGTCGCGCAGACCACCGCCGCGGGCTTTGCCGTCTGCTGCGGCTTCGCCTTGCTCCCCTTGCTGAAGATCCGCCGGATCTCCCCGGCGGCCACGCTGCGCAGCGGTGCGACGCTTGAAGGTCGCCCTCTGCGCGCGATTCCCCTCTACCTGCTCCTCGGCGGCCTGCTGGTGCTGCTCGCCTTCAACAATGACTCGGATTGGAAACGGGCCCTCGCCTTGGTCGGTGGCTTGGGCGTCGCCTTCGTGGTGCTCGCCTTGGTCGCCAAGCTGCTGATCCTCGTGACCCGCAAGTCGGTGAGCCCGGCATGGCCCTATCTCCTGCGGCAGGGCATCTCGAATCTCCATCGCCCGCGCAACCAGACCCTGCTCTTCCTGCTCTCGCTCGGGCTCGGCACCTTCCTCCTCGTCACGATCCTGCTCACCGGCAGCCTGATCAACAAGCGCCTCGATATCACCCAGTCCGCGCAGAGCCCGAACATCTATCTGGTCGATGTCCAACCGGACCAGGTGCAAGGCGTGAAGGATGTGCTGGCCCAGCAGAGCCTGCCGCTGCTCGAAGCCGCACCGATGGTCACCATGCGCATCGAATCCGTCCGCGGCGTGCCCGTTCGCGACGCGAAGGGCATTCCCCGCTGGGTGTCCCGGCGCGAGTTCCGCTCCACCTACCGCGACTACCTGAATCCCACCGAGACCCTGACCGCCGGGGAATGGCACAAGTCCGCCCCCACCGATGGCAGCCCTGTCCCGCTCTCGCTGGAGGAAAAGATCGCCACGGATATGGGGCTCTCGATCGGCGACGAGATCGTGCTCGATGTCCAGGGGGCCTCGATCCCAGCGAAGATCACCAGCCTGCGCAAGGTGGACTGGAGCCGCTTCAACCTGAACTTCTTCATGGTCTTCCCGCCGGGCGTGCTGGAGGACGCTCCGGGCTTCCATGTCGTCACCACCAAGACCGCCAATCCTTCCCAGTCCGGCGAGTTGCAGCGCGCCTTGGTCGGCCCCTTCGCGAACGTAACGGCCATCGACCTCACGTTGATCCTCGAAACGGTGCAGGACATCCTCGGCAAGATCTCCGCGGTGGTCTCCGTGCTGGCTGGCTTCACCGTATTGGCCGGCGTGCCGATCCTGATCGGCACCCTGCTGAATGGCCGCGACCTCCGCCTGCGGGAGAGCGTGCTGCTGCGAACGCTCGGTGCTTCCGCCAAGCAGGTCCGCGCCATCCTCACCATCGAATACACCGCGCTCGGCCTGCTCTCCGCGCTCACCGGCATCACCCTCGCCGTGGCTGCGAATGCCGGGCTCGCGATCTATGTCTTCAAGGCCGATCCGTGGCCTGACCTCGGGATTTTGATGGCCGCATTCGGAAGCACCATCGGTCTTTCCGTGATTGGTGGTCTCCTGCTCAGCCGTGGCGTCTGCAATCACCCTCCCTTGGAGATCCTCCGCAGCGGGATCTAAGTGGGGTATCCTCAGGGGGTTCCGGGGATCGCGCGATCGCGTAGACGCGATCCCGGAGTGGTGCAAAATCAGCCATCTGACATGCTCCCGACATGACCCCCACGCTCTTCACCGCCCTCAACTTCTCGGTAATCGCGTCCTCCACCACGGCAGCCGTGCCTCTCAAGCGCAGCTCCGATGTCGTCATCACCTCCTCGCCGAACCTCCACTGCCTCGAGACCGAAGCAGTGCTGGCGGCTAGCAAGAAACTCCTCGGAGCCAGCGTCGCCATGATCGGCGATGTCGCCCGCTCCACCCACCACCTCGGCGGCTACGAAACGGCCATCGAGCTGAAGGGACTCACGATCCGCGAGATCGTGGCAGCCCCGCTGTCCGAAGAAGATCGCGCCAAGGGCGTGACCCGCCGCTACCTCGCCCATGTCTCTTACAAGTCCCACCGCATCTGGGACGAGCCCATGCGCTCCTGGACCGAGTGGCGCGAGACCAGCTACGGCTTCTTCCCGTCCCAAGTGATCGTCGAGGAAATCGCCGGCAACTTCAGCGCCCGGGCCAACCGCATCGCGGACTTCGTCCCCGGCATCGAGACTGGCCTGGCCCTTCCGTCCTGAGTTTTCCCGCAGCCTGCCTGCGAGATCCCATTTCAAGGCTCCGGCCCGATGTCCGACACCATGGCTGGCTTCCGGCGCTTGGCCGGGCCTTGAAAATCCCTTTCCCGCTGTTGAAACCCCACCCGCGAGCCGGGCACCGGAACCTTGATCCGGTGCCCGGTGTCGTTTTTACGCGCAGGTGTATGACAAGGGCACCGGGAATAGGAATCCGGGGGAAACCTCATAGCGGCGGTGTGTCATCGTGCAGGAAAGCTTCGTTCCGGAGCGTTCCCGGCATGGCGACTTTTGCCGATCCCGAGTGTTTCCCATGCCAGTGCCTTCCCGCTCTCTCCTCCTACGGACGGCCTCGATCCTGTGCCTCTGCACGGGGGCGAGGGCGGACGACCATGCCGCCGTCTACGAGGACAAGATCCTGCCGATCCTGGAGGACCATTGCTTCAACTGCCACGGCGAGGGCGAGGACAAGGGCAAGGTGAGCTTCGACACCTACGGCTCCGTGGAGGAGCTGATGAAGCAAACCACCCTGTGGGACCACGCGCTGCGGAACCTCCGTTCCGGCATGATGCCGCCTGCCAAGAAGAAGCGCCCCACCGCGGAGGAGCTCGCGACCCTTGAAGAATGGATCAAGAGCGGCCCGCTCCGCTTGGACCCGGCGAATCCCGACCCGGGCCGCGTCACCCTGCGCCGCCTGAATCGCGAGGAATATCGCAACACCGTCCGCGAACTGACCGGCTACGATTTCCGCACCGACGAGGAGTTCCCCGCCGACGACACCGGCTACGGCTTCGACAACATCGGCGACGTGCTTTCCACCTCCCCCCTCCTGCTGGAGAAATACATGCAGGCGGCGGAGACGATCGTGGACAAGGGCATGCCGCTGGAAAACCGGGTGACCCCGCAGCGGAACTATCCGGCAGGCATGTTCCGCGGCGAAGGCCAGCGCGGTGAAGGCGATTGGGAATACCGCCTGTCCCTCTACGAGCCGGCAGACCTCACGGCCCAACTCGAAATCAAGCAGGCGGGCACCTACCGCATCCTGCTTAATGCCACCGCCCACGGATCCTTCTCCTACGACCCCGGCCGTGCGAATGCCGCTTGGTATGTGAACGGAGCCAAGCAGATCGAGCAAGAGATGAAGTGGAGTCCGGCCCAGAAGCTGGAATCCAGCCTTGAACTCAAGTGTGAGCCCGGAAGCTATCCCTTGCGGCTCACGCTGGCTCCGCTGGTGGATAAGTCCGAGCAACCTCCGGACCTGGGAGATGGACCGCCAAGCGTGCACCTGCACTTGAGAGGCATCACCCTCATCGGCCCCTTGGAGCCGGAGTTCACCGTGCATCCGCCGAACTACGAGAAGTTCTTCACGCGGGACTCGGTGCCGCAGGATGCAAGCGAGCGCGATGTTTACGCCCGCGAGATCCTGCAGCGCTTCGCAAGCAAGGCCTTCCGGCGCCCGGTGGATGAGGCGACCGTGACCAAGCTCTCAGGCTTCGCCAAGCAAACGATGGAGGCTCCCGGCGGAACCTTCGAGAAGGGCATCGGCCGCGCGATCTCCGCGATCCTCGCTTCCCCGCGCTTCCTCTTCCGCATCGAGGACACCCTGCCCGTCGGGACTCCTTCCGAGCATCCCTTGCTGGATGAATATGCGCTGGCCTCGCGTCTCTCCTACTTCCTCTGGTCCACCATGCCGGATGAGGAGCTCTTGCGCCTCGCGGAGAAAGGCGAGCTGCGGAAGAACCTGCCGCAACAGGTCGAGCGTCTCCTGAAAGACCGCCGCTCCGGGGAGTTCGTGGAGAACTTCGCCGGCCAATGGCTTCAGACCCGCGATGTCGAGGGCGTGAGTATCGATGCCCGCGTCGTCCTCTCCCGCGATTCTGGCACGGAGAAGGAGATGAACGAGCGCTTCCAAACCTTCCGCCGTCTGAACCGCGAGATCGATGAAGCGGAGAAAGCGGGCGACCAAGGGAAGGTCGCCACCCTGCGCGAGGAGATGAAGGCGCTGCGCGCGAAGTTCCGCGGCCGCCGGATCGAGTTCGGCGGCTCCCTGCGCACCGCCATGCGTCGCGAGGCGGAAATGTATTTCGAATACCTGCTGCGGGAGGACCGCAGCGTCCTGGAGCTGGTCGATACCGACAGCACCTTCCTCAATGGCGAACTGGCCTCCCACTACGGCATCCCCGGCGTGGAGGGCGGCGACATGCGCCTGGTAAAGCTACCGCCGGACAGCCCGCGCGGCGGCGTTATTACGATGGGTTCCGTACTTGCGGTGACATCGAACCCCACCCGCACCTCACCGGTGAAGCGCGGCCTCTTCATTTTGGACAACATCCTCGGCACCCCGCCGCCGCCCGCACCGCCGAATATCCCCTCGCTGGAAGCCTCGGAGAAGGGCGCCAATGGTGAGGAACTCAGCCTCCGCGAAGCGCTCGCCCTGCACCGCGAACAACCGCTCTGTTCCTCCTGCCACAACCGCATGGACCCGCTCGGGCTCGCGCTGGAGAACTTTAATGCGATGGGGCTCTGGCGCGACCAGGAGCGCGGTCAACCGCTCGCCTCCCCGGAAGGCCAGCTCATCACCGGTGAGAAGTTCGCCGACGTCCGCGAGTTGAAACACCTGCTGGTCACCTCCCGCCGCACGGACTATTATCGCTGTATCACCGAGAAGCTTCTGACCTACGCCTTGGGCCGCGGTCCGGAGCCCTGCGACATCACCACCGTCGATGCCATCGTCGAAAAACTCGAGGCAAGCGGCGGCAAGTTTTCGACCCTGATCACGGGCATCATCGAGTCCGCCCCTTTCCAAAAACGCCAACGACCCTCGACATGAACGACGCCGCCTTGAACCGCCGCCGCTTCCTCCGCGGGATGGGAGCCCTGCTCGCCCTGCCCTCGCTCGAAGCCTTCATGCCGCGTGCCATGGCCGCCAGTGCCACCGGCCGTGCTGTCGCCACCACCGCCAGCGGCGCACCGCTGCGCATGGCCTTCCTCTACTTTCCGAACGGCGCGATCCAGAGCCACTGGACTGCGGAGGGTGCAGGAGCCGACTTCAGGCTCGCCAACACGTTGGAGCCCTTGCAGGCACTGAAGCACCGCGTGCAGGTCATCTCCGGGCTGGAGCATCTCAATGCCGACCCGGGCAATGACGGTGCGGGCGACCATGCCCGCGCCAACGGCACCTTCCTCACCGGCGTGCGAGTGAAGAAGACGGCGGGCAGCGACATCTACGCCGGGATCTCCGTCGATCAGATCGTGGCCCAGAACATTGGACGCGGCACCCGTTTCGCGTCGTTGGAGATGTCCTGCGATCCGCATCGCAAGTCGGGCGGCTGTGACTCCGGCTACTCCTGTGCCTACGAGTCGAACCTCGCCTGGCGCACGCCGACCTCGCCGCTCTCACCTGAATCAAATCCGCGTCTGATCTTCGAGCGTCTCTTCGGCTCCGGCAATCCGGGTGAACGCGGCGAGAGCCTCGCCCGCCGCCGTGCCCAGCAGCGCTCGATCCTCGACTTCGTGATGGAGGACGCGAAGGCGATCCAAGGCCAGCTCACTCATCGCGACAAGGCGAAGATGGACGAGTATCTCACCGGCATTCGTGAGATCGAGCAACAGATCGAAACGGCCGAGGGCTTCAAGGACATCCCGGACCCTGCCATGGTCACCCCCGACGGCATTCCGCGCGCCTATGACGACTACATCAAGCTGATGTTCCAGATGACCGCGCTGGCCTTCGAGACCGATGCCACCCGCGTCGCCACCATGCTGTTGGCCCGCGATGGCAGCAACCGCTCCTTCCCGGAGATCCAGGTCGCCGAAGGTCACCACTCCCTCTCGCACCATCGCGAGGACAAGGACATGATCGACAAGGTCACCCGCATCGACCGCTTTTACGCGGATCGCTTCGCGGAGTTCCTCGCCCAGCTTGAATCGAAGCAGGACGTGGATGGGAAATCGATTCTCCACAATTCGATGATCGTCTACGGCTGCGGCAACTCGGACGGCAACCGCCACACGCACTCGAATCTCCCGGTGGTCTTGGCGGGCAATGGCGGCGGTGCGCTCAATCCCGGACGTCACATCACCCACAAGTCGACGCCGATGTGCAACCTCTACCTGAATATGCTCGATAGCATGGGCGTGCCGCAGATGGAGCGCTTCGGCGATAGCACGGGCCGCCTCGGGGAAGTTTGAAGCCGCCTGCATTTTGGCAGGGAGATGGAATCTGATTAAATCGTCACTTTCCGATCTCGTCGGCAGACTCCCCCACGTCTGCCCATGACCACCTCCCTCTCCCCACTGTGGCGCGGTCTCGCGCTCCTGACCTGTAGTCTCGCGACTTCGAATGCCGTGGTTCTCTTCACGGACAACTTCGACGCGACCGCTCCCGGCTCTCCCAACGACCAGATTACCAACCCGGGCCGCCAGGGTGGCACCTTGGCGACCGTGGGTTACCAGCAGCTCAACAACGTCCAGATCGGGAACCTCACGACGCTGCCGCCCAGCCCGGGAAGCGATCTCGGCGACGAGTTCCTCGCGGCCTTCAGCGGACGCGCCTTCGTGAATCACAACTTCTCCTCGGAGACCCTGCCGCTCGAGATCAGCTTCCGCGGATTGATCTCCAGTACCAGTGCGACCGGCTTGGACAACTGGGTCTCCGTGACGGTCGGGGATGTCTCAGGCATGCCCTTCGTTAACGGCGCCAATGTCGCCTCGATCCTTTTCCGCGCGAACGGCGGGACCGAGGTCTGGAACCACGGCTCGAACAGCGTGGGTGGCGCCGGAGCATCGGTCGGCTACAACGCGTGGACGGATTACCGGATCGTTCTCTCGGACACGGCGGGCACCGGCTCCGCATTCGCCGGCAATGGCAGCCGCATCGACTACTATGCCAACGGTGTTCTGCTGGGAACAGCGAACATCAACCAGCTCACCGCCCAAGACGGGTTCATCGGTTTCGCATCGGACCGGATCGTCGGTTACGACAATCTCTCGATCGTTACGGTCCCGGAGCCGTCGGCCATGCTGATTGCTCTCGGCGGCTTGGGCAGCCTGTTCCTGCGCCGTCGCCGGAAGTAAGGCACTCTCAGTGGGAGTAGCGCTCCACGTAAAGAGTGGAAGTCCCGGTGAATGCCACGGCGAAGCCGGTCTTGTCATTGCATTTCTCTTGGGTTCCCTCCATCAGGCTGAGTGCCCGTTCGGAACTCAGGGTGGTGAGGTTCGCATCCAGCTCTCCCCCCTTTTTCGCCGTGTAGCGGCGGAGCGAGTAGATGTTAAACGGAGCCAATTTCGTCATGATGTAAAAACGGGTGGGCGAGATCATGAGGGGAGATCCCTGGTCGTTTGCCAGACTGGCGACGACGGACCCTTTCAAGATCCCTTTATTACTAAACCAATAGTAGACGGCGCTGCCTGAGGTCGTGCCTCGGACTACCCCGCCTCCGACCCCGTCGCTGTAGAACACGGGACTGGCAAAGTCCGAATCCGTGGCGATCTCGGCAGTCCACTTGAGCTTCTGCGCGTGGGTCACGTGGCACAGTGCAAGGAGGGCAAACAGTATGAAGATCAAGGATTTCATGCAATTCACCCCTTAAACCTAGCCCGAGCTTCTTGCAAGCCGGGGAATACGGCGACACATGGCGGCAATCGGCAGCTTTTCATTGAATTTCCCCGCCCGAGGATCCCACGCTGGCTCCGTGCCGACGGTCCGCCTCAAATACTTTAGCTACCACCCCGCGATCTGGCCCCGGATGATCGGGGAGGTTTCCCGCGACGCCAAGGCGGGTTCCTTGGTCCAAGTGATCGACAAGGAGGGCAAGCCCTTCGGCAGCGCTTTCTGGAATCCCAAGGCCGGCATGCCCTTGCGCGTCTTCGCCCACGGCGCCGAGGTGGTCGGCGAGGACTTCTTCATCGGAGCCATCCAGCGCGCCGCCGAGCTGCGCCGGAACATCATGAAGCTGGATGAGACCACGGAAGCCTACCGCGCCATCCATGCCGATGCCGACCAGCTTCCCGGCTTGGTCGCCGACAAGTTCGGCAAGGTGCTTTCACTGGAGGTCACCAACCTTGCCGCATGGCAGCGACTCGACGCTTGGATCCCCGCGCTGCACGAAGCCTTTGGCACCGAGAAGGCACACGTCCGGGTCGATCCCGATCTCGGCCGTATCGAGGGCATCCCCTCGCTCGGCCATTCGCTCTCCGAGACCATCCGCCCGCTGAAGATCCGCGAGCACGGTGTGACTTTCCAGATCGATCCCTCCGGTGGTCACAAGACCGGCTTCTTCTGCGACCAGCGTGACAACCGCAAGAAGTTCGGTGCCCTTGCCGCAGGCAAGAGCGTGCTCGACCTCTGCTGCTACACCGGCGGCTTCTCCGTGAGCGCCGCCTTGGGTGGAGCCGAGGAAGTCACCGCCGTGGACCTCGATGAGAACGCGGTCGAACTGGCCAAGCGCAATGCCAACCTGAACCAGCAGCGCGTCAAGTTCACCCACGCGGACGCCTTCACCTGGACCCGCACGATGATCGAAAACGGCCGCAAGTGGGATCTCGTCATCGCCGATCCCCCGAAGTTCATCCACGGCCGCGAGGACCAGCTGGGGCACAACAAGTATCACGACCTGAACAAGCTGGCCCTGCAGCTCGTGAAGCCCGGCGGACTCTTCGTCACCTGCTCCTGCTCCGGCATGCTCTCCGCGGATGAGTTCGAGAAGATCGTCGTCTCCGCCGCCCACCGTCAGGACCGTCGTCTGCAGATCTTCGATCGGACCGGTGCCGGCCCCGACCACCCCACCCTCTCGAACTACCCCGAGTCCCGCTACCTCAAGCTGCTCTGGTGCCGGGTGATCTGATCGAATGACTCAAGGGATCGCCATCATACCCGCGGATGAATCCCACATCGCAGCGGTCTGGACGATCTTCCAAGAGGTGATCGCCGCCGGTGATGCCTACGTCTTCGAGGCTGGCACCACATTGGATCAATTTGGCGCTTACTGGTTCGCACCACAATTCCACCCACAGGTCGCCCTGTTAGATGGCGAGGTGGTCGGCAGCTACGTGGTGAAAGCAAACCAACCGGGCCGCGGCTCACATGTGGCGAATGCGAGCTACATGACCGCGTCCGCCGCGCGTGGCCGTGGCATCGCAGGAATGATGTGCGAACACTCGCTGCGCTACGCGAAGTCCCTCGGCTTCCGCGCGATGCAGTTCAATATCGTGGTTGCCACGAACACGGTCGCGGTGCGGCTCTGGCAGAAGCACGGCTTCCGCATCATCGGGACGTCCCCGGGCGCATTCCGCCACGAACAACTCGGCTACGTGGACGCGCATGTGATGTTCCGCGAGCTCGACGATATCGGCTGACTTCAGCGGCCGCCCGTAACGATCACGCGCGGTGGGACACCGTTGGGAATGATCGACACCTCTTGCAGCTGGAAAGAGGTCAGGTTGCTCACGTTCGGAATCGTGTAGAGCAGCATGCCTCCTACCGAATACTGTGTGACAGCAGTGCCGTTGTTTGTGGCGAAGGGACCGACGATCGAGGGATTGGCGCCTGCTCCGGCACCGCTACCTACCAGCGACGAGGAATCCAGCGAGATAGTGCCTTGCTCACCCGCCGCATTGTACCAAACGATCTGATGCTGGCTGCCCTCGGCCAAGGCCGGGACTTGGTCGATCACCACCTCCGTCTGATTCGTCAACGGATCCTCGATGACGAAGCCTTCCGGTGCCGTGCGCGGGCCTCCCAAGGTCGCCACGCTGGTATCCTTGTCGGTGTCGTCAGGCTGCCGGTAAGCCGCGAGATCAAGATCATCCGGCATCTTGCGGCCTACGAACACGCTGCCATCTCCTTCCCGGGTCCAGACGATCTGGCGTGCCTCGTCCAGGTAAGATCCGTCGTCGGCACGCAGCAGATGGTTCTCCCGCCAAGCTTCCTCGGGGAAGTTCAAGTGACGGATGCTCTTGCCGTCATCCGGAGCCACCAGCCCTTGAGGCAGCCACCCGCGCTGGATCACCAGGGAGGCGGGATCCAGCGGTGCACCACTCTGCGCCTGCAGGGAGTTCTTCAGCGCCTCCACCAAGGCAGAGGAAAGCCTTTGATTCGTTTCCTCCGGAGAGCGCCGCGGCATCCCCGGCGCGGTGAGGCTCATGATCCGCGGCGCTGCCGAAGACTTGATATCGTTCAGACTCGCAAGCCGCTTCTTCAGACGCTGGATCTCGCGCTGTTCTTGGGAATCATTGTCAGGCTCGGCATGGGATGGACGCGCAAGCTCCGGTGCTTCATCCCGGGTGCTGGCCTTGGACTTCGGAGCTTCCTCCGCGATCACTCCGCCGGGCTGTTGGATCTGGGTTCCGCGCGGCCAGAGGCAGATCGCAATTGCCGCAGCCGCGGCCCACCCGCTCGCGGCCAAGAGCGGAGCAAGTCGGGTGATCCCGCGCTGCGGCACCACGGCCTGAGGCAGACCGATCTTATCCATCACCGAATGCAGCACATCCGGCGGAGCGGCACGCAGCGGCGAAACCGCCAGCCACAGATCCGCCGCAGTCTCGCGGGCGGCACGAGCCTCTTCCTGCAGCGCGGGATCGCGCAGCAGACGAGGGTCGCTCGTCGCAGGATCGCCCGGTGGCAAGATATCCAGCGCTCGGGCAAGGGCGTCTTCGCGGTCAGTCCTGCTCATCGACCACCCCTCCTTTCCGTAAAGCGTCGCGCAGCTTCTGCATCGCGCGGTGCACGCGGATCTTCGCCGTGCCGAGCGGTACGCCCCAGCGTGAGGCATGGTCCTGCAAGGTTCCGGGGTGAAACAAGGCCATCCGGATGCTCTCCGCCTCCGTTTCGTCGAGCTGCTCCAGCGCGGAGTGCACGCGTGAAACGGTATCGCGGAAAAACAGATCCTCCACACCGCCCCGCGATGGGATCTCCAGCGCCGGCATGCGCTCCCAGTCCTGCCAGACCGCAGCGCGACGCCGCTTCTTCCGGAGATGGTCGAGGCAGAGCCCGCGCAGGATCATCGCACACCAAGTGAAGCCGCGGCTCTTGTCCGAATCGAAATCCCCTGCCCGCTTCCAAATCCGCAGGAAGCAATCCTGCAGCGCTTCTTTCGCCGCGCCCTCGTCGTTCACCCAATTCAAAGCCATGCTGAAGAGGCGGTCGCCCCACATGCGGTAAAGCTCCGCCAGAGCCTCGGAGTCCTGGCGGGCGATCCGGCCGAGCAGCCACGAACCGTCCCAGGCATCCGCCTGACCGTCCGTTCGCGGGGTGATGGAGATCTCTCCCATGGGGCCTTCGCTTTCTCGCATTGGATTCGACGGGGGGAAAGCGCGTTTCAACCGCACAAAGCAATCAAGGCTTCAGGGCGATAGCCGGATAGGACCCTCATCTCACCGGCTAGCGCCCCTGACCCATGTACCAAGAAACACGTGCTCTGGAACGGTAAGCCGGACGACGTGTCATGATCTCCTGTCAGCATCGCAGCGCCTCCCAACGCCATCGATACCTCCTCCGACCCGTCGTCCGGCCAAGCCGTTCCTAATGAAATCCGGGAGCGCCGGATCCCCGCGCGCAGCGGTCCCGCCAGCCACAGCCGGGAACCACGGTCGGAGATTCGGTCGCTCATCACGGGTAAATCCGCCTCCGGGCGAGGAAGGGTTTCAAATTTCTCCGAAAAGCAATTTGCGCCCCTAGGACGCGGAGGAAGTTTGACGGTCCACCCTTGTGGCCTGTAAGTTTGGCGGCCCAAGCGACCGCATTTCAAACCTGTTTGCCAAATGAAACCCAGTCTGCGACTTCTGACCTGCTGTGCCCTAATGACTTCGTTTGCCTCCGCCGGAGAGCAATGGACCGCCGAGAGGGCTCAGGAATGGGCGAAGGGGCGGCCATGGCTGGCCGGTTCGAACTTCACCCCGAGCACGGCGATCAACCAGTTGGAGATGTGGCAGGAGGAAACCTTCGACCCCGCGACCATCGACCGGGAGCTGGGCTACGCCGCGGGCTGTGGGATGAACACGGCACGGGTATTCCTGCACAACCTTCTGTGGGAGCAAGATTCGGAAGGACTGCTCAAGCGCATGGACCAGTTCTTGGGAATCGCGGAGAAGCACAAGATCGGCGTCATGTTCGTTCTCTTCGACGACGTGTGGGACCCGAGCCCCAAGCTGGGCCGCCAGCGCGATCCGAAGCCACATGTCCACAACTCCGGCTGGGTGCAATCCCCCGGGAAGGAAGTGCTGCAGGACGAAGCGAAGCGCGCGGCCTTGGAGCCCTACGTGAAGGGCGTGCTCACCCGCTTCAAGGACGACAAGCGGGTCATCATCTGGGATCTCTACAACGAGCCGGGCAATCCGAACAAGAGTGCCTACGGCCCGGTGGAACTCGCGGATAAACCGAAGCACTCGCTCGATCTGGTGCAGAAGTGCTTCAAGTGGGCTTGGGAGGTCCGGCCATCCCAGCCTCTGACCATCGGCGTGTGGGCCAACGACTGGAGCACCAAGGAGAAGCGCGACGCGCTGAATGCCTACCAGCTCGACCACTCCGACGTGGTCAGCTTCCACGTTTACAAGGATCTCGCAGAGACCAAGAAGTTCACCGAGCCCCTCTTCGAATACGGTCGTCCGGTGCTCTGCACCGAGTTCCTCGCCCGCACCGCCGGGAGCCGACTGCAGGACATCCTGCCCTACTTCAAGGAGAAGGGCGTGGGTGCCTACCAGTGGGGTCTCGTGGCTGGCAAAACCCAGACGCAGTATCCTTGGGAAAGCTGGAAGCAGCCCTTCACCGAGGAACCCAAGGTCTGGTTTCACGAACTCTTCCATCAGGACGGCAAGCCCTTCGATAAGGAAGAAACCGACCTCTACAAGAAGCTCACCGCCGCACCCTGAGCCGGACTCACCATCAATCTTATGAGAACCACACCCCTATTCGCCCTCTTGCTCACGCTGCCCGCGGCCCACGCCGAGTGGAAGCCGGTCGAGGGCAAGATCATGACCAAGTGGGCCAAGGAAGTCACCCCGGCGAATGCCTGGGACGAGTATCCCCGCCCCCTTCTGCAGCGCGAGAACTGGACCAATCTGAACGGTCTGTGGAGCTACGCCATCGCCGCCAAGGACGCCGCCCAGCCGGGCGAGTGGGCCGGTGAGATCCTAGTGCCCTTCGCGCCGGAAGCCGCGCTCTCGGGCGTCGGCAAGCAGCTCGAGCCGAACCAATCGCTCTGGTACAAGCGCTCGATCAAGGGAGCCAAGACCGCGGGCAAGCGCACGATCCTGCACTTCGAAGCCGTGGACTACGAGACCACCGTGTGGCTCAATGGCAAGGAGATCGGCAAGCACGTCGGTGCCCACACCCCCTTCTCCTTCGACATCACCGATGCTCTGAAGGACGGCGACAACGAACTGCTCGTGCGCGCGCATGATGCCACCAGCGGCTACCAGCTCGTCGGCAAGCAGAAGCTCGATCCAGGCGGCATCTGGTACACCCGCGTCTCCGGCATCTGGCAGAGCGTGTGGATGGAAGAAGTGAACGCCCGTGCGATCGATGACCTCGATTACGCCTGCGACATCAAGACCGGGAAGATCTCGGTGACGGCCAAGCTTTCGGGCCCCGCCGTTCAGGGCGAGAAGCTGAAAGTCACCGCCGCCTTCAAGGGCAAGCCTGTGGCCGAGAACGTCGGCAGCGGCAATGTCGCACTGCAAATCGCCGAACCGCAACTGTGGTCTCCAGATGCGCCGAATCTCTACGACATCAAGGTCGAGCTACAGGATGCCAGCGGCAAGACCATCGACCAAGTCGTCTCCTACACCGCGCTGCGCGAACTTGGCAAAACCCAGGACAAAAACGGCAACTGGCGCTTCACGCTGAACGGCAAGTCGATCTTCCACTGGGGCCCGCTCGACCAAGGCTGGTGGCCGGATGGTCTGCTCACGCCGCCTTCCGACGAGGCGATGATCTCCGACATCGATTACCTGAAGGCTGCGGGCTTCAACATGATCCGCAAGCACATCAAGGTCGAGCCGCGCCGCTACTACTACCACTGCGACAAGGTGGGCATGCTGCTGTGGCAGGATCAGGTCAGCCAAGGCTACGGCCCGAAGACCGAACCGCTCGGCTCCAACCCGGAGTGGACGCGCATGGCGCCGAATCCACCGGAAGGCAAGTGGTCGGATGAAGGCCACGCGCAGTATGTGACCGAATACAAGCGGATGGTCGATCACCTGAAGGATCAACCCTGCATCGTGGTCTGGTCGCCCTTCAACGAAGCCTGGGGCCAGCACCGCACCATGGAAGTCGGCAAGATGGCGGCGGACTACGACAAGAGCCGCCCGATCAACATCGCTTCCGGCGGTAACTTCTGGCCCGTGGGCGACATCGCCGACGAGCACGCCTACCCTGACCCGAACTTCCCGCTCGGTGACAAGCGTTTCAACGACTACGTGAAAGTCGTGGGCGAGTTCGGCGGCCACGGCTGGCCGGTGAAGGGCCACCTTTGGGATGCAACCAAGGAGAACTGGGGCTACGGCGGACTACCGCAGTCGCTGGACGAGTGGAAGGGCCGCTACACCAAGTCGATCGGCGTGCTCAAGGGACTCCGCCGCCAAGGCATCTCGGCCGGCGTTTACACCCAGACCACGGACGTGGAGGGCGAAATTAACGGCCTGCTGACCTACGACCGCGTCGAGAAGGTGCCGGCCTCCTGGCTGAAGCCGATCCACGACTCGCTGCTCGCCACCCCGGACGCCGCGGCCTATGCGCCGATCGTCGCTACCTCCGAGCAACAGGCCCAAGAGTGGAAGTTCACCACCGAGAATCCCGGCAGTGGCTGGGAAGCCGCGGGCTTCGACGACAAGGCCTGGAAAGAAGGCAAGGGCGGCTTCGGCACCCGCGACACCCCGAACACGAAGGTGAACACGGAGTGGAGCGGCCCCTCCATCTGGCTGCGCCGTGAGTTCAGCGTCTCCGCCGCGCCCAAGGGCAAACCGGTGCTGCGCATCTATCACGATGAGGACGCCACCGTCTTCCTGAACGGCCAAGAGATCGCCAAGCTCAGCGGCCACACCAGCGGCTACGTGCTGATCGAGTTGGACGACAAGGCGGCTGCCGCTCTCAAGACCGGCAAGAACCTGCTCGCCATCGAGGTCAAGCAGACCCGCGGCGGCCAGTATATCGACGCCGGCATCATGGACGAAACGGTGGTGAAGTGATCACCCCGGATCCCATTCCCTGAATTCCCGGGCGGGCCTCATCATGAGGCCCGCTCTCGTTTATGCCGGATTGGGATGAAAGATTGTAGCTTGTCGGAACGGGCTGCTCACCTAGTCTGCGCGGGGTGAAACAACCTCTTCCGCGTCGCGTTCATGCCACGCTCCGTTCCCGACTCTTGGACGGGACGCTCCTGCCGGGGACCCGTCTCGACTACAAGCAACTGGCCCAGGAGCTCGGGGTTTCCACCACTCCGGTGCGCGAAGCGGTGACCCAGCTCGCCAGCGAAGGCTTCGTGGAACTGGTGCCCCGTCTCGGTGCCGTGGTGCGCTCGCTGAACCAGAATACCGCCGCCGAGCTATTCGAGGTGCGGGAGGCTATCGAAACCTTCGCCGCCTTCAAAGCGGCGGAACGCCTGTCATCCCGTCATCTGGACCTGCTCAAGCAGCAGATGGGCGTCATGCAGCGCTTGCTGGAAGGATTTGAAGAAGCCGGCCAACTCAGTCTGGAATCCACGGCCTTGGACGAGTTCCTCGATGCCGATCTTGCTTTCCACAAGACCATCCTGCTGGCAGCCCGGAATACCGCGCTCGCCCGCACCGTGGAGGAAAGCCAGGTGCAATCCCGGATCTTCTTCGCCGACCTCGGGATCCACGAACTCGAGCGCCTGCTGATGGCCTATCAGCAGCACACGGAAATCTACAACGCGCTGGAGAAACGCGATGGTGCCGCAGCTTCCGAAGCCATGCGCCGCCACATCCGGACTTCACTGCAGCTCACGCTGGATCATTTGGAGAACTCCGTGACAGTCTAAGCTGGCGGCTTGCCCGCCCGGATCGGATCTCATCTTACCGAGGGGAGCATTCAGGATCTGGCAAACGCGGCCTTTTCGCGCTCGTCCCCAACCTCGGGACGCAGCTTTCTCGCCCCCAGCACCCCGAGAACCGCACCGCAGGCCCACCCGGCGAAGTGGCCGGACACATCGATCCCCTCTCCGCCCACGCCGTACATCCCGAGCATCATGGCACCCGCAAAGATCGGCGCGACGAGCGGCCGGAATTCTTTCGGTGAGCGGAACCTCCATGCGGCAGACACTGCAGCGCCGGTGAGAATGCCCAAGGCTCCAAAAGTCGCTGTCGAAGCACCCAGTGAAGCAAAGTCCGAGGGATAGCGCAGCCAAGCGTTCAGAGCGTTGCCCAAGGTTCCGCTCGCGAGAATCAAGAGCCATGCCCGCCATGCTCCCACGGTATGGGCCACCATCACACAGAAGATGCCGCCGATCCCGATATTGCTCAGAAGATGGCCGCCGTCCGCATGAAGGAAAAGTGCCGTGAAAGGCCTCCACCATTCCCCTTTCTCCACCAAGGCCCGGCTTGAATTGCAGAAGTCCTCGGTGAAGGCCGGATAACGCTCCTGCACCATGAATGCAGCGGTGAGCGCGATGATCCACAGCAGCATCAACTCCACGCCAGCGGGAAACAAGGGCGGCTCCACGCGCTCGCGACGCTCTGCTTGCTCCTCCGCATAGAGCGCGAATTCCCGCCGGATCGCAGGGGCATCCTCCGGAGTTGCCAGTACCAGAAAGGTCCCGTCACCCGGTTCGATCCAGCATTCGCGATCCATCGCCAAGACGACAAGCGCATGCTCGTCCGCCTCGTCAAAGGAATCCCACTCCCCCACCGTGACCAGCGGGGAGGTCGGGAGATCAGGGCCAGTCTCCATGCGCCGCATCATCGTCCCTTTTGCATTTCGTGCAAACGAAGTCCTGCGCCTCTTGCGTGCATTATGCATCCACCCCGGCGTTGCAGCCTGCCCGTTTAGGGGAAGTTTCCGCAGGGCAGCGACCGGGTAGAGCGCAACCATAGATCAATAACTACCAATAACTAACAGCTTTATCGAAGCTGCGGGCACGTGGTGTGCAATAAAGCATCCGTGGTCGATGCCCGATGGACACCATCGGGACTAAGCGACAAACGGCGGACCAATTAAAGCCCACGGCCACCACTGGGAAACCCGTGTTTCTAACATCTCAACTCCGAGGTTTCCGGACTTTTGGAGATGGAGAGCTGTTGTCCTCACCTGCGACCCCATCACCCCCGAACTTCATCACCACCCGCATCATGGCTCCCGTCCCGGGGATCTCCAGATCCGTGAAGTTTGCAAGCACTGCTTCAGCGAAAACTTCATCGACCCGATCTCATGAAATCCCTCGTGTTTCTTCTCGCCATGATCATGGCGTCTTCCGCAGCGGCGGCATCGCTCAGCGGCGAACTGCGCAAATGGCATAAGGTCACGCTCAGTTTCGACGGGCCTAACAGCAGCGAATCCGCAACTCCGAATCCGTTCACGAACTACCGCTTGGATGTGACCTTCCGTCACGCGGCGAGCGGCAAGGTCTACCGGGTGCCGGGCTATTATGCAGCCGATGGCAATGCGGCGAATACCTCTGCTACCTCGGGCGATGTATGGCGGGTTCATTTCGCGCCGGACGAGACGGGCACTTGGACATGGAATGCCTCCTTCCGGTCCGGATCCAATGTGGCGATGGCGGATCTTCCCGACGCCGGCAGCAGCGCGGGCTTCTTCGATGGCGACAGCGGCAGCTTCCCGATCTCTGCCACGGACAAAACCGGGCGGGACTTCCGGGGGAAAGGCCGCTTGCAGTATGTGGACAAGCATCACCTCCGCTTCGCGGAAAGCGGCAGGTATTTCATGAAGGCCGGCGTGGATGCGCCGGAGAACCTGTTGGCCTACACCGACTTCGATGGTGAATTCAAAACCGATGGCCGGGAGGACGACTACGTGCGCCCCTACACGCCGCACATCCAAGACTGGTCGAACGGCGATCCGGTCTGGCAGGGCAGCAAGGGCAAGGGCTTGATCGGTGCGGTCAACTACCTGGCAGACCAAGGATTGAATGCCTTCTCCTTCCTGACCATGAACATCGATGGGGATGACAAGAACGTCTATCCCTACACCTCCTACGGTGAGCGCCTGCGAATGGACGTCTCGAAGCTGGACCAGTGGGAGATCGTCTTCGAGCACGGCACCCGTAACGGGATGTATCTCCACTTCAAGACCCAGGAGACGGAGAACGAGCTCATGCTCGACAGCGGCAACTTGGGCAACCAACGGAAGCTTTACTATCGCGAGCTCATCGCTCGCTTCGGCCATCATCTCGCACTGAATTGGAACCTCGGCGAGGAGATCAACGGTGCCTCCCTCCAACAGAAGCAAGCGTGGGCCCAATATTTCTACGACAACGACCCTTATCGCCATCACCTGGTGATCCACAACGGAGCCACCCACTACAACATGATGGGCGATGCCTCGAAGCTGACCGGCTTCTCGCTCCAACTGAATGCCTACGACTTCACCGATAACTTCGCGATGACCAAGGACTACATCGACCGCTCGGTGGCGGCCGGAAAGCCTTGGGTGGTGGCGACGGATGAGCCTGGAGACTCCCGCTACAGCCTGCGGCCGGATAGCGATCCCGGCACCAGTCACACCGATGCCCGCAAGGACGCCCTCTGGGGCAACATCATGGCAGGCGGCGCAGGGGTCGAGTTCTACTTCGGCTACGCCCTGGAGCAGTCGGACCTCACATGCGACGACTTCCGCAGCCGGCATTCCTTCTGGCCCTTCTGCAGGACGGCGGTGCAGTTCTTCGAGAACAACGACATTCCCTTCGACGAAATGTCGAACGCGAACTCGCTGGTGAGCAACAACGGCAACAATGCCAACCGCTGCCTCGCCAAGCCGGGAGATGCCTACATCGTGCAGCTTCGCTCCGGTGGATCACACACACTGAACCTTTCCGGCCAGAGTGGAAACTTCCGCGTGCGCTGGCTCGACCCTCGCAACGGAGGCGCTTTGATCAGCGGCCCGACGCTCAGCGGCGGAGGCACCCGCAATCTCGGGAGCCCGCCCGATTCCACCGGCTCGGATTGGATCGCCTTGGTCGAGTCGACATCCGGCGGCACGCCTACGAACGAGGCTCCGGTGGTGAGCGCGGGTTCCGACAAGTCGGCAAGCCTCTCCGGCGGCACGGTGAGCGTCACCCTGAATGGCTCGGCCTCGGATGATGGTTTACCCTCCGGCTCGACCTTGACCCGCACTTGGAGCCGCGTCAGCGGGCCTGCTGCGGTCAGCTTCTCCAGCACCACCAGCGCGAGCACCTCGGCCACCTTCACCGCAGCCGGTGTCTACGTCCTCCGCCTCAGCGCCAGCGACGGCACCTTGAACAGCTCGGATGAGGTGCAAGTGACGATCACCGAGGGGCAACCGAATAACCAAGCTCCGCAAGTGACAGCAGGTCCCGATCGCTCCGCGACTCTTTCAAGCGGCTCTGCCCAGATCCCCCTCGCCGGCAGCGCCAGTGATGACGGCCTGCCCACCGGCAGCACCCTCGCCGTGAGCTGGAGTTCGGTGAGTGGTCCCGCTTCCGTCACCTTCTCAAACGCCGCTTCATCTAACAGCGCGGCCACCTTCAGCGCGGTCGGCACCTATGTGCTGAGACTCACCGCCACCGATGGCAGCCTCAGCGCCTCGGACGAGACCACGGTGGTCATCAGCAGTTCCGGTGGCGGCGGCACCACCGTCACCGTGGCCGCTCAGGATGCCTTTCTCCAGAATGGCAGCAACGTGAACAATGCCGACCTGCGTGTGGAGAACTCATCGCGGAAGCGCATCTCTTACCTGCAGTTCGATACCAGCGGATCCTCGGGCCCCTTCACCTCCGCCACCTTGACCATAACCCAGCGCGGCGATGTCCCTAGCGGCAAGATGCAGCTCCGTCTCTTCGCGACTTCCAACAACTGGAATGAGGCCACCATCACCGGTTCCAATGCACCGGCCAAGGGTGCCGAAGTCGCCGCCTACTATGGCGATATCCCAGCAGGAGTAGCCTTGAACTTCGACGTCTCCTCCGTGGTAACCGCTCCGGGCATCTACAGCTTCATCCTCGATACGGATACATCCCGTGATGTGACCTTTGCCTCCTCGGAGAATACCCTCTTATCCGCTCGCCCGGTTCTGACGACCACCGGCAGCGGCGGCGCTCCCGCGAATGCCGCACCGGTTGTATCTGCCGGACCCGATCGCTCCGGCTCCTATCGGAACGAGCCGGTCAGCATCCCGATTACCGGTTCGGCCTCCGACGACGGGCTGCCGCAGGGCTCCACCCTCTCGCTGTCTTGGACGATGGTGAGCGGTCCCGCACCGGTGTCCTTCTCGCCCGCCAATGCCGCGGCGACGAATGCCACCTTCAATGCCGCGGGAAGTTATGTCCTGCGTCTCTCGGGCAGCGACGGCGCTCTTGCTTCGAGCGATCAGATGACCATCGATGTCGTGGCCGACATCATCGACAACGAGATCCCCACGGTGAGCGCGGGCCCGGATCAAGCGGCTACTCTCAGCGGCAGCGCGGTGAGCATCGCGCTCAACGGTAGCGCCAGCGACGACGGACAACCCGCGGGCTCGACACTCGTTACCACTTGGTCGCGGGTCAGTGGCCCCGGTGCGGTGACATTTGCAGATCCTGCATCCGCCACCACCACCGCCACATTCAGCACGGCGGGCACCTATGTGCTCCGTCTCACCGCCTCCGATGGTGAACTGAGCGAGAGCGATGAGATGAGCGTGGTAATCGAAGATGCAGCCCCGGGAGGTGGATCCCCCGTCACCTTCGCCGCCACTCACGACGCCTACACGGAGAATGGATCGAGATTCAACAGCTCGCTGCTCCGCCTCGAGAACAGCTCCAGGAAGCGCATCATCTACCTTCAATTTGATACGCGCGGCGTCGGTGCCGTGACCGCACCCGAGCTCAAGCTCACCCAGAGTGACGACGTTTCATCCGGCTCCATGACTCTGCGCCTCTACGCCGCGACCTCGAACTCTTGGACCGAAAGCACCATCACCGGCACCAACGCTCCCGCGAAGGGCCCTCAGCTCGCCGTCTTCACCGGGGACATTTCGAAAGGCAAGGTCCTGAGCTTCGATGTCTCCTCGCACGTCGGGGCCGGAGCGATCTACAGCTTCATCTTGGAAGCAGATTCCTCCTCGCTCGATGTCTCCTTCGCTTCGGCTGAAAACTCTGCGACCTCGGCCCGCCCCTCGCTGATTGCGACGAGCAGCGCCGCCGGTGCCGCGCCGCTTCTCCCCGGCGCAGGTGCAGAAGATCCGGGCGGATTCGCCTCCATGCTCTCCAGCATCGAACGCGATGCCGCCGGGCAGATCACGCTCACCGCCAGCGGCACTCCGGGATACACCTATGCAGTCCAGCGCTCCACCGACCTGATCGAGTGGTTCCCGATGGGACTGGCGGAGGCGGATGCCGAGGGCCGGGTGCGCTTCGAGGATAGCGCGCCGCCCCAAGGCAGCGCCTACTATCGCCTCACCGAGCCCTGAGCCGAGCTCGACCGCTCACTTCGGTGCGATGCGGATGCAATCCATCGCCACCTCCAGACCGAGATCGTGTCGGCGCTCGCCGACCCACTTCTCGATGTCCGAAACGGCGGGATAGTCCACGGCTCCCACATGGCGGAAGCAGCGGGCATCGTCGATCAGCACCACGAAAGGCTGCTTCATGCCGGCGAAGATTGCCTCCAGCTCGCCCCAAACCGGGCAGTTGAGGTCTCCCTGGGCGGTATCGCCGCCCGAGTAGTGACCATCCAGCCAGAATAGGGTCGGGGCATCCAGCTTCGCCACCACCTGGGGCATCACCTTGCCGCTGTCGCCTTGGTGGAGCTCCACGTTCGCGGCGCTGGCGAAACGCTTCTTCGCTTCCGCATGGAACTTATCGGAAAGCTCGATCGAGTAGACCTTGTTGAACTCGCCGCGCATCGCTTCCACCGTGTCGCCCTTGAAGGTGCCGGTTTCCACGAGGAGCTGCAGGTTGTGCCTCTTCTTGTAGTCCAGCAGCATCTCGCGCTTGGCGAGCGGCGGCGGCGGGTCGGGACGTCCGTCCTCGATCCACTTGCTGTATTTCCGTTTCTCTTTGAGCTGCTTGAACCAGGCCATGGGCAGGGGCAGGCTAGGCGCGGATACCCCGGGGTCCAAGCGCATTTTCCGCGCTCGGGGCTTGCCGGTGGTGGCCGGTCCCGGTCCATCCTCCCCGCGTGCCGCTCCCCTTCTTCCGCCCCAAGGACGCCTACATCACCTGCCGCGATCGCGATGATGGCGGCGGGGCGCAGGTTTCCGCGCGGATTTCGACCATGATCCTCGCCCGGCTGAAGGGCCTGACCTACGCCCACACCCCGCTGAGCGATGTAGCCCACGCCCCGGCCGGAGTTGCGCAGGAAACCTGGGCCCGGGACTGGGAGGACTTTTTCAATCTAGGCGCCGGGGAGGCCTCTGCCGCGAGTATCCCCTACCCCGAACGCGCGGTCGCCAAGCCCCACCGCTTCTTTCCCCGCTCCCGGCGCCTCCATGTGGTCGCCCACTGCCACAAGGTCACGGATCATCACCCGGCGGCTTGGAGCGCCATCGCCCCGGATCTGGCGGCGAAGTATGAGCTCTCCCCGAAACCCGGGCTGGGGGGGTATGCGGACGGCAAGGTGCAGATCGCCGTGCATCTCCGGCGGGGAGATGTCGGTTCCAGCGGTCGCTTCTCCGAACGCTACACCGGCGATGAGGTGGTGCTGGAGCGACTGGAGAAAGTGCTACAAGTCACCGGCAAGGAAGGCGCGAAGATCCGGCTCTTCTCGGAGGGCGATCCCGCGGACTTCCAAGCCTTCGCCGATCTCGGCGCGGACCTGCATCTGAATGACGACGTCTTCGAGACCTTCCACCACTTCGTGAAGAGCGACCTGCTCTTCCTGGCGAAGAGCACCTTCAGCTATCTCGGCGGGGTCATCGGGCGGAACGCCTGCGTCTACGAGCCCTTCTGGCATCCGAAGCTGCCGGGCTGGCTTTCCCCGGATGAGCTGGATGGCTGGCGGATCGAAGCCGCGTTGGCCTCACGGCGCTAGGAGCCGCCCGGACTTCTCCAGAATCGGACGGAGCTTGCCGAGTTCCAGCACTGCCTTGGCCTCCAGCTCGATGGGCAGGCGGAAGCTCCAGTTGTGGGGACCCACCGTACCCGGGGAATTGAGCCGGTCTGTTAGATCGCAGAGATCCGTGATCATGAAGGCGGCGTATCGGGAGCGTGAGCTCAGCAGCGCGGAGAGCAGGGACTCTTTCAGAGCAGGACCGTAGGGAGCACTTTCTTTCACATCAGCGAACTCGGCCATCAGACGCAGGTATTCCTCCGCCCTCTCCTGCTCGTCGGGATCCGCATCGGGATCGGCAATCAGTTGGTGGAAGCTGGCCCACAGCGCGGGGATGGAATCGTGATCGTGGGTCGAGTAGGTGGCGAAGGAGCACTCCGGCAGAGCTTCCGGCGGAATCACGTGACCCTTCTCGTCCGAGTCCCAATGCGGAATCCGGAAGCCGGCCACATCGAGGGATGCGAGATGCGGGCGCACGTAATCGGGCACGCTGCCCAGATCCTCACCCACCACCGCGGAGCTACCCGCGGCTTCGATCGCCATTCGGAGTCGGATGTCACCATCAGCTCGATTGGCCGCCTTGTTCTCCGGCGTGTCATCCGGACGCGGTGCCCATTCCGGCAGCAGCCCTCCCGTGAGCTTCGCAGCTTCCTTCTCGGAAAGCGGCAGGAACTCGGCATTCCGCTGGGGCTGCCAAGGGAAAGAATAGATCCGGTAGAAGCCGAGGACGTGATCGATCCGGAAGATATGGAAGATGTCGGTGAGCTTGGCGATACGCTGCCGCCACCACGGGAAGCCAGCGGCCTGCATGCGTTCCCACCGGTAAAGCGGGATGCCCCAGTTCTGGCCCCACTTCTGGATGAAGAGGTCATGCTTGAAGATCAGCTCCGGAGGCGCGCCGCCGCACCATTCGAGATCGAAGTCCTCGCGCTGGAAGAAAACGTCCGCGGAGTAGCGGCTTACCCCGATGGGAATGTCTCCCATCAGCTTCACGCCCTTGTTGTCCGCATGCTGGCGCACGGCCCGCCACTGGCGGAAGCAGAGCCACTGGACCCATGCGTAGAATTCCAGGCGATCGTCCACCGCCGCCGGATTCTTGCTCCGCTCGCCAGCCAGATAAGCCAGCGCTCCCGCCACCGTCTTGCGATCTTCCGGCCACCAGTCCCATGCCTCGGAGCCACCGCTCTGATCCATCAACCAACGATAGATGCAGTAATTGCCGAGCCACGCCGACTCCTCGCGACGGAAGCGATAGAATGCGATGTCTCCCTTCCCCGCCTGAAACCTGAGCCATGCCTTCTCCAGAAGACTGCGCTTCACTTTCCTCACTGCGGCGTAGTTCACGCGGCTAGCGGTAAGCGCATCTCCGAGTTCGACCCGCGCCACCTCCAGATCCTCCGCTTCCAGCCCGGGGATATCCTTCGGCTCGAAGCTCAGATAGAGCGGCTCCAAAGCCACCGATGAAATGGCATTGTAGGGACTGTCGTCGCCACCGGTCTCGTTCAGCGGAAGGAGCTGTAGGAAGCCGATGCCGCTCTTCGCGCAGATATCGATCCAGTGCCTCATCGCACGCGTGTCGCCAATCCCCAGATCCCCCTCGCGGCGGGGGGTGAAGGCGGGCAAAAGGAGACCTGCAAGACGCTCTGGCATGCGTGGGAGGGTGGCCGCGGCAGTAGCTCCGATCCAGCACGAAGCGTGCCCGGAGCTCCGTCTCAGCGCAGGGGAAGCTTGGTATCCGCTCCCCGTTCACCTCTCAGCATCTTGCCGATCTCTCTCGTCAGCCACAGATAGTGGTCGGACTTCAGCCCGGGCTCGGACAGGAATCTCACCTCTCCCACCGGCGGATTCTGCGAGGTCTTGAAGATCGCGGTGGCCTCATCCACCTCGTCGAACATCGCGATGTAGAGCGACTTCGCCCCCGCGTCCTTGGCAGCGATGGCTTGGCTCCAAAGGAACTGCCCCCCGAGCCTTGGAACCTGATCGAACTTCGCCTCCTGCTTGCGGCTCTTCTGGAGATTGTACCAGCTAAAGCCGGGGAAGCCCACGGGCAGGTAATCCAAGCCCCGCTCACGGCACCAGGCGATGTCCGGCTTGAGCAGCTTCTCCACGCGGTTCGCCGCATCTTGAGGCGTGCCGAAACGGCCCACCGCCCACGGGCTCACGATGTCCGCCATCCGGATCAATTCGTGAACCTTGGGATCGTTGATCGTGTCGCGATCCAGGGTGCGCCAGTAGCAGGGCACTCCCAACATCACCGCATAGTCCTTCTCCTTGAAGAAGCGGATCAGCGTCTCCCATTCCGCAAGCGATGGCGCGCGATCATTGAAGCCCATGCCCCACAAGGCAACCAACGGCTTGCCCCGATAGCGGAGGTAAGCGGGGTCATCGCGGGATATCCTCTTCTCGGTCTCCAGCCGCGTCCAGTCATCGGACACCGTTCCGAAATGCTCGGTCTTCAAGCCAGAGAGATCATACATCAGCACCCACTTGCGGCCCTCCGCATTCGCCGCCGTCCGGCAATGCCCGAGCACCATATCCATCGACGCTCGATGAGCGGGATTCCGCGACAGACCCGCGAAGCGCTGAACGAATGCCGCATCGATTCCATACTCGCGCATCCAGCGGAAATGCCGGAGTACCGTCGCCTCCTTCACCGAGCTGAAGACCTCCGCCACACTGCCATCGGCATGTCGCAGTGGCGTCGGAAAGCGCTCGTCCGGACCCAGTTCGCTCATGTCCGGCCACATCTCGATCTGCGTGCTGTCCTTATCGAAGCGCCCTCCCGCCGAATAGTGGAACCAGCCATTGCCCGATCCATCCCCTTCCGCCCGGAACCATCCCTGATACCCACACACCACCATCCCGTCCAAGCCACCCTTCATCCCCTTCCAAGCTGCCATCGACTTCGCCAGATTCTCCCGCTGGTCCCCCTTCACCCCATACGCCTGCAATCCGATCGGACCATCCCACTTCGCTTCCCGATGCAATCGCGACAAAAAGCTACCAACATCGTAACTCCCCTCGCCCAGAGGCCGGATCAAGCGATCCCACCCCATGGCCTTGGTATCACCTCCATCCGCCCCGTTGATCGTGACGAACTGCAGACGCTTCGAAGCCCGCTGGACTTCCGGAATCGGATCCCTGTCACCCTCGACCTTGAGCCAATGGCAGAGGTTGAAGGTCACTCCCACATCATCCCGATCCACCTTGTCCGCGATCCTGCAGGCATCGGAGAAGCGCTCTAGCCAGAAGCCGGTGTGTGGATACAAGGAGATCTTCACTCCCGACTCGCTAGCAACCCCGGCAAATTCTGTTAGACCGGCGATCGCCGTTTCATCACTCTTGTCAGCCACCTCGGAGATCGCAATCCAAAGCGTCGAGTCGTGCCGTTTCAGATCCGAGATCAGCCCCCGCAACTCCGGAGTAAGGGCCGGGGTCCCCTTCGCAAACTTCAGCGTCAGATAGACATTCCACAGCTTCAGGCCCTTGGCCTCCACCGCGCTGCGCAACGGCTTCACCGCCGTCCCGCTGCCACCGATCCCATCGTAGCCGAGTTCCCGCAAGGTTTCCGCCACCTTCCCCGGCTCGCCCGTGATCCCCGTATCCATCGCGAAGAACGGAGCGGCCCTCGCCCAAGAGGCGAGAACGAGCATCCACAGGAGAATCCGGAGCGGTGAACGACAAAGCATCGGTCCGACTTAGCGAAAATCTGCCCCGGCAACTCAAGCCGGGAGACCAATTTACCCAAAGAGGGGACAAGCGCAGGCCCCGAAATAAAGACGCCCCGTCCCGGCAGGGACGAGGCGCTCTTGAAAAATACGATGCCAAGCCGCTCAGATCTCAGCCACCGGCAGGCTCGCGACTTCCTCGCGCACCTTCTCGGCGAGAAGCGTCGAAAGGTAGCGCTCGGTGGACGAGCAACCGACCGTAACGATGCGCTTGCCTTGGAACTCAGGGCGCTTCGCCACCTGAATTGCAGCCCACACGTTGGCTCCGGTCGAGATACCAGCCGGCAGACCTTCCTCTTGATTGAGGAACTGCGCCGTGGCGAAGGCGTCCTCATTCGTGACCAGTACCACCTCGTCGATGATGTCCACGTTCAGGTTCTTCGGGATGAAACCGGCACCGATCCCTTGGATCATGTGCGGACCGGGCTGGCCGCCGGAAATCACCGGGCTGGCCACGGGCTCCACCGCGAAGGTCTTCATCGCCGGGTTGCGGCCCTTGATGACCTCGGAGACTCCCGTGATCGTGCCGCCGGTGCCTACGCCCGCGACGAAAGCATCGATGTTGCCTTCGGTATCGCGCCAGATCTCTTCCGCCGTCGTCTTGCGGTGGATCTCCGGATTCGCCGGATTGTCGAACTGGCCGGGACCGAAGGAGCCCGGGTTCTCTTCGATGAGTTGCTTCGCCTTCGCGATCGCCCCGCCCATACCACGAGCACGCGGCGTCAGCACGATCTCCGCACCCAGCAGGCGCAGCAGCACGCGACGCTCGATCGACATGCTCTCCGGCATGGTCAGGATGCAGCGGTAGCCCTTCGCGCGCGCCACGAAGGCCAGCGCGATGCCCGTGTTGCCGGAAGTCGGCTCGATGATCAGACCGCCCGGCTTGAGCTGGCCGTCACGTTCCGCAGCTTCGATCATCGCCTTGCCGATCCGGTCCTTCACGCTGAAAAGCGGGTTGAAGAATTCGGCCTTCAGCAACACCTCCGCACCGGTATCGGCAGAGATCTTGTTCAGGCGGATCAGCGGCGTATTGCCGATCGTGTCGGCGATGGATTGTGCGATTGGCATGGTTTTGTGAGTCTGGGGTTACAGGAAATTCAGTTCGGGCGAATGAGGTGGATACGGCCTTCCAGCGAATCAGCGCTTGATATGTTTCAGCGCATCGGAAGCATACGGGAACCAGCCGGAAACTCCCATAGGGGCGTAGTTGAAGCGGCAATAGCCTCCAGGAGAAGGTGCCCCATCAACCCAGAAAAAACCGCCCGACGAGGTTCGGCCGGATCGGAGATTCCGGATGTCCGTCTCTTTGTTGGCGTACACCGTCGCTTTACCCATGCGGCGAAGCGGTGAATAGACGCCCGGATCCAAGGCCCATTCATCGTCGACCGCAATTTGCTTCTCAAGCGTCACGGAAGGACGCGGAGCAACCTTCGCGGCATTCTCGGGACTGTTGCGATAAGCTGGCGCGCAGGCCGCGAGAGCCAGCAGACAATTAGCGGCGACTGTGAGTTGTATCAACCGGCTCATGGAATGACTTGGATCTACCGAAGCAAGCTGTCCGAACACTCCGATGATGGTTAGATTTGGAAATCCGTATTCCCGGAGTCAAGATGCAAGCCGCACTCATACTTCTCGCCGTTGAAGCGGGTATCCTCGGCGGAGAGCCCATTCATCGCAGGCCGCGTGCTGTGCCAGTCGCCCATCGTCACGTAGCCCTGCTCCTCCAGCGGGTGGCGCGGCAAGCCGCGTTCGTGCATGTAGACGGAGACTTGGGCGTCGGCCCAGTCGAGGATCGGGTAGACCTTCAGGGTCTTCTTCTGCTGCTCCGCGTAGGGCCGCTCGACCCGGGTGCTGGATTGGCTGCGGCGCAGGCCGCTGATCCACACATCGGTTCCCAGCTCGCGCAGCGCACGATCCATCGGCTCGACCTTGGTCAGCACTCCATACTTGTCCATGCCCTCCTTGCCCTGCTCCCAGAGCTTGCCCCACAAGGCCTCCATCCGGGCGGCCGAGTGGGTGGGATGATACACCCGCAGGTCCGTGCCCAGGCGGGACACGAGTTCCGCGCCGTAGCGGTAGGTCTCCGGGAAGTGATACCCCGTATCGATGAAGATCACCGGGATCTCCGGCGCGTTCTTCGAGATGAGGTCGAGCATCACCGCCGCCTGCAGGCCGAAACTGGTTGAAGCGACCAGCCGCTTGCCGTAGCGTTCGTGGAGAAGCTTGAGCCGGTCCCCCGCCTTCAGACGGGCGAGTTCGGCCGAGAGTGCCTCGGCTTCGGTGCTGGGAGCGGCGATGGAAGAGATTGTGGACATGGTGTGAAACCGCGATAAACGCGAAGGAATGAATGAAAGTTAGAAACGGGAACACGGAGCTGCGGGTGTCGGCCTAAGGTCGACACCGCTGGTATCCCGTTTCACATTCCCTGTTCATCGCCGGTTCAGCTCTTGAGCGCCTCTTCCTTGATGTTCTTGTGGAAGTCGGAGCCCTGTTGGGTGGCCGCCACGTAGCCGGCACGAATGACGAAATCACCGAAGTGCTCGCCGTCAACTCGCTCCTTCGCGTAGCGTTCGAAGATCGGCGCGAGCAATGCGCGGATCTCGCTCGAGTGGATATCTTGGCGGTAAAGCTTGCTGAGACGCTGTCCTGCGTGCCCGCCACCGAGGTAGAGGTTATACCGGTCCGGTCCGCGACCGACGAAGCCGATCTCGGAGATGAAGGGACGGCCGCAACCGTTCGGGCAGCCGGTCATGCGGATGGTGATGGAGTCGTGGCGCAGGCCGGCCTTCTCCAGTTCATCCTCCAGTTCCGTCACCACTTCCGGCAGGTAGCGCTCGGCTTCCGCCAGCGCCAGACCGCAGGTTGGCAGGGCCACGCAGGCGATCGAGGCCAGGCGCAGCGCGCTGCGTTCGTGACTATGATGCATGCCGTATTTCTCCAGCAGCGCTTCGATCTCCGAGCGCTTCTTGGCCGAGATGTTCGCGATGATCAGGTTCTGGTTCGCCGTCAGTCGGAAGTCGCCGTCATGGATCTTCGCGATCTCCAGCAGGCCCTTCCGCATCGGATAGGCTGGCGTGTCCAGCACGCGCCCGCCTTCCACGAAGAGCGTGTAGTGGAAGTTGCCGAACTCATCCTCCACCCAGCCGAAGCGGTCGCCGTTATCCTTGAATTCATACGGACGCACCGGTCCAAGCTCGTAGCCCAGATACTCGTTCAGCTTCGCCAGGATCCACTCCGGACCGCGATCGTCCACGGTGTACTTGAAGCGCGAGTGCTTGCGGTCCGTGCGGTCGCCGAAGTCGCGCTGCACCAGCACTACCTTCTCCGCCACGTCCACCACTTGCTCCGCAGTGCAGAAGCCGATCACATCGGCCAGACGCGGGTAGGTCGCTTCATTGCCGTGCGTCGAGCCCATGCCGCCGCCCACGGCCACATTGTAGCCGACCAGCTTGCCGTTCTCCACGATCGCGATGAAGGACAAGCAGTTCGCGAAGATGTCCACGTCGTTGCTCGGCGGCACCGCGATGGTGATCTTGAACTTCCGCGGCAGGTAGGTCTTGCCATAGATCGGCTCCTGCTCCTCCTTCTCGCTGGTCTCGATTTTCTCACCGTCCAGCCAGATCTCGTGATAGGCCCGCGTCGCCGGTGTCAGGTGCGTGGAGATATCCTGCGCCGCCTTCAGCACCTCGGCATGCACCGAGGAGAGATAGGGGTTGGGATTGCACATCACGTTGCGGTTCACGTCACCGCACGCCGCGATGGTATCCATCGCCGCTTGGTTGATCTCCTTGATCGTCCGCTTCAGGTTCGTCTTGATGATCCCGTGAAACTGGAAGGCCTGGCGGGTCGTCAGCTTGATCGTGCCGTTGGCAAACTCGGTCGCCAGACGATCCGTCTCGATCCATTGCTGCGACGTCGCCACGCCACCCGGCACACGGATCCGGATCATGAAGGAGTAGGCCTTCTCCAGGCGGTGCTTGCGCCGGTCCGGGCGCAGGTCGCGGTCATCCTGCTGGTAGGTGCCGTGGAATTTCAGCAACTGCTGGTCATCCTCCGACAGCGAGCCGGTGGATAGGTCGGCCAAGCCCTCCTGAATCGTACCACGCAGGTAGTTCGACCGGGTCTTGATGCCTTCGTTTGCAGAGAGTTTCTTTTCGCTCATGGAAAGTGATCGGTGATCGGTAGTAGGTGATCAGCGTCTGTGACCAATGGGATCTTTCCACTGCTCACTGATCACTGATCACTTGGCACTTCAGTAAACGTCGCGTTGGTATCTCTTCGATTTCTTCAGGTCTTCCACGTAGGCCTCGGCGGCCTCACGTGGCAGCTTGCCTTCTTTCTCGACCACGGAGATCAGCGCCTCGTGCACGTCGCTCGCCATGCGGGAAGCATCGCCGCAGACGTAGAAGTGGGCACCCTCTTGCAGCCAGCCATACAGCTCCTTGGCACGTTCCAGCATGCGGTGCTGCACATACACCTTCTCCGGTTGGTCGCGGGAGAAGGCCACGTCGAGCTTGCTCAGGTTTCCATCCTTCAGATGCTCCTGCCACTCGACCTGATAGAGGAAGTCGTAGGTGTAGCGCTGGTCGCCGAAGAAGAGCCAGTTCTTGCCACCCTGCCCCAGCGCCGCACGCTGCTCCACAAAGGCGCGGAAAGGTGCGACCCCGGTGCCCGGCCCCACCATGATCACCGGCACATCGGCCGAGGCTGGCAGGCGGAAATTCTTGTTCTGGTGCGTGTAGACCGGCACATGGCCACCCTTCTCCACCAGGTCGGCCAGATAGGTGGAGGCCACTCCCTTGCGCGGCTGCCCGTGCGCCTGGTAGCGCACCGATGCCACCGTCAGGTGCACCTCGCCCGGATGAGCCAGCGGGCTCGAAGCGATCGAGTAGAGACGCGGCGGCAGCTTGCGGAAGATCGTCACGAGATCCGCGGCGGAGAGCCCGCCCGGAGCGAAGTCGGCGATCGCATCGGCGATCCAGCGTCCCCATTGGTAGTCCTTCAGGTGATCCTTCGCGTCTTCTGCCAGCAGCGCACCCAGCTTGTCGGAGGAAGCATAGCCTTGCAGCTTGGTCAGCACCGCGCGCGACAGCGCGGTGATGTCGAAGTCTTCGCGCAGCGCATCCGCCAGCACCTTTTGTCCGACACCTTTTACCTCCACGGACTCGCTACCGGAGAGCTTCGAAGCCTTGAGAATCCCTTCGACGATATCCGGCGAGTTCACCGGGATCACCGCCAGCGCGTCACCCGCCTCGTAGTTCAGACCGGAGCCATCCAGCGAAAGCTCGTAGTGCCAGGTTTCCTTGGTCGTGCCACGGCCGTTCAGGATCACCTTCTCCAGCAGTTCGGAGGGGAATGGGTTCTTCTTCCCATACTCCTCCGTCACCGGAGCGGCAGCGGCAGCCACCACGCTCACCGCGGCAGCAGGAGCCGCCGCCGGGGCGAAGGCCTTGAGCGCGCCATCCAGCCAGGCGGCGTAGGGTTCCTCATACTCCACATCGCAATCCTGGCGCGGCGTGACCCGCTTGCCGCCGAGCTTCTCCAAGCGCGCGTCGAAATCCTTACCTGTCTGGCAGAACTTCTCGTAGGAAGTATCGCCCAGCGCGCACACCGTATAGCGCAGGCGCGGCAGCTCCACCGACGAGCCGTTCATGAACTCCTTGTAGAAGGAAGTGGCGCTTTCCGGCGGCTCGCCGTCACCCCAAGTGCTCACGATCACCAGCAGGTTTTCCACCTTCGCCAGATCGGCAGGCGCGATGTCGGCCATGTTCTTCACCGTGGTCTGGAAACCACGCTTCTTGGCTTCCTTCGCCGAAAGGTCGGCCAGCTTCTCGGAATTCCCGGATTCAGTTCCATACAGCACCGTCAGCTTGGCGGAAGTCGCGGGCACGGCGGCAGCAGTTGCCGCAGTCGGAGCAGCGGATAGAAAGCCAGCCAGCCAGAAGCGCTGGGCCGCATCGAGACCGGCCAAGGCGATGTCCACCGCGCGGCGTTGATCGGGAGAAAATGGAGCGTGCTCGGGAAGCATTACCTTAGTTCTTTGCTCAGTTTTATATGGTTTCGGGCGGGACAATCCACGGACCCGGGTCGGAGTGCAAGGGAAATCCCCGCAATACGTGCTTGTCCACTTTTCCAACGGAAGGCTGCTCTGTGCCATACAAGCGCGAGGATTAATTCCGGGGAGCCCCCGAGAGAAGGTGGCACCCCACAACATACGCAAAATCCGCCATAGACGAATCCAAGGTTTTCATTCACAAGCGGTAACCTCCCTTAATGAAGCCTCCCTCTCAGCCTGCGCGGTTTCGTGCCCCCGTCCGCCATTATCATCGCCACACTTCCAAGTCGGAACCCTCTTGGGACTCTTGGATCGGAGCCGGGCAAAAGCCACGATCCCGCTTCCTGATCCCCTTGGCATCCTTGGTGATCGTGATCCTGATTTCCGCTCTTTTGGTCCTCGGCTTCGCGATCGCCTAAGCGGCCTGTTCTCAAGGACTCCCGCTCCCCATTTGGGGTGCTTTTGCGTGTCGTCCGGACTGCCTCAAGCCCGGGGTAATCCTCTCAGCAGCGTCAGGCTTTTGTATTACAAGCATCCGTAATTTCGCGTAGCTAAGAGCTTCACGGCAAATCTGTCTGACAAATCACCCTTGCCTATCTGGGGGGCTTGGGTCAATTTGGCATCTCAACGGTGTTCGACGCACAGCCCGGCGTCCTGCGTCCGAGAAGCCCTAATTACCCCGTATGAAATCCCAAGACCTCCGCTGTGGCGGAACTCGGGGGCGTCTCATCGCCCTCGGCATGTTCGCGCCGATCTGCCATCTCCACGCTGCCAACGGCACTTGGACCGCCAATGCTCCGGGGAACTGGAGCAATCCCGCAAACTGGTCCGGCGGCGTCATCGCCTCCGGGGTCGGCGCCACTGCTGACTTCAGCACCTTGGACATCACTGGCGACCACGCGGTCACGGTGGACGCCCCCTACACGATCGGGGGCCTGACCGTCGGGGACATCACGACTCTCAGCAATAGCTGGCAGATCGGGGGCACGGGTCCGCTCACTCTCGATAACGGCGCTAGCCAACCGGCGCTTAACGTCGTCAACCGCACCCCCACCCTTTCGACCCCGCTGGTCGGCACGAACGGTCTTTCGAAGACGGGTCAGGGCTTCATCACCCTTTCCGGGAACAACAGCGGCCTCAGCGGCACCCTGAATCTTCAGAACGTCACGGGCACGAATGCCTCCGGTCTCGGCCTCTCCGGCACCCAGGCACTGGGTGGTATGAAGACGATCAACATCAACGGGACCCCGACCACTGGGCCCTACCTGAGCCTGAGCAACAACATCGAGATCCCTTCCGATGTAACCATCAACGTGACCTCGCAGGGCGGTAATGCCGGTCCTCCGGGAGCGATCCGGAGCGAAGGCGGCAATACGGTGACAAACATCATCAACGCCCCGATCAACATCAATGGTGCCGGCGTCCGCATCGGCAACAACAACTCGAAGTTGCTCGTGCTGAACGGAGCGATCACCGGCGGCTCGAACGGTGTGGTCTTCCGCACCTCGGTCAACGATGGCATCCACGTGACAAACACCGGGAACACCTGGGGCGGCGTCACCAACCACTCGGAAGGCATCCTGTGGTTCAAGCCCGGCACGCTGCCTGCCACAACATCCTTGGTTATCGCAGCCAGCGCCGGTGGCACCGTGCACACCAGCGGCACCTTCAACCGCGCCCTCGGCATCAACGCCGGCGAGGTCCGTCTGGGCAGCGCCGAGACCACCGTCGCCACCCGCCCGCTCGGCCTGAGCGCGCGCGATGGTGCTCTCTCCGTGAACTTCGGCGGAGCCGGTGCGGAAGTGTTTTTCAACAACTTCACCACCAACACCACCGGCACCCCCGGGACGATCAACACGAACATCTTCGTGCTCAACGGTGCCCAGGCGAATGCCAAGCTCACCCTTGCAAACCCGCTCAACCTGAACGGTGCCGCCCGCACCCTGCAGCTTGAGAATAACGTGGTGGAACTCACCGGCGGTCTCCGCGGCGGAGCCTTCACCTACAGCAAGACCGGCGCGGCCACGCTGCTGCTGCCGAGCGCGAGCACCTGGCTCGGCGACCTGACCTTCGGCACCACCGGCGACTCGGTGAATGGCGGCATCATCCGTGCCTCCCATGCCGAAGCCTTCGGTGGCGTGGGCGCAACCAAGAACATCAATGCCCAGGGTAACAACCGCGGCATCTCGGTGGTCGAGCTCGAGAACAACATCACCATCGATTCGAGCAAGACGCTCCGCATGTGGGGTAAGAACTTCGCCATGACCGGCTCCACCGGCAGCGGCTTGCAACAGTCCTTGCGCAACCTCTCCGGCAACAACGGCTGGGATGGAAACGTCTTCATCTTCAACCAGGGCGGTTCCTACGCCATGGAGTCGGTGACCGGCACGCTCACGGTCGGCGCGAACAACGCGACCACCTCGGTCATCCGCAACGAGGTGGCGAACAGCACCCGCACGATGTCCCTCTACGGACCCGGGAACTTCGTCATCAACAACAAGCTGGCGGACAACGGGAACAACAACCTGATCCTGACGAAGTCCGGCTCGGGCAACCTCACCATCACCCGTGCCGACAACGACTTCGACCAGACGCCAAACCTCCTCGCGGGCACGACGGACATCAGCTCGCTGACGGGCGTCGCCCTGCCGAGCTCCCTCGGTGCCGGCACCACGGTCAATCTCGGTGCCACGCTCCGCTACAATGGCGCGGGGGACAGCTCCGACCGCACGCTCAGCCTGTGGCCGAACGGTGGCACGCTGGATGCCTCCGGCAGCGGAGCGCTTCAGCTCACCTCGCCGACCTTCAACAACAACGCGGGAATCACGGCGACCATCGCCGCCCCCTTCGCGCTCGGTGCCACCGAACTGGTGCTGAACGAAACCGCCGGTATCGCTGTCGGCCAGACGATCGCCGGCACCGGCATTCTCGCGAACACCACGGTGAGCGCGGTGAATCCTGATACCCGCACGGTCACGCTGAGCCAAGCGACCTCCGCCGCTTCCACCACCGGTGTGGCGATCACGCTTGGCGGAGCCGGCACGATCAGCCGCGCACTCACCCTCACCGGCTCGAATGCCGGGAACAACTCGCTCGCCGCTCCCCTGGCAAATGCGGGTGCTACCGGCCTGCTCTCGGTTAACAAGACCGGCAGCGGCAAGTGGACTCTCACAGGGCCTACCCAGACCTACACCGGTGACACCACGGTAAGCCAAGGCACGCTCGGCTTCGACGGTGCCTTCCCGAGCGACAGCAATCTCACCGTCGCCGCTCCGGCCACCCTCTCGCTTGCGAACCTTTCGCTTCGCGTGGACGAGGACACGAACCGTGCGCTGGATATCGACGGGACCCTGTCGATCGACGGACCGGTCAATATCGTCCTGCCGGAGGCCAGCCCCAGCGGCAGCCAAGTGGTCCTGGACTACGGCTCGATCACCGGCGCCGCCAACCTGATCTCGAACTACCGCGGCAGTTCGTTCACTCCGGGAGCGACCTCCGCTTCTCTTAGCGTCGGCAACGGTGTTCCTCTCACCTGGACCGGCTCGAACGACAATACCTGGGATACGAAAGGAACCCAGAACTGGAAGAATGCGAGCAACACGCCGCTGACCTTCTTCTGGGCCGATCCGGTCCGCTTCGATGACAGCGGATTCAACAACACCTTCATCTCGATGGTCGGCGAGCTTCGACCGGCATCGGTGACGGTTGATACCAGCAGCGTCGAGTACTTCATTGAAGGCTCCGGCACGCTCAGCGGTCCCTTCCCGCTGACCAAGACGGGTAGCTCGATTCTCCACCTCGGGGGTGCGAACTCCTTCTCCGGCGGTGTCACCGTCAACCAAGGGACTCTCCGCGTTCTCGGTCCGCAGTCGCTCGGTGCGATCGGCCAGAACATCACGGTGGCCAACGGCGCGACGCTTGATACCAACAGCGCCCTTACCTCGAACCGTGACTACAACCTGACGATCGCGGGTAGCGGCCTGGATGGTGCCGGTGCCGTCGTGAACAACGGCTTCGTCGACACCCTCTTCGGTTTCGGGTCCCTGACCTTGTCGGGCAATGCCACCATCGGTGGCGCGGTGCGCTGGGATGTCCGCCCGATCACGGCAGGACTCGGCTACGTCGATCTGGCGGGTTTCAACCTGACCAAGACCGGCCCGAACCTCGTCGCCCTGATCGACAGCACCTTGTCCGACACGGGTAACATCATCGTGAACGAGGGCACGCTCGCACTCACCCGCCTGACCGCGAATCCGGGCGGTCTGGTGACGGTGAATACCGGAGGCCTGCTGCGCTTCGAGAACTACACGGCCGGCTACTTCGACCGGGATTTCGCCGTGAACGGCGGCACCGTCCGCCTTCAGGGCAGCAACCTGAGCACTCAGGGCTCTGCGGCCCTCACGGGTATCGCCACCTTCGACATCGAAGCCGCCCGTAACCTGACCTTCAACGGTCTCGCTACCGGCACCGGTGAACTGGTGAAGTCCGGTGGCACCGGCACCCTGACCTTGGCAGGCCAGAACACCTACTCCGGCACGACCACGATCAACGCGGGAACCCTCGCCATCGGCACCCAGATCACCACCGGCACCTTGGGTAGCGGAGCGGTGGTCAACAACGGCAACCTGGTCATCAACCGCAGCGACACCAGCTACGTGGTGAGCAACGCTATCAGCGGCACCGGCACGGTCGGTATCGGCCAAGCCAATGGTGGCGCGCTGAACTCCTTGGTCACCTTGGCCGGGGCTAACAGCTTCACCGGCAATGTCTCGGTCGGCTCCGGCGGCTTGAAGATCTTCAGCGCCAGCGCCCTCGGCACCGGCCCGAAGGCAATCAACGTGAACGGTCTCAACGGTCGTCCGCAGCTCTACCTCGACGGCACCGGCGGCAACATCACGCTGCCGGCCGACATGGCCCTGAACACCAGCAACGGCACCCCGGCGGAACCGGCCATCGGCAACATCGCCGGTAACAACGTGATCTCCGGCCCGATCACCATGACTACCGGTGCCGGCGGCACCGCGGTCTCGGTCTTCGGCGGCAGCCTCGCACTGAACGGCGATATCACCGCCAATGCTGCCGGCCGTCGCCTGATCCTCGGCGGCACCGCCGGCACGGGTTCGGTGGCTGGCGTCGTCTCCAATGCCGGCGCCAACCCGGTCGGTCTCGATAAGGTCGGTCCGCTGACCTGGACCCTGAGCGGAAACAACAGCTACACGGACACCACCGTGGTGAGCGAGGGCAAGCTCCTCGTGAACGGCAACCAAGGCAGCGCCAGCGGCGCCGTCTCGGTGGCTGCCGGAGCCACTCTCGGCGGCACCGGCACGATCGGTGGCAATCTGACCACCGTGGCCGGATCCGTCCTCGCACCGGGCACCTCGATCGGCACGCTCACCACCGTGGCCCCGGCCATCATCGGTGGCTCGCTCGCGATCGAAGTGGATGCCGCCAGCGCGGACCGTCTGACCGTCGGAGGCTCGCTGGACATCAGCGCGGCCACCCTCGACATCACCGCCCTCGCCGCGCCGACCCAGGCGGCCTATGTTATCGCCTCCTACGGTGTCCTGAACGGCACCTTCGCTGGTGTGACCGGCCTGCCCTCCGGCTACACGCTGAACTACAACTACAACGGTCTCGGCCAGATCGCCTTGGTTCAGGGCGGTGCCGATCCTTACGGTAGCTTCGAAACCCTCAACGGCATTGTCGGTGCGGGGTCCAACGCTGACTCCGATGGCGACGGCATCCCGAACGGCATCGAATTCGTGATCGGCGGTGATCCCTCCGGCCCGGGCTCGGCCTCGAACGGCCTGCTCCCGACCACCACGCTGGACGCCACCTACCTGAACTTCGTCTTCCGCCGCACGGACGAGTCCTCATCCTACAACCCCTTCGTGCAATACGGCAGCACCTTGGGCGGATGGACTCAGGCGCAGAACGGGGTGAACGGCGTGATCGTCACCGTGGATGACAACTTCTACAACGGCACCACCGACCGGGTGACCGTGCGCATCCCCCGCTCGCTGGCGGCCCCGGATACGAAGTTGTTCGCCCGCCTCCGCGTGAACATCCCCTGACCCTCTAAATCAGAACTCAAGCGCCGCCTGGGAAACCGGGCGGCGCTTTTTTGTTTTCAACAGACATTTCCAGACATCCGGGAGGCATCCGCCTCTCACCACTTCGCCTGCCCGTTCCCGCGCACGCGATATTGGTAGCTGGTCAGCTCGCGCAGCCCCATCGGCCCGCGCGCGTGCAGCTTGTCGGTGGAGATCCCGATCTCTGCGCCGAATCCGAACTCTTCGCCATCCGCCAGGCGGGTGGACACGTTGTGGAAGACACAGGCCGAGTCGCAGCCGGAAAGGAAGGCATCAGCAGCCGCCTGATCGCCCGTCACGATGCTGTCGGTATGGTGCGAGCCGTGGGTGTTGATGTGATCGATCGCCTCTTGCAGCGAATCGACGATCTTCACCGAAAGGATCAGGTCGAGATACTCGGTTTCCCAATCCTCCTCGGTCGCCGGGATCGCATCGATGATCTGCCGGGTGCGTTCGCAGCCGCGGATCTCCACGCCCTTCTCGACCAACACCTCGGCAATCGCAGGCAGATGCGTGGCTGCCACGGCGGAGTGAACCAGCAAGGTCTCCAGCGCATTGCACACGCCGGTCTTCTGCGTCTTGGAATTGACCGCCAGCTTGATCGACATGTCGAGGTCCGCCGCCGCATCCACGAAGAGATGGCAGATGCCGTCGTAGTGCTTGATGACCGGCATCCGCGCTTGGGACACCACGGTCTCGATCAAGCCCTTGCCACCGCGCGGGATGATCAGGTCGAGCCACTTGTCCATCTTGCACAGCGCGCTCACGCTGGAGCGGTCCGTGAAGGGAATGAGCTGGATGGAATGTGCGGGAAGCCCCTCGGTTTCACCGCCGGCCTGGAGCGCCGCGGCGATGGCCGTGTTGCTATGAAAAGCTTCCGAGCCGCCGCGGAGGATCGTCGCGTTGCCCGTCTTGAAGCAGAGCACCGCCGCATCGCTCGTCACGTTCGGACGGCTTTCATAAATGATTCCGATGGTCCCGATCGGCACGCGGGTCTGATGGATGTGCATCCCGTTCGGGCGCGTCCACTTCTCCATCACCTGACCCACCGGATCCGGAAGATCCACCACTTGATCGATTCCCTTGGCGATGGCTTCCACCTTGCCCGCATCGAGGCGCAGACGATCGAGCATCGGCTTCGACAGATCCTTCTCTTCACCTGCCGCGATGTCGAGCGCGTTGGCCGCGACGATCTCCGCCGTGCGGGCACGGAGTTCCGCAGCCATGGCACGCAGGATCGCGTTCTTCTGATCCGTGCCGAGTTGGGACAGCTTGTAGGAGGCCGCCCGCGCATTGCGGGCGAGTTCTTCAACGGCAGAGAAGACTTCGGCTTCGGTCATGGTCAATCAGTCGAAAGCAAACGGGACACCACCCATGGCACGATTTCCGAAGATGGCAAAGGCCGATCACCCGGTCACTTCGCCACGAAGCGGGTCGAGACGCCACGCTCGCCCGCGAGAATTGCCCCCAAGCGCTCCGGCTTCCGCCCGTGAGCGATATGCACCGTGATTCCGGAATCCACCGAGTTCTTCACGGCCTGAAGCTTCGAGGCCATGCCGCCGATCGAGAAGCGCCCGCGCTCGTCCTTGGCGAAGCCGAGCACCGCATCCACATCCGGCACTTCCTCCACCAGTTCGTTGGTTTCCGGAGACAGCAGCCCGTCCACCGAAGTCAGCAGCACCAGAGTCTTCGCGCCCAGCAGCTTCGCCACTTGAGAAGAGAGCATGTCATTATCACCGAAGCGGAGCTCCTCCACGGCCACCGAGTCATTCTCGTTGATGATCGGCACGATCCGCGGCGAAGCCAGCAGCCGCTGGAGCGTGTTCGAGACGTTCTGGCGGCGCTCCGGGGTCTGAAGGTCTGAGGCGGTCAGAAGCACCTGCGCCACCGCCAGATCGAAGTTCCGGAAGAGATTCTCGTAGGTGTGCATCAGCCGCGCCTGCCCGACCGCGGCGCAGGCCTGGCGGGTCGTCAGGTCGTTCGGGTAGCCCTCCAGATTGAAAGCGGAGACCCCGGCGCCCACCGCACCGGAGCTGACCAAGAGGCAGCGATGGCCGCTTTCCACAAGCCCGGCGATGGCGGTGACGAGACGGACCAGCGAGGCGCCGTCGAGGGTGCCATCGCTGGTGCGGGTGAGAACGCCGGTGCCGGCCTTGATGATGGTCAGGGATTCCATGGCGGAAAAAGCGGGCGCGGCTATGGCCGGAAATGACGCCGGATGCCACCGCAAACCGTGGCAACACGCTAGCATCCCCTCCCCACCCGGGACAAAGCCCGCACTTGCCCCCGGCGGCTTGCGGCACTACAGCCCCGCGCATGGCCACATTCCCACCGCCCGGCGACAAGAAGCAGCTCGAAGATGGCCTCGTCTTCACCCCGAAATTCGATGCCGACGGCCTCGTGCCCGCCATGGCCATCGACGCGGCCACCAAGGAGCCGCTCATGCTGGCCTACATGAACGCCGAATCCCTAGCCCTCACTCTGGAGCTCGGCGAGGCCGTCTACTGGTCCCGTAGCCGCAAGGAAATCTGGCACAAGGGCAAGACCTCCGGACAAGTCCAGAAGGTCGTGGAGATCCGCACCGACTGCGATCAGGATGCGCTTGTCGTCTACGTGGAGCAGATGGGCGGCGGCTGCTGCCACACCGGCCGGAACGACTGTTTTTACCGCCAAGTGACCGGCCGTGCAGAGGATGGAAGCGCCCTCCTGAGCTTTCGCGAAGGCCACATCAAAGGAAACGGCTGAACTTTCCTTGAAATTCCCCCAAATTTGGCGAATTTCGCGGTTGCAATCGGAGGATCGTTCCCCTAGTTCTCCCGCCCCTCGCGCCACCGGGCGCGATTAATTCACTTTCCCAAAGTAAGGAGGACGCCATGGACATCATCAAGAAGATCGAACAAGAGCAGCTTAAATCGGACGTCGTTGACTTCCGCGTTGGTGATTCCGTGAAGGTTCACACCCGGGTCGTTGAAGGCGGCAAGGAGCGCGTCCAGATCTTCGCCGGCATCGTGATCGCCCGCCGCGGCACCAGCGTGAACGCTTCCTTCACCGTCCGTAAGATTTCCTACGGCGAAGGTGTGGAGCGTGTGTTCCCGCTGCACTCCCCCCGCATCTCGAAGATCGAGGTCGTGGGCAAGGGCAAGGTCCGCCGCGCCAAGCTGCACTACTTGCGCGAGCGCGTTGGCAAGAAGGCCATGCTCGTGAAGAGCGCCGACAAGTAATTGCGGCCGCCAGAGTTTTTTTCGAGACGCGCCCCGGCATCTGCCGCGGCGCGTTTTTCGTATCCGGGCCCCGCATTGAATCTTGGCGGCAGCAAGGGATTCGCGAATGCTCCGCCCCGTGAAACGGGTTCCGATTCCGGTGGTCATTCTCCTCTCCGCGGCGGCGATCGCTCTGCCGTGGTGGCAGGGCACCCGGCACATGGATTTCCTGACGCCGCCGAGCGAGGCCACGCTGGCCCGGGCAAGGGCTCGGATCACGGCCTCCCAGGCGGAAAAATCCCGTCTCTTCTCCATCGGCCGGGACTATAAGGAAAAGGCTGCGATCGAGAGCCCGATTCGTGCGGCTCCGGCAATTAACCCCGGAGATCCGACTTCCCCCGCCCCTTTGAATGCCTATGCCGAACATGCGGCGGAAGGACCTAGCGCTTTCATCATTCTTGCCGTTCACCTGGAAGAACAGGGCGGGAATGCCCGCGCCCTGCTTGCATGGGAGCGGGTGCTCGACGTCTGCCGTCCGGACGATGCCCAGCGCCAAGCCGCGCTTTCGGGAGTCCAACGCCTCCGGCCTGTGGTGGCACCGTGGAATATCGATCCCTTGGCCGCGAAGGCACTGGTAATCGAAGCGACCGTCCCCGCAAGCATCCCGGCCGATGCTTTGGAGGAAGTGCTCACCAAGTGCGCCCACGAGCTGAACCGGCATTCCTCCGGGCTCTTGAAATTCGAACCGCGGGTGGAACGCCCCGAGCGCAAGGGCCAGCAGGCTCCGGTGATCTCGCTCCAGCTCACGGCGGAGGAGCCGGGCGGGGCCTCCACAGGCTTCTTGGATTTCCCTCTGCCCGCGGAGCCGGATCAACTGCGGCGGGAGATTCTCTCGGGAGCCTACAAGCTGATTACTTCCCAGCTCGCCGCGACCCGCGACTTCACGCCACCGCTACCGTTGAGCGAGGGAGAGAGTCCATCGATGGCGTTGGAAACCAAGATCACGCGGCTGTGCTGGTCGGAGTTCGGAAAATCGCTGCTTCCGGGAAATCATCCCTAAGACAACGCTGGACCTGTCCGTTTCCGGTGGGAGACTCTACCGCATGCGACGAGGTTTCCTCCTTTTTCTAGCCGCCGTCGGCCTGCTCCATGCCGAGCCGGAGGCCGAACGCGCGCCTGTAGAGCCCAAGACGCTCCCCACCCCGGACCAAAAAGTCGAAGAGGCCGAGCCCGCGGTGAAGGAACTCGATGCCGAGCGACTTCAAGTCGGCGAGATCATCTTCAATCGCAAGACCCGCGAGATCCGCTTTCCTGCCTCGGTCAACATGCGGGACGGCGAGATCCTCGAATACGCCATCGTTCACCAGAACGGGAAAGTGCATGAGGCGCTCCTGGTCACAAACATCTCCGCCACCGAACTGAATCTGGCCTTCAAGCTCCTGCGCTACAAGGCCTCGCCGGAGTTCTACGCCGCCTTTGAGGAAGACGGCAGCCTTTCAAACCGCTTCCCTCAGGTTCCGCAGGACGTGAAGGACGCTGCGCGCATCGATATCGCCGTGGAATGGCAGGAAGAAGGCAAGACCCGCACGGCTAAACTGCACGAGTGGATCTCGCACGGCACCACCGGTGAATCCATGCCTGCGGACCCGTGGGTCTACGGTGGTTCGATGTTCTACTCGGGGAGCTTCCTCGCCCAGTCCACGGGCGATATCGCCGCGATCTTCATCACCAACGCCTCGCTCATCAACTATTCAGGCAAGGACAACAAATCGGACGAAGTCTGGTTCCCCTTCCCGAAGCGCGTTCCCCCCGAGGGAACAAAAGTCAGCGTCATCATCTCTCCCTTCAAGAAAGCAGCAGCAGCCGAAAAACCATGAAGACCGCCATCTGTGTCGCACTAGCCTCCACCATGGTCCTCGCCCAAGCGCAGGACTCGAAGAACCGCTACCTCTCGCTCCAAGTCGAGATGAAGGCCGCCATCGCCCGGGGAAATGCCTGGCTGGCCAAGCAGCAAAAGGAGGACGGACACTGGGACAATGCCGAACTTCCCGCCTTCACCGCGCTGGCGCTCACCGCCGCCGTCCGCGACCCCGCCGTGGATCGCAAGGCCGACCTGCCGCCGCACATTGCGAAGGGCTTTGAATGGTTGATCGCCCAACAGAAGGATGATGGCGGCATCTATAACAAGGGCCTGAGCGTTTACAACACTGCCACCGCCGTGACCGCGCTCACCGGGGCCGAGAAGGAGCGCTACGAGCCGATGATCGTGAAAGGTCGCAAGCACCTGATCGACCAGCAGTGGGACATCGGCCAAAAGAAGGAGACCGACAACAAGAACGACGGCGGCATCGGCTACGGCTCGAAGAACGACCGCTCGGACATGTCGAACACCTACCTCGCCATCGAGGCAATCGCGCTTTCCCGCAAGGTGATCGAAGACGGCAAGCACGGCAACCAGCCGGATCTCGACTGGGATGCCGCCGTTACCTTCCTGTCCCGTTGCCAGAACCTCACCGAAACCAATGACCAGCCCTACGCCTCGGATGACGAGAAGAACAAGGGCGGCTTCATCTACGGCCCCGGCGAAACCAAGGCCGGTGAGGAAACGCTGCCGGACGGCCGCGTGGCCCTGCGCTCCTACGGTTCCATCTCCTACGCGGGCCTGCTCTCGCTGATCTACGCCAAGCTCGGCCCGGATGATCCGCGGGTGAAGACGGTCAAGGAGTGGCTCGGCAAGAACTACACGCTGGAAGAGAATCCGGGCATGGGTGCCGAGGGCCTCTACTACTACTACCAGACCATGTCGAAGGCGCTCTCCGCCGCCGGCATCGACAAGCTGCAGCTTGCCGACGGCAAGGAAGCCGACTGGCGCACGGATCTGGCCGGAGCCATCCTCAAGAAGCAACGCGAGGACGGTTCGTGGGCAAACGCGAACGGTCGCTGGATGGAGTCGAATCCCGTGCTCGTCACCGCCTACTGCGTGATGTCGCTCGAGCAGCTCTACTACTCGATTCCGGACGCACCCTGAGAAGCGGACCAGATCTTGTTCTTTATCGCGAGGCGGTCCCGTTTGGGCCCGCCTCTCGTGTTGAGGGGATCGTCTCTAATTTTTCAGCGCCCGATGATCCCGGGACCCATGAAGGTAACAGCCAGAAGGACCAGCCCAGCGATCACGCCCCAAGCGCCCTTCATCGGATCGCCCTTCCCCATAAACTCCAGGACGCTGCGGAAAATTCCGAGTGCCCCGAAAAGTCCGAGCATCAACCAGTTCCCGGAGTGGGATGGATCCAAGACCGAAGCCGGGGCTTCGCGAGCGATGTCAGTGAACGACAAGGCGGGGGCCTTGGCCTTGTCGGTGATCGCGATGGCTGCGATAACCGCTTGGAGGATATAGGCGAGAATAACGAATTTCATGTAGGAAGGGAGTTCCACCTGACCCTAACAAAAGAGTCGGAGGCAAGCCCTAATCCGGCGCCCCGCTACTCATCCGCGGAGAATGGAAGCGCTGCGAGCGGTAGATTCCGACTTGGCCGCTGCAGAGGAAGGCCACAAAGCAAGCCATCGCGAGAGGAAGCGCGTGCTCCATCCCGAACAGCTCGATACCCATCAAGGTGCAGGCCAGCGGGGTTTTGCTCGCCCCCGCGAAGACCGCGACGAAGCCCATGGCGGAAAAGAAGCCGGGAGGAGCTCCCATCACGCCCGCCAAGGCATTGCCCAACGCTGCCCCGATGAAGAAGAGCGGCGTGACCTCGCCCCCCTTGAAGCCCGAACTCACGGTCACGGCGGTGAAGACAAACTTCCACCACCAACTCCAAGGATGAATTTCCCCTGAGTTGAAGAAAGACATCAGGGACACGGCACCCGGATCGGGCGACCACACGCCCAGCCCCAGATAGTCCGCGGTGCCGGTTGCAAAAAACAAACCGATGACCAGCAAGCCGCCGACTGCGGGCCGCAGCAGCGGCAGGGAGATCCACCGCTTGAAGGCAGCGGAGAGCGCATGGCACGCGTGCGAGAAGATCCGGCTCATCAGTCCGAAGGCCAGCGAGGCCAAGAGCAGCTTCCCTAACAAGATCAGTCCGGCGGTCGAACCCGTACCTGCCACCACTTCCCGGATGTGGTAGTGAGTATGCCCCGCACCGACCACACTACACGACCAATCCGCCACATAGGATGCCAGCAGGCAAAGCGGAAGTGCATGAAGCTTCGGGCGTCCGACTACCGCTACTTCCACCGCGAACACCGCTCCGGCCAAAGGCGTCCCGAAGACCGCGCCGAACCCCGCCGCCACCCCGGTCATCAGGAGAGCTTGGAGCTGTACCGGTGTGAGCCGGCAATGCCGCCCAACCGCGCTCGCAATACTGCCTCCCATCTGGACTGCCGTGCCCTCCCTCCCGGCAGAACCGCCGCAGAGATGGGTGGCCAGAGTGCCGAACAACACCAAGGGTGCCATCCGCCGAGGAACACCACCGCCCGGGTCGTGGATCCGGTCGAGTATCAGATTGTTCCCGCCTTCCGATTCCCCGCCATGGCGCTGGTAAAGCCATGCCACTGCCACCCCGGCCAAGGGTAGGAGGAAGAGCAACCACGGATGCCCGAAACGCAGCTTGGTCACGGCTTCAAGGCTCCAGAGAAATCCGGCACAAGCCACACCGATCAAGATGCTACCCGAAAGAGTAAGGGCGATGAGCTTCGGGGCAGAAACCTGCCGCCCGATGCTTTCTTGATCCGTGTTCATCCGCGGTGGCGGTCACTCCGCAGGGAGAAGGCAACAGACCGGAGCCGCTATCGTCAAGGCGCTGCCTTGCTCACGGAGAGCTGCAGAGATTCAGGATGAAAGGTCCGAATTTCTTACAATTCCTTTACACAATGTTAGATCATCGTCGCGATTCTGCTATCTCGGCTTGACGCAGGGGGGACGCGGAAGGCCATGATGAAAGCGTTGAAAAGGCCGGTTGCCTCCGGCACCTCGACCGTCTTTCTCCCCCGGAAACGCCGTTCCGATCTGATGATCGCACTACGTGGGAGGCGTCGGCACGGTGCGGCTACCCCGGCCTGTCACGGAAATCGTCCAGCCATGTCCAGCATCGCTACTTTCTATCTCATGCGGGAATCCGCCCGGAACGAGTTTGAGGAAGCGAAGCGGAACGAGAAGACGATCACCTACAAGCGGGGGTTTTTCCGAACCAAGGAAGTCGTGACCGGCGAGCGCTTTCTCTGGGAGTATCTCGACGAAGCTGCGGAAGAGCGGATCGAATTCCCCTACTCCGGGTTCATCATGATCGACTACCTCTTCACCTTCCTCGAAGGCGCGGAGCCGATCCAAACCGACTTCGCCGCGGCGGCGATCGACGCCAACTACTACGCCATCCCCGGCCGGATGGCCGAGCGTGTGGCAGGCTTCTTGGAATCCAATCCTCCCGACGGCAAGGCCTTGGAGAGCTTCGCCGACCAGCATGGTGCTCAGTCACCGAAGGAGCATGCGGTGCTCCTGCGCGAGACGCATGAAACCCTCAAGCACTGGCTCGGCAAGATTTCCAAGGAGCGCTTCGGGGTTTTGCAACTTACCTTCTAGGCACTTCCTCCGCACCCAAGTCCTTGCCACTGGCGGCTTTCCAGAAAAGCAAGAAAGGACCGCTGATTCTGCGGGATCAAATTACCATTGGTCGCTCTGAAATGCATTGCCAGCAACGGCTGCAGGCATACAATCTCCCCCGACTGCTGTGTGCGTCCGCTAAGGCAGCGTGCCCGGACCGATGTATTAAAACGGGGAGAAAAAACCGAGTTCGTAACTACAGCCATGCCTTTTTAGGACGGCTTAACAGAACCGGCACTCCCACTTGTTGAGCAACTGGAACGTGGCTCACAAAGCCTAGGACGGCACAGCGGTTTCTCTTGTACTGATGGCTAGGCTTCGACCGACTCGAAGACTCCGCCACCGAGCAGGCGACCGCCATCGTAAAAGGCGCAGATCTGACCGACGGCCACCGCGCGCTGCGGTGTCCGGAAGCGCAGGTGCAGTTTCCCTTCTTCCAGCGGTGTGATCTCAGCCCGTTCCGCCTTGGCCCGGTAGCGAGGTTGCGCTTCCAAGCGCCGCGGTGCGTCGAAGTGGACTCCGGGTGTCGAGACATTCCCGATGATGCACTCGCTGGCATAGAGCCCGGGCGTCTCGCTCTCGTCCCAACCGACCACCAAACGGTTCTTCTCCAGATCCTTTCCGACGACCACGTAGGCCATGCCTTCACGCGGGGAAGCCACACCATGGCCCTTGCGCTGGCCGAGGGTGTAGAGATGCAGCCCGCGGTGAGTTCCCATCACCCGGCCACTCAGGTCCACGATCTCACCCGGATTATCGGGAATGTAGTGGCTGATGAAATCGCTCATCTTGATATCCCCGATGAAGCAGATCCCTTGACTGTCCTTCTTGGCCGCCGTCGGCAGGTCGAAGCGCTTCGCCACCTCCCGAACTTCCGGCTTGAGCAACTCGCCCGCCGGAAACATCGCATGATCCGCTTGGAAGGCGGTCATTAGCGCGAGGAAGTAGCTCTGATCCTTGTTTGGATCGGCACCGCGGAGAATCGCCGCATGTCCGTCGGAGAGAGTCCTTTTCCGCGCATAATGTCCCGTGGCCACGGCTTCGAAGCCCTGCTCCAGCGCGTAGTCCAGGAAGACACCAAACTTCATCTCGCGGTTGCACCACACGTCCGGATTCGGCGTGATGCCTTGGCGGTATCCTTCCACGAGGTAATCGACGATGCGCTCCTTGTATTGGTCGATCAGGTCGACCACCCGGAACTCGATCCCAAGTTTCCGCGCGACGGCCAGCGCATCCTCGAGATCCGTCTCCCACGGGCAGTCGCCGGGCAGGCCCTCAGCGTTGATCCAGTTCTTCATGAAGGCTCCCGCCACCTCGTGGCCCTGTTCAATCAATAGGGCCGCCGCAGCGGAGCTATCCACTCCGCCGGAGAGTCCCACCAGCACCTTCGCCATGCGGGGAATGGGAAGCTCCAGACCCCAAGTGCCAAGCCCCAAATTCCCGGATACGGAATTTCGCCAAGGGCCATTCGACAAGCGGACCGGAACATGCCAGCTTTCCCCCTTATGACCCGACGAGACAGCATCCGAGTCTTGGCCGCAGGCGCTACCAGCATGCCCGCGATCGCGGCGGACGATGCTTCCCCGCAGATGAATACCCGCGCGATCCCATCCAGCGGCGAGAAACTCCCGGTGATCGGGATGGGCACTTGGCAGACCTTCGATGTCGGGCCGAAGGAAGCCGCACCCTTGGAGATCATTTTGCAAGAGTTTGCCTCCCGGGGAGGAAAGCTGCTCGATTCGTCCCCGATGTACGGTCGCTCCGAGGAAGTGGCCGGTGCGATGATCCGGAAATTCCGCCTATGGGACAAACTGTTCGTCGCCACCAAGGTGTGGACCACCGGGAAGCAGGAGGGCATCAAGCAGATGGAATCTTCGATGGAGAAGCTTGTCGCCAAGCCTCTGGATCTGATGCAGGTCCACAACCTTCAGGATGTCGCGACTCATCTTCAAACCCTGCGCGATTGGAGAAAGGACGGCTTGGTCCGCTATCTGGGGATCACCCACTACACTGCCAGCCAGCACGGGGCGGTGGAGAAACTCTTGGAATCCGAAACGCTCGACTTCGTGCAGATCAACTACTCGGTCGGGGAGCGGGATGCAGAAAAACGCCTCTTACCCCTCGCCAAGGACCGGGGGGTGGCGGTGATCGCCAACCGCCCCTTCGCGGGTGGAGAACTCATCAAGGGCCTCACCAAGAAACCGCTGCCGGACTGGGCTGGCGAGCTCGGTTGCACGACTTGGGCACAACTGCTCCTGAAATGGGTGGTCTCCCATCCTGCGATGACCTGTGCGATCCCGGCCACCTCGAAGATCGGGCACCTTCGCGACAATATGGCGGCGGGACGCGGTGCGATGCCCGACGAGAAGATGCGCGCTGAGATCGCCGCGGCGGCGCTGGCTTAGGAAGACGATGTTTTCACCAGCAGGCCCTTATCCCGAGCGGTGCGCAGCACCTTCGAGAATAGCAAGCCGGCAAGGGTGAGGTAGACACCGTTCAGCCCCAGGGCGATGCCGAACTGCCGGAAGTCGAAGCTGCCATCCAGGATCGAGGCGCGCATTCCCTCGAACACGTGGGACGGCGGCAGAGCCATGGCCACGCCCTGCATCCAGCCCGGCAACTCGCTCATCGGATAGAAGACGCAGGAGAAGGGCTGCACCATGAAAGGCAGCGCCCACGCGAGGGACTCCGCACCGTGCCCCCAGCGCAGGATCAGGGCGATCGAGACGATCCCGAGCGCCCAGCCGAAGATCATCAGGTTCGCGTAGTAGGCGATCAGGCCGAAGTGGAGCTGGAATAGATTGAAAGAGTAAGCAGTGGCCGCCACCACGATCAGCATCACAGCAGTGATCCCCACCCGCAGGAGCCCCACGCCGAAGGTCGCGGCGATGTAGTCGGTCATCCTCACCGGTGCCGCGAAGATGTTCAGCAGGTTGCGGGTCCAGACGTCTTCCAGGAAGGAAATCGAAACGCCTTGCTGGGCGCGGAAAAGGGCATCCCAGAGGATGATCGAAGCGATGAGGAAGGTGATGTATTGGGGGAAAGCTCCCCCGCCCTGCTTCTGCAAATACATCGTCAGGAAGCCCCAGACGAGCAACTGGACCAGCGGCCAGAAGAAGAGCTCGAAGGTCCGCATCGGATTCTTCGCGTAGAGCAGGACGTAGCGCGTCAGCAGCGCGCGGATGACGGATGGCTTGAACATGGCGGAGGCGCGCGAGTGAGCCCTCCGCGTGCGGGGAGAATCCAGCGAGGATCCGTGCGGCGTCAAAAAGAAACAGCGCCCCCGGCACATCGCACTTTGCTGGACGAGTGCGGGCACCCGCGCCGATAGTCCGGTGAACTCATGAAAACGCCGCTCGTATTCATCGCCGGAGCCGCCACGGGAGCCTTGGCCATGTGGCTGGCCTATCCGAAAGCGGATCCGGTGGCGCAATCGCCCTCCGCGCAGACCAGCACTGGCAAGCCGGTGCGGGCCGCCCACGAGGATGCCAAGGGCACGATGGGCAAAACGAAGACAGAACGGACAGCGAAGGCCGAGGACGACGACGAGACCATCGTGCTCGACGAGGATGACGAGGACTCCCCCGAAATGGCCGCGATCCGCGAGACGATGACCAAGGAGCTCCTCGCCCGCAAACAGCGCCGGATCGACGAGCGGCTCGCGGCGATGAAGACGCGCTTGAATCTGGATGAAGCCCAAGCCGCGAAGGTGAGAGTCCTCCTGGAGGCCGGGGATGAGGAGGACGACATGGTCAGCAAAGCCATCGCGGGGGAGTCGACATTGCCACTGGCGCCCGGCGAAGCCGTCAAGAAGAGGACCGAGCTGGAAGATCAGATCAGCAGCCTGCTCAAACCCGAGCAGGCGAACGCCTTCACCGAGTTCCGCCAGGAGCAGCGTGAGAATCGGATCGAGGTTGCGACCGGTCGCGAGATGACGCGCCTGCAGCAGTCTCTCACCCTGAGCCCCACCCAGAAGGATCAGGTCTATCAGGCACTCGCTACCATCGCCTCCACAGAGGAGGAAGGCGGGAATGCGGGCGTGACCATCGACCCCGCGCAGATCAAGGCTCGTCGCCAGGCCCGCTTGCAAGCCCTCAAGCCGATCCTCACTCCGGAGCAGTACAGCACCTACGAACGCAGTTCCGGCTCGCTGATCAATCACGAGGGCAGCGTGATCACCATCGAGGAAGCGCCGGCGGAGTAAATCGGCTCAGGGTTTCGACTGCTTGTAGCCGAGAGGCGAAACCTTATCGCGATAGATTTCCCCGGCCGGGGTCAGCGACCCGTCGTTACGTTGTAGCATCCGGCCGTCCTCCACCCAATTGTAGAGGGCGTAGCGCTCCACATAAGGGGCCTTGTCGAGCATCTTGATCATCTCCTCGATCGCGTCGGCCTGCTCCTTCTCGTTCGGGTCGCGACCACCGGTCCAGTTCGCGCCGTTATTCCACTCGGTCACCCAGAGTGGACGCTTGGTCCGCTCGTGAATGCCTTTGAGGAAGCTCTCGAACTGGGCGGCTGCCGCCTTGCCGTCACCGGGGTCTCCCACTGCCCGGTAGTAGTGTATGGCCACGAAATCGACGCGCAGATTCGCGGCGTCCGCCTTACCCATGAACTCGTATAGCCAGCCCAATCCGCCATCCGAGACCGCGGGCGAGCCCAGGCGCAGGCCGGTGCCCAGCAACTCCGGCCAGCCGGAGATTGCTTCATCCGGGCTCATCTTTGCTTGGTCCGGGCGGTCCGGTTCATTGTAGCCGAGCAGGTGGGTCGATCCGCGGGCTTTCCAGTTCTGGTTCAGGCCCGGCCAATGGCGCTTCTGCTTGATCGGGACATACTCCAGATCCGGCGTGGAATTCTGGCTGATGTTCCAATCGTAGTACCAGCCGAGCTTGAGCTTCTGGTGAATGCCACCGGCAATGCCCTTCTTGCTGGTCCAGCGCCATGGGAAAATCCGGATGAACCTCACCTTGTCGTCCAGATCCTTGCCCAAGTCCTTCACCTCGATGTCCTGATCCTGCGCGACGTAGTTCCGGCTGATCCCGGTCCCGTTCTCCTCCTCCGCGATGGTCGCCATGTAGCCGCGCTTCAGGCGAAAGGAACTGATCGCTCCCTTCATCGTGCCGAGCTTCGCATCGTTGTAGGGAACGTGGCACTGCAGCGCCATGGATGACCCGCTCAGCCCTTTGCTCTCGAACACGGTCATCGCCGCGTAGTCAGGGCGATGCGGGATCACGACGGTTCCGGACTCGTGGGCAGTCACACGCACATTCCCGTCCGGCACCGCTGGCTCGTAGTTCACCAGGATCCGGTCCATGTAGGAAGAAATCACCTTGGAGGGCGCAATCCCCTCCAAGAAAAGCCATGCATCCGGCGAATCGAAATTGTAGGCGCTCTTGTCCAGCATCTCGCCCTTCTCCCGGACATGCTTGGAGCCGCTCAGGATCACCTTGCGGGTTAGCGACGCAGGATCCAGTTCGGCGTGGAGCGGAGCCGCGACGGCGCAGGCGGCCACCATCAGCAGGAAATGCAGGGGCGGAAGCGGGCGAGTGAACATGGAAGGATAGTTCTAGAACCGCCGCCCACCCATGCCAGCCCAAGTTCTGCCCTCCCCCTTCCGTGGGAGATTGCCCGAGGAAGCACCGACTTGTCGAAATGCCAAGACTACCGGCATTTCAGCTATTAACAGCATGCCGGAGCTGGCTCTAGGAAATGAACACCATGAGATCCTCCACACTCCTCGCTGGCGTCCCTCTGCTCTTCATCGCCACGGCCCAAGCCGGACCGGGTAGCGCCAATCCCTTCGGAGGAAAGCGGGCTCTCGTGATCGGCATCGACGGCCTTCGTTCCGATGCCTTGAAGCTCCAAGTCGAGACCGGCCACGCCCCGAACATCGCAGGCCTGATCACGGAGGGCACGGTGACATGGAGCGGCGTCGCAGGAGGCCGTTTCGGCACCCCTACCCAGCAACCCACGATCAGCGGCCCGGGCTGGACCAGCATTCTGACCGGCACTTGGACCAATCTCCACAACGTGGTGGACAACTCCACCCCCGCCTACAATCAGCCCGGTGTTTCCGGTTCCTACCTCGTGAACCAAGCGCCCCACTTTGCCCGTCGCCTTGAAGAGGCGGCACCCGGTACCTATTCGAGCTCGATCACGAGCTGGAATTGGATCGAGGACTACTTGGTGGCCGCACAGCCAGCCTATCTCGACTACCACACCAAGGGGACGGGCGCGAATTACGCCGCTCGCGATGCGGATGTGAAAACCAAGGCCCTCGCCCATCTCTCCAACGCCGATCCCGATGTCCTTTTCCTCCATTTCGATCAAGTGGATGGTGCCGGTCATTCCTACGGCTTCTCCACCACGGTTCCGAACTACTTGAACGCGATCGAAACGGTGGATGGCTTGATCGGCGAGGTCAAAGCCGCCATCGCCGCCCGGCCCGAGCGCGCCTCGGAGCAGTGGCTGATCGTCCTGACCACCGACCACGGCGGGACCGCCGGTGGTTCTCACGGTGGCCAGAGCGATGGCGAACGGACCATCCCCTTCATCGTTTCAGGAGACGGTATCCCCGTAGGCCTCAGCACCGCGACTCCGGGCCAAGCCGCCGTGCCGCCTACGGTCATGCGCTACTTCGGGCTTGGCTTGCCCACCGCATGGAACTTCGCCGAAGACGGCTTTGTCACCGGCGCTTCCCTCGATGCGGTGCCCGGGGAGGGAGCGGTGAATCTGTCCTGGTCGCTGCCTACGTCCGGGATCCCCGGCTTGAGCGGTTTTGAACTCCTGCGGGATGGCTCCGTCATCGCCACCCTGCCCCTCGGCACAAGCACCTTCAGCGATACCTCGGCACTGCCGGGCATTCACCTCTACGAACTCGCGCTCGGCGGCACGAACGAGGCGACCTTGAAGAAATCGGTCACCGTCCCGAATCCGGGGCAGCGGGTATGGGACGATTCCCATGCCAACAACAACTGGAACACTGTCGATGCGAACTGGAGTTCCGGCACCACCTTCACTCATGGCAACGACGCACTCTTCGCCGGCGCGGGTGAGACCGTGACCGTGGATGCCGCGGGAGTGATACCCGCGGCATCCATCGTAAGCAGCGGCTCCTATGGATTTGGTGGCGGCCCGATCGGTGGCACGCTCGCGAAAAGCGGCTCCGGAAGCCTTACGCTGTCGTCTGCAAACGCCTTCACCGCGACTAGCATCGGTAGCGGTCCGGACAGCCAGTCCGCGGGAGCCATCCACATCGGGAACGTCGGAGCCCTCGGCGGCGGCCCGGTGAGCATCGGGAGCACCAACATGACGGCGCTGTATTTCCCACCTTCAGCCGGGAGCGGCACTCTTCCGAACGACATCCAGCTGCCCGCGCCTTCCACCGCCGTCACGACCCGGCTCCTCACCGATGAAACAAACCTCACCGTCACCTTGGGCGGCGTGATCTCCGGCGGCGGCAGCAGCCATGAGATCCTGATCGACAACGATTCCCCGAGTAGCGACCAAGGAAAGATCCGGCTGACGAGTGCCTCCAATAGCTTCACCAGCTCCCGCATTCGCATCAACCGCGGCGGCTTGGTGGTGACCGCGGATGGTGTGCTCGGAAACCCGGCCAACGATCTCTTCCTGGACGTGACCGGCAATCTCGCCAACTCGGGCCTAGTCCTGGAGGGTCCCCTAACACTCGGCTCCGGGCGGGCGCTCACGATTGCCTCCCAGACGGTGATCGACACCCAAGGCACAGCCGATACCATCGCCGGTCCCCTGACCTACACCGGCCAGATGGTGAAGCGGGGCAGCGCCGCCCTGCGACTGGACGGGGCGGGAAGCGGCACGGGAGGAACCAGCCTCACGGAGGGCAGCATCACCCTCGGGAATGCCGCGGGGCTGGGTAACGGCACGCTCCATGTCGCCGCCACCGCGAGCCTTGGTTTCCTCAATACCACTCCTCTAACCGGCAGCACCACGCTGGCAAACCCGATCATCCTGCCCGCGGATACGAGCGCCACGAACCGGACCGTGCTGATGGCAGGCGGGAGCGGCCGAGAGCTCGCGCTCAATGGCGTGATTTCCGGCGGCAGTGCCAATACCACGCTCTACCTGAATACCTCTCTCTCCGGCGACACCGCCGCGACCTTCCTCCTGAACGGGGTGAACACCTTCACCGGCAAGACCCAACTCAACCGGGGCAGCCTCACGATCAATTCAAACGCCTCGCTCGGCGCTCCGGCCAATCCGCTCGTCATCGATGCGAACATCGGCTCGAAGCTGAGCTTCACCTCGGGCATGGGCTTCACGCATCCCCTCACCCTCAGCACTACCACGGTGCTCGACACGGCGGACCATACGATCACGACCAGCGCGCCCGTCGCCGGTACCGCGGCATTCACGAAACTCGGCACCGGAACGCTCGCACTGGCCGCATCCAACACCCACACGGGAGCCATCACCATCGGTGCCGGCACCCTCGCGGTAAATGGATCCGTCGCGAGCTCCACCAACCCACTCACCGTTGCAAATGCGGCAAGGCTCTCCGGAACGGGCACCGTGAGCCGGCCGGTAAACGTCTCCGGCACCCTTGCCCCCGGCGATGGTACCGGGACCCTCACGATTTCCGCCGGGCTCACGATGGGCCCGGCCTCATCCCTCGATTTCCAACTCGCCGATTGGACCGGCACTCCGGGTAGCGGCCACGACACGCTCGCGGTTTCCTCTCTCGCGCTGACGGCGACCCCGGCCGCGAAGTTCACCGTGAACTTGAATGCCTCCGGGCTGACGAACTTCAACGGTTCATCCAAGTCCTTTGTTCTCGCAAGCGGCACCGTCCCTGTCAGCGGCCTTGCCGCCGACAATTGGTCAATCTCCACCAGCGGTTTCAGCTTCAGCGGTATTTGGTCTCTCGAGGCCTCGGGGAATGACCTCTTGCTCCGCTATACTTCCGCCGATGGCTTCAGTTCGTGGGCCGCCGGTTCGCAGCTCGAAGGGGCGGACGCCGGCTTCTCCGCCGATCCCGATCAGGACGGGATCCCCAATGGGCTTGAATTCATCTTCGGTTCGGTGAACGGCCAGCCGTCGGCAACGGACCTTCCGACCCTCCTCGAAGCGGACGACCACGTCGTCTTCTCATTCAAGCTTGCGGATGCAGCCGCCTACCTTGAGCCGCTTGTCGAGTATAGCACGAGCCTCTCCACCCCATGGACCACCGCCCGAGATGGCGTCCTCGGTGTCTCGATCGTCACGCTCCCTGCCGATGCCGATGGCAAGACCGTGCAAGTCACGATTCCCAAAAACGCTGCCGCTTCCCTTTTCGCCCGGCTGCGCGTCGAAGCACCCTAGTCCCCTCAGACCGCGTCGCCGGAACGGGCGATCTTGATGAACACGTCCTCCAAATCGTCTTCCTCGAAGTGCTTGGTGATCTCCTCCGGGGTCCCTGCCGCCAGGATCTTCCCGGCGTGAAGGAAGAGCACCCGGTCGCAGACTTCCTCAATGTCCCGCATATTGTGGGAGGTGTAGAGAATCGCCGGATGTCTCTCACGCTGAACATGACGGACCAGTTTCCGGACCTTGTCGGCGATATCCGGATCGAGCGAAGCGGTCGGCTCGTCGAGCAGGAGCAGGTCCGGGTCGTTGAGAAGCGCCTTGGCCAGATTGACCCGGGTGGACTCCCCCGCGCTGAGCTGGCCGGTGGATTTCTCCGCGAGTTTCGTGATCTCAAGGAGCTCCAGCAGTTCCGCCACCTTCTGCTTGGGCTTCGGGACCGAGTAGAGCCGGGCGAAAATTTCCAGATTGTTCCGGACCTTCAGGTTTCCCGGGAGAGTCGCGTAGGTGGTACAGAAGTTCGCCCGCTGCAGGATCTCGAGCCGGTGCTTCTGCAGATCCATCCCGAAGGCCCGGATCGCGCCGCCGCTCGGCGTGGTCAGGCCTAGGATCATGTTCATGAGCGTCGTTTTCCCAGCACCGTTCACGCCCAGCAGCCCCACGGTCTCCCCGGCGTTCACCTTGAACGACACGCCGTCCACCGCCGTGAAGTCGTCGAATTTCTTCACCACGGCGTCCACATCCAGAATCACTTCGGCCACGCGCCGGAGCATCGGGCGGATTCCGGCGGCGTCCAGCAAGCAATCCGGCGTGCCACCTTCATATTGCTCGCGGGCCGGAATCAGGCTATCGGTAGCCCATGATTGAGCTGGCAGAAATCCGGCAACTACCGCTCCACGAGAAGCTCCGTCTCATGGAAGCCCTCTGGGACGGAATTGTTCCCGAGGAGGCCGAACTGCAGGTGCCGCAGTGGCACAAGGATTTGCTTGATGAGCGCGAGGAAGCAATTCGCGAGGGCCGGGCCGAGTTTATCGATTGGAGTACAGCCAAGCAGCAAATCCGCGGTTCTATTTCATGAGCATCCAGCTCCTCGATCTCGCAAGGAACGACCTGCTCGAGGGCTATCGTTTCTACGAGCAGCAAGAGTCGGGACTCGGCGACTACTTTCTGGATAGCCTGTTTTCGGATATCGATTCGCTCCGGCTTCACGCGGGCATTCACCGACGGGTTCACAGGGATTTACATCGTTCGCTATCAAAGCGTTTCCCGTTTGCCATCTACTACAAGATGACGGGAGACAGGATCCAAGTTCACGCAATTGTGGACTGTCGGAGAAATCCTGCCTGGATCCGGCGTCATTTAGGCGGGACCTGAAAGCCACAACCTACCGCTTTTGGCAGAAAATCCGCGAGTCCGGGGTTGCCATTTGCTGCAAGGCGAATATGGAAAGCGCCCCGGCGCATCCCGCCGGTGCCCAACGCATTACACCTACGAGCATGAAGGACCTCACCAAATACCGCAACATTGGCATTTTCGCTCACGTGGATGCGGGCAAGACCACGACCACCGAGCGGATTCTGAAGCTGACCGGCAAGATCCACAAGATCGGTGAGGTTCACGACGGTGCTTCCACCATGGACTTCATGGAGCAGGAAGCCGAGCGCGGCATCACGATCCAATCGGCCGCCACCACCTGTTTCTGGAAGGGTCACCAATTCAACGTCATCGACACCCCGGGGCACGTGGACTTCACGATCGAAGTCTATCGCTCGCTGAAGGTCCTCGACGGCGGCATCGGCGTGTTCTGCGGATCCGGCGGCGTGGAGCCCCAATCCGAAACGAACTGGCGCTACGCGAACGACTCGAAGGTCTCCCGCGTCATCTACGTCAACAAGCTCGACCGTATCGGCGCGGACTTCTACCGCGTGATCGGCCAGGTGAAGCGCATTCTCGGCGCGCATCCGCTGGTGATGGTCCTGCCGATCGGCACCGAGTCCGAGTTCGTCGGCGTGGTCGATCTCCTCACCCGCAAGGCGCACATCTGGGATGACTCCGGCCAGCCGGAAAACTTCAAGATCGAAGACGTGCCCGCCGACATGGTGGACAAGGTCGAGGAATTCCGTGCCGCCCTCATCGAAACCGCCGTCGAACAGGACGATGCTCTGATGGAAGCTTATCTGGAAGGCAACGAGCCCTCCATCGAGGACGTCAAGAAGTGCATCCGCAAGGGCGCGATCAGCATGGCGTTCTTCCCGACCTACTGCGGTTCCTCGTTCAAGAACAAGGGCCTGCAGCTCGTGCTCGACGCCGTGGTGGACTTCCTGCCTTCCCCGCCGGAAGTGGCCCCGCTCCCGGAAGTGGACGCCGAAGGCAACGAGACCGGCGAATTCGCCGTGAGCGACCCGACCAAACCGCTCCGCGCGCTGGCCTTCAAGATCATGGACGACAAGTTCGGAGCCCTGACCTTCACCCGTATCTACTCGGGCACGGTCAAGAAGGGTGACACGATCCTGAACTCCTTCACCGGCAAGACCGAGCGCGTCAGCCGCATGGTGGAAATGCACGCTGATGACCGCAACGAAGTGGATTCCGCCCAGGCGGGAGACATCGTGGCGATCGTGGGTCTCAAGAACGTGCAGACCGGTCACACGCTCTGCGACGAGAAGAACCCGGCCACGCTGGAGCCGATGGTGTTCCCCGAGCCCGTGATCTCGATCGCCGTGGCGCCGAAGGACAAGGCCAACGCCGAGAAGCTTGCCACCGCCATCGGCAAGATGGTGCAGGAAGACCCGTCCTTCCGCGTCGAAACCGACGAGGAGACCAATGAGATGATCCTCAAGGGCATGGGCGAGCTTCACCTCGACATCAAGATCGACATCCTCAAGCGCACCCACAAGGTGGAGGTGACCGTCGGCGCCCCGCAGGTGGCCTACCGCGAAACCATCACCAAGCCGGTGACAGACAGCTACACCCACAAGAAGCAGTCCGGTGGTTCCGGTCAGTACGCGAAGATCGACTACACCATCGAGCCCGGCGAACCCGGCTCCGGCTTCATCTTCGAATCGAAGGTGGTCGGCGGCAGCATCCCGAAGGAGTTCATCCCCGCCGTCGACAAGGGCTTCAAGACCTCCGTCGACAAGGGACCTCTGGCCGGTTACCCCTGCTTGGACTTCAAGGTCACGCTCAACGAAGGTGGTTTCCACGCCGTGGACTCCAGCAACATCGCCTTCGAAATCGCGGCCAAGGCGGCCTACCGCCAGACCATGCCGAAGTGCGCCCCGCAGATCCTCGAGCCGATGATGAAGCTCGATGTGTTCGCGCCGGAGGAAAAAGTGGGTGACGTGATCGGCGACCTCAACCGTCGCCGGGGCATGATCCAAGGCCAGGAGCCGACCCCGGGTGGCGTTCGCGTCAAGGCCGAGGCCCCGCTCTCCGCCATGTTCGGCTACATCGGTGACCTGCGCACCATGACCTCCGGTCGTGGCCAGTTCTCCATGGAGTTCAGCCACTACGCTCCTTGCCCGAAGAACGTCTCCGACGAGGTCATCAAGGCCGCCAAGGAGCGCGAAGAGGCGAAGAAGAAGTAAGCTGCTTCGGATTCCGATTCTACCAGACCCCGTCGTCCGCAAGGGCGGCGGGGTTTTTCTTTCTCGCTCACCGCACAGCCCTCACAGTCCCGCCAGCTTCTCCATGAATCTCGGTTTCCTCGCATCCCACGGCGGCTCGAACATGCAGGCCATCATCGACGCCACGAAGAGCGGTGCCCTGAGTGCTCGCCCTGCCCTGCTGATCTCGAACAATCGTAACTCACAGGCTACCGCACGAGCGCAGAGCGAGGGCATGCCCTTCACGGTTTTGAATTCGGTCACCCATCCCGATCCGGCCGAACTGGATCGTGCCATGCTCGCCAGCTTGGAAGAACACGGCGTCGACCTGATCATCCTCGCCGGATACATGAAGATGATCGGCCCGGAGGTCTTGGCGGCCTACGAGGACCGCATCCTGAACATCCACCCCTCCCTGCTGCCCAAGTTCGGCGGTCACGGCATGTTCGGCCAGCATGTCCATCGCGCGGTCCTCGAAGCAGGAGAGAAGACAACCGGGGTGACCATCCACCTGGTAAACAACGAATACGACCAAGGCCGGATCATCGCGCAAACGGAAGTTCCCGTTCTACCGGATGATACTGTCGAGTCTTTGGCAGCCCGGGTCCTGAAGTGTGAGCACGAGTTCTTCGTGGAAACTCTCGCCCGGATCGTAGCGTCGGGTTTGCACGTGTCTTAGCTCTCATCTGGGTTACCACGCGATCATCCGGGTCACCGGACGATGGTCCGAACCCAAGTCCGGCCCTACAATGAAACCCTGATCCTCGATCGGCCCCGCATTACCGGCACGGTAGAGCAGATGATCGATCGGCACGGCGAGCAGAGGATTGCTCCGCGACCAAGTCGGCACTGCCTCCCAGCCTCTCAATCCGGCATCACGAAGCGGCTTCACCCCGTAGCTCCACGGCGTCGCATTCAGATCACCCGCGACGATCACCAGGCCCTTCTCTTCATTCATCTCGGCCGCAATGATCCGGAGGAACTCGTCCCGCTCTCCGGCCCAGAACTCGTTGGCCGGCGGCACCGGATGCGCCCCGAGGAAGACAAAAGAACCGCTCTCTCCCTGCACCCGGATCTTCAAGAGCGGCAGCTCCATCGCCCCGCAGGGAATGATCTCCCGCTGCAAGATCGGCAGCTTGGAGTAGCATGCGAAGCCGAAGTTCCCTTCCACCGGGTGCTCCACGGCATGGGGATGGGACTCTAACAAGGGCCTGAGTTTTCCTGCCCAGACTTCATCCACCTCCGGCAGAAAGATTACATCCGGATCTGTTTCGCGGATCCATCGCACCACGTCTTCATAACCTTGGTTAGCGGTTAGCACGTTGAAGCAGGTGAACTTCATGGGTGACCCCGGTGAAGGCTTCTGCGGAACGCTGCGGGTTCCCAAGTGAATGCGAAGGAGTGGGATGCACAATAGAATCCCGGCCACTGCAGCAAACCGCCATTGTCTCATGAGCAGCAGCGCGATCACTGCGATTCCTAACAGACCGGCATACTGCCACTGAAAGTGATTGAAGAGATCGAGCAGCCAGTAACTGCCACCGCACCATCCGAGGATAGGCAAAAGGCTCCCGAGCACCGCCAGGCGCAGGACGAGCGCCTTCGGTTTTGGCAGGAGAAAGCTTCGCCACTTCATGACTCTGTCACCAAATAAACACCCCCGTCACCGGCCTGTGATCCGAGCCGAGATCCGGTCCGATCTCGAAACTACGGCAGCCGAATCCCGCACCCCGATAGAGCATGCGATCGATCGGGATTCCGAAGATCGGGTTCAACCGCTTCCAGGTCGGGCCCGGCGACCTGCCTTTGGCCGCCTCGATTAATCCTGCTTTTACCAAGGGCTGCGACTTGAAGCTCCAGCGGCTCGAATTGAAATCCCCTGCGACCACCACCCTTCCCGGCTCGGCTTCCACATACTTCGCCGTCTCCGCCATGAAGATGTCCATGGAGCGCGCCCAGTGCTCCGTAACCGGCGGCAAGGGATGTCCGGCGATGTAGGTGACCGGACCACCCGCCGTCTCCAGCCTCACCCGCAGGATCGGATAGCTGTGGGAACTCACCCTGTCCGCGGATCTCGACAGGATCGGTAGCTTCGAGAAGAACGCGAAGTCCGGCCCTTCATTGATCCAGTGCGGATACTCGTCCTCCAGCGCCTTGAGCTCATCCGACCAATTGTCATTCACCTCGGTGAAGAAGACGGCGTCCGGAGAGCTCTCCCTCACCCAAGCGATCGTGTCTGCAAAGCGGCCATTCGATGCCAACACATTGAAAGAACACAGCCGGATGGACCCGGTGCCGCCCGCTATCTCCGTAGCTCCCACAAACCAAGGTGCCAGCTGCACCAGCGGCACGAGCAAAAGAGCTCCCGCCAGCGCCGCAGACTTCCACTGCTTCGCGATCAGCAGCGGCAGCAGGCAGAGCGCCAGGAACCAAGCATACTGGACTTGGAAGTGATTGAAGAGATCGGCGAACCAGAAACTCCCGGCGACCCACCCGGCGATGGGTAGTAAGCCGGCGAGAACGGCAGCAATGGTGATGAGCGGAAGAAACTTTCGCATCGGCAATCCCCTATCATCCTCCATACTTCGCCATTGTGGGCAAGAACTCACGGCACCGCCGAAAAAACATTAGAAAAGCCGTCCGGTCCGGGCTTCCGGCGGTGCTTTACCTCACATAATGGCAGACGATTCCCTGGAACTCCTGCGGCTCTTCGTGGGCAACCGCTCGGAGGCGGCATTCCGCGATCTGGTGAGGCTCCACTCTCCTCTGGTCTACGCGACCGCGCTACGCCGGCTGAACGGAGATCGCGCCGGAGCGGAGGACGTGATGCAGGAGGTCTTTTCCTTGCTGGCACGGAAGGCCGACACGCTGCACTCCGCCCCCCTCCCGGTCTGGCTGCACCGTCAGACCTGCCGCCGCGCCGCCAACCATATGCGGGCGGAGAAACGTCGGCGCAGGAGAGAGCTCGTTTCCATCCAAGCCATGACCGATCACCAGATTCCAGAACTCCGCGAGTCGGTCGCCTCAGAGGTGGACGAGGCGCTTCTCGATCTCCCGACCGGCGATCGCGAGATCCTGCTTCACCGTTATTTCGAAGAGCGCGACCTGCGCACGGTCGGTAGCCGACTCGGCATCAGCGAGGACGCCGCACGCAAGCGGATCGAGCGTGCACTTGAGAAGCTGGCCGCTCTTCTCAAGCGCCGCGGCATCGCCGTAGGCGGAGCTTCTCTCGGCACCACCATGAGCGGGATGGGCCGCTCCGTGGTACCGGAAGCTCTGATCTCCCAAGTGACCTCTCAGGCCCTCAAGGGTCTGCCTCTCGCAGGAGGGACAGCCTTGCTGTCCTTGCTCAAGCCCTTCCTTTCAGGGGTTGCGCTGAGTTCGCTGCTGATCGGGTCCACTCAGGCGATTCTCGGGGACAAGCCTATCCCCAATGGACCCCCTAATAGATCCGACCGCCCCGTCGCGGAAGCCAAGAGCAGTCGCTTCGATAGCTTTGCCTCCCTACCTGCCACCGGCTCTCTGGAAGCGGTGATCGCGGAGATCAAGCGGAGCAGCAGCGGCCCGCGGCACGAGTTGGGTAGCCTGCGCCTCAAGGCCATCTTGAGCCGCGTCTCCAATGAACAGATACCGGAGTTCGTGGTCCTCGGGAATAGGGAGTTGAGCGCGTCCGAGAAGACCACCGCCTACCCTATCCTTATCCACCGCTGGGCCGAAGCCGACCGGGAAGCAGCAGTCACCTTCGCGATCCTGGGGGATACCATCACCAAGCATATCGACATCTCCCTCGGCGAGAACATCCGGGGCACCTTGCTGGGCGACTGGTCTGCAAGCGATCCTGCCTCAATGGCCGAATGGCTCGGTCGATACTGGGATCACGAGTCACTCCAGTATGTTCCCTCGAAAACGATGGGAGATCTTTACAGCAAGTGGTCCCTGAGAGATTCGATCACGATGTCGCTTGCGCACGATCACCTGCGCAACCGCGGATCGGAAGGAATGCTGGCCTATCTCAAGTCCCTGCCAAGCGATGAGAGCCGAATAACCGCACTGAGGGTTTTCTCCGGGGATCTCTACTGGCGGGCCCCGGTGGGAGCACCGCTTCAGGAGCAGGTGGAGGTTTTCAAAGCCATTCAGGGCGTCTCCCAAGAACAAGTCCGCACCCCGGCCCTCGATGGATTCCTCATCACCTTGGCCAAGGAGGCACCTCATACCTTCTCCGATCTCATGGGCGCCCTGTCCCCATCGGATCGCTTTCATGCCATGGCCCGGCAGCTCTCCGTTCCCAGTGCCCATGTCCGCATCGAAGGAATCTCCGGCTCCAGCTACATCGATGAGGAAGCCCAGCCGAGTGCTCTGCTGCGGGAGGCGGAAGTCATCCAAGCAGGCCTTGCGGCAGGTCTAACGGAGACCGAAGCTGTTGAATCAGTCGCTTCGTCGATCATCCCCGCCCTCTCCCGAGGAGATCTGGCGGTTTGGCTGGAACGACATCGGGATCATCCGGGACTCGATGAGATGCTTGCAGATGGAGCCCGCGCTGCCGGAGATCCGGAAAGAGCCGTCGACATCGCGTCCGGCATCTCGGATCCGGCACTGCGCCAGCAACTGGCCCGCGCCGCCTTCCGTCGGATGCTCGTGGTGAATCGCCAAGCTGCCCTCGCCTATCCCTCGCAGTCCCACCTCCTCTCCGATCTCGCCGCAGAGTTCCACCTTATCCTCCGGGAGGCACCATGAAATCCTCCTCTCGCTCGCTCGCCATCTTCCTCACCGGCTGCGCTGTCACCTTCCTTGTATGGGATCTATTTCACGGTGGACCGCCGTCGACCGACAGCCAGGTTCCCGAGATTGAGCAGAAGCCACGCGAAGACTCGTGGTCGCAGGAGAATGTGGTCTCCGGAGTCAAGGCCCTTGAGGCAGCAGAGGATGACCCCTCCCGTCTCCGGGCAGCCTTGGAATTGTCCCGGATCCCCGTGAAGGACATTCCGGCAGTCTTGGAGTCCTTTCTCAACCACGAGCGGGCCGCCGCGCTTCCGGCCTTCAAGACACTCCTGATCCGCTGGGCCTCCAGCGATGGGGAAGCGGCGATGAACTGGGCATGGACGCACTTGCGTGAGAAGCGCGATTGGAACGAAGCCTACCACGAGATCATCGCGGCTTGGGCTTGGCAAGATGGGCATGGGTTCCACCGCTGGTGCCTGGCCAGCCCGCACCTCGGTTACATGGAGCGGCATCAGGTGGCCGGTGCTGCGCAGAAGAGCGCCATGCCCGTCATCGACATGTTTTTTGTCGTCCAAGCGGTCAACCATCTGGTCGAGATCGACCCCTACCTCGCCTACGACCTTATTGCGAAGCGTGGCGGGGGGTTCTACGGACTCTATCCCCGCTACGCCGAGAGCTTTGAAAGCGCGGACCAGATCCGCGACGCCCTATCCGCGTTGCCCGATCCCGGGAATCTGAAGGCGAAGGATCTGAGCGATAGCCAACTCGCGACCAAGGCCTTGCTCGAGCATTGGCGCAGGATCGATCCCGATGACTTCGCTGATTCTTCCTACGCCCACACTCTGGCACCTGATCCGGCCCAAGTGCTTGCCGGGTGGAAGGAGCTCGACTTCCCCGAGCGAAGCACGCAGGCCAATTCCTTGCTCTCCAAGCTCGACGGCGAGGCGCGGGAAAAACAACTCGCGACCATCACGCTTCGCTGGGCTGCCGAGTCCCCGCAAGAGGCCGCACGGTGGTTGCGCGAACTGCCGGAAGCGGCAAGCGGATACATCGCCTTGGCGGGCCTGCGCGCCCCCCGGGATCTGGACGGAACCTTGGATTGGGTCGAATCGCTTCCTCCGGTCGACGAGGCGGCAGGCATTGCCAAGGCCTATGAGGCATGGACCACCGCTCATCCGGGACAAAGCCCGGATACCGCCGGCTGGAGCGCATCCCGCCTGCAAGCATGGCAGGACATGGCCGCGCTGGCGCAAGGGGGTGGCGGATAAAGGCTTCCTCGACCTTCCCGGTGGAATAGGGCAGATTTTTTGTCCGCTCGGGCCGGGCCTGCGGTGTTTCCATGGTGACATGAGCGAGAAACCGGGCACCACACTCCAGCGATACCAGCGCGACCACTCGGAGACCGCCTTCCGGGAACTTGTGCGCCTGCATTCGGCGCTCGTTCACGGTAGTGCCTTGCGGCTCCTCGGAGGAGACCGGGCTGCGGCGGAGGACGTCACCCAGGAAGTCTTCACGCTCTTGGCGCGGAAGGCGAAGGGGCTCGATGAGGCATCACTCCCGGGCTGGCTTTATCGCCAAGCCTGCCGCCGGGCATCAAACCACCGGCGCGCTGAAGCCCGTCGCAAGCATCGTGAACTCGTCTCCGTGCAAGCTATGAACTCTTCCGAATCCTCCTCAAGGGAACGCCAGGCGATCGCAGATGAAATCGACGACGCGCTGTTCTCCCTGCCCGGCAAGGATCGGGATGCGCTCGTCCTCCGCTACTTCGAGGATCGGGATTTCCGGAACGTGGGAGCTTTGCTCGGCACCACGGAGGAAGCTGCCCGCAAGCGGGTGGACCGGGCCCTCGAGCGGCTCATCGGCTTGCTGAAACTCCGCGGCGTCAACGTGGGCAGCGCCGCGCTCGGCAGCACCATGACCGGCTTCGGCAGCGCGCCGCTGCCACCCGCGGTCATTTCGCAGATCTCTTCCCGGGCGATGGAGTCCATCGCCGTCGGATCAGGCTCGGGAATCACATCGATCCTCAGGCCTTTCATCGGCGGCGCTCTGCTCACCTCGCTCGTCGCCGCGGCCACCTTGGTCGCCAGCCGTAGTGGGTCTTCCTCTCACGATGGACAAGCTGCCCCTCGAACTGCCGGGAATGGCTCGCGCACTGACCTGCGCCGGGTTGAAGATTCCGCGCCGATCGACCTGATCAGCCGGATCAAGCGTATCAAGGCAGGGCCTGACCATGCGATGACGACGCTGCGTTTGAGCGCCCTGTTAGACAGCATCACCTTCGATGAGATCCCCGGCTTCATCGCCGAGGCGAACAAGCGGCTGACCTTGGCGGAACAGAACGCCTGCTATCTTCCGCTCCTCAAGCGCTGGCTGGAGAGCGATCCCGGTGCCGCCGCGGCCTTCGCCCTGAAGTTCGATTCCGAGCTGAAGCCACCGGGTTTCGGATCCACCGACATGGTCCGCTTCCTCCTCCATAGCTGGGGGAACCGGGACTTGGACGCGCTTGCCCGTTGGCTCGGTGAGAATTGGGAGCAGCCGACGATGAAGAATTCCACCTTCTCGGGGGATCTCCGCACCTACTTTGCCATCGATATCTCGGATGTCCTGCTGCGGGACCGTTCCGCGGCGGAGGCCTTCGCTTACCTCCGGACTCTCCCGGATCAGAAAACGGTGAATGCCTGCATGAGGGCCATGACCGGTGACTCCGTGCATGCGAGCGCCTACATGAACATCGGACCAGACCGCTTGCTCGAACTCTATCGCGAGTTCTCCCGCCTGCCGGATCCCGTCTTGGCAGGGCAATTGAAGGTGAAGCTATGGCAAACCCTCGCCCAAAACGAGCCGGAATACGTGGAGACGATGCTTGCCGCGATGGATGCACGCGAACGCTTCGAGGCCACCCTCCATCGCATCGGCAAATACAGCAAGCAAGTGAGCCGCGTGCAGACACCCGGCGGCGAAAGCATGAGCTTCGAAACGGTGGATAATACGGCCCAGGGCGAGGCCGATGCGATGACGGCGGGGCTGGAAGCCGGTCTCTCCCGCAGCGAGATCCTGCAACAAATCGGTATTGCCATCGTCATGAAGGAAGAAGGCAAGACCGCATTGGAGTGGCTGGATCTGCACCGCGGTGAGTTCGACGCGGACCCGATCTTGCTGGCAAAGATCTCTGGCATGCAGCGGGACAACTTTCCCCCGAGCTTCATGACACCCTCCGAAGGGGGATTGCTACTTTGGGCCACCCGTCTTCAGGATCCCGAGCTTCGCATGAAGCTCTGTCGCGCAGGCTTCCGACTCATGATCGCCGGGTCACCCGGACGGGCCGGGGAATACCTTTCGCAACCGGATCTCCCGGAGGATCTGAAGGCTGAATTCACCCGAATCATCTCCTCCTCCGCGCCATGAATGCAAAGATCCTCTCCCTGACCTCTTTCGCCGCGTCTTGCCTGATCACGGCCGGCACTTGGTGCCTCCTCTGGCCGCAACGGCAGATCGAAGCTCCCGCACAGGAGCCGGTGGAATCCGCGCGTCCCGCCCCGGATGCCAAGCGTATCGCAGCCATCATCGTCGAGATCAACACGGCGACCTCGAACCAAGCCAGCCTGCACGCCACGGAACAGCTTGCCGATCTACCGATCGAGGCATTCCCCGCTGCCTTCGACTCCGTGCCGCTTTTTGAAGGGAGGGAGCTCACGCGCGCGGGCAAGATGCTCTTGATCCAATGGGCATCGATGGACGGCGCCGCGGCGGCCCAATGGTCCTGGATGCAACTGCGCGGAGAGGGACTCTGGAGCTACGCATTCAAGGAGATCGCCGCCTCATGGGCTTGGCACGATCCTGCCGGGCTCTGCGCATGGACCCTGGAACAAATGAAAGGATACAAGCCCGGTTCTGACAGCCTGTCGCTGGAAGAAGCGTTGCGCACCGGTGCGCCGAAGCTTGAATCCGGCGACATCGACAAGGCGACCCGGGCACTGGTCAAGGAAGAGCCGGGTCTGGCCTACAACCTGATGGTCGCGAAAGGCAGCCAATGGAGCCACGACAACCTGGCCATGAATATCGATTCACCGGAAGGCATCCGCGAAGCCCTGCTGGCTTTTCAGAAGGTGGAGATCAAAAAGAACGACGACGGTGACCTCGTGCGCCAGCTGCTCAAGCGCTGGCAGAAGCTCGACCCGGATGACTTTGCACGTTCGCCTCATGCCGGCCTGCTGGAGGAGGCACCGGATAGCGAGCCGCCCCATCAAGTCATCACCGCCGATGGGTGGAAGGATTTGCCGCCCGGCGAGCGCTCGTCGGGCGCGAAGCCGCCGCCATGCAAGCCGGACTTGATGCAGGACTGTCCCGAGAAGAGATCCTGCAATCGATGGGTGGAGTTCTTGTCGGCATCCTCGACCACCACGAACTGATGGACTGGCTCCACCGGCAACAGGAGCAGATCGACCTCGATCCCTTGCTCGCCGCGAGGGCCCGCCGCGATGTCAGCATCAATGGCAAGGTCGGAGACGAGCGCTTCGAGCTTATCGGAATTCTCCGGGCCTCCCGGATCGTCGATCCCGAATTGCGGGGCAGCATCTGCCGAGGCGCATTCCTCCGCATGCTAGGCAATGACCGCGATGCGGCCATCGCCAGCCTGTCCCACCCGCGGCTTCCTCAGGATCTGGCCGCGGAGTTCCGTAACCTCATCGAGGGAGAGAGCCCATGAAGCCCGGCATCCGCACGCTTTCGATCTTCTTCTGTGGCGCTGCCGCCGGAGCACTCGTCTGGCCAGCTCTCATCAGATCCAGCAGCCGCACCCAGGTCACGGTGGCTACTCCGCCCCCGATCGCCGCGCGCGAACAATGGACGGAGGCAAGCTTGTCCTCCGCTCTAGCAGCCATCGCTTCAGCCGGGAGCGACGAAGCTCGCATCGAAGCCGCCATCCGCCTCGGCAAGATCCCTGCCGCTGAGATCGAAGCCGCCTTGGAGGGCATCCCGCTCACCGATAGTAACGGACTCACGCTCGCCTGTCGCACCCTCCTCATCCGCTGGGCCGAGGCCGATGGTGAGGCCGCAATGCGTTGGGGCTGGGCCAAGTTCTACAAGCAAGGCATGTGGTACGCCGCCTTCCGCGAAATCGGTCCGAGCTGGGCATGGAATGACCCGCAGGGCTTTTACCTCTGGACTCTCGATTCACCGCGCAAGGACATGTCCGACGAGATCGCGCAAGACCGCAAGGCCGCTGCAAGCGATATCCCCTTTCTCGACTACTCGGAGCTCAGCCAAGCCAGCGGCTGGCTCCTCAAGGAAAGACCCGACCTCGCCCTCGATCTCCGCAACCGATCCGGCGGCTGGAGCACTTCCGACTACAAGCTGGTCGAGCAGATCGACTCTGTGGAAAAGGTCCAGCAAGCCCTGCAAGCCTGCAAAGGACTCGACCAACTAAAGCCTGGCATCGTTCAGGGGGACCAGATGATCGCCTGGTCTCTGCTCGAACGTTGGAAGGAATTGGATCCCGTGGGCTTCTCCAAATCCCCTCACGCGAATCTTCTGATGAGCGACAACTTCAGCGCCTTCGCCGCCAAGGCCAAGGATTGGAGCAAGACCCCGTCCGGCGATCGGGAGGAGGCCGCCGCCGCACTCCTTACGAACCTCACCGGCATCGGACGTCAGTCCCAGATCTACACCCTTGCTCGGGAATGGGCCGCCATCTCGCCGGTCGAGGCCGCCGCTTGGCTCGACGCCCAAGAGGAGGGAACGAAAGGCATCGCCGCGATCGCCCAAGGCGGCATCCTGAAGAACAGCACCGGGACCATGCAATGGATCGCCACCCGCCCCCCGGCGGATCAGGCCAAGCTCATCGTCGCCAGCTACGATGCTTGGAAGGAATCCGGCCTCTCCCAAGCGCCGGACATGAGCGACTGGACCCCAGCTCAAGTCGAGGCCTGGCGAGACTTGGATTCCTTGGCCGAGTAATTCCGCCAGGCTCCCACCACCATACCCAAACCACCGACCACGAAGATCCCGGGAAACCACAGGGAGTAGCCCGGTGCCTTCGATTCCTTCTCCAGCACCGCCTTCCCCGGGTCCTCCGGGTTCACATGGCACTCCTGCCGCGAGCCCTCGGGATACTTCGCCACGTAGGCCTCCACCACGTCCTCCTTGCTGCTCCAGCCGCTGCCCCGCAGCCGCACCAGATCGCTTTCATACGGCTGCCCCTTCCATTCGTAACCGAAGAGAACCGCGAAACGGCGCTCCACCCCGCTGTTCGGGTCCACTTGCCGCTCTTCTTCCCCGGAACTCAGGATCATGCAAGGCACCACCGGCCAGTGTTCCACCGCCCGGGCCCGCTGGAAGCTCCTCCACATCAGGGCAAAAAACAGCCCTCCCGCCGCGGCCAGGACCAGCCCGACCGAAGACAAATACACACGGGAACCGATGGAAACGCGGGCCATGCGCCTGCCATAGCGTCACCCCGCCCGATGGGCCACTGCTTTCCGTCCCCGGCGGGCAAGGATTCCACTTTCCCGCCGGGCCGCCCCCGGCTACCAAGTCCTCCCTATGAGTGACCTCGCCAGCCGTATCCCCGAAGACCTGAAAGCCGCGATGAAGGCGAAGGACACCGTCGCCCTCGCCGTAATCCGCGCCCTCAAGACCGCCATGACCAATGCCTCGATCGAAAAGGGCGGCCTCGGCACCCCGCTCGACGATACCGAAGTCACCGCCCTGATCCGCAAGCAGATCAAGCAGCGCCAGGATTCCATCACCCAGTTCACCAATGCCGGCCGCACCGAGCTCGCCGCGAACGAGGAAGCGGAAGTCGCCGTGCTGGAGAAGTATCTGCCCGCCAATCTCTCCGCGGAAGAGATCGCCGCTATCATCGAAGCCGCCATCGCCGAGACCGGCGCATCCTCGAAGGCCGATATGGGCAAGGTCATGAAGCTCGCCCAAGAGCGCACCGCAGGCCGCGCCGACGGCAAGACCCTCTCGCAGGAAGTTGCCAAGCGCCTGTCCTGAGATGCGCTGCGCCGCCATCATCGTCGCCGCTGGCAGCAGCCGCCGCATGGGCTTCGACAAGCTCGCGGCGGAGATCCGCGGCAGCTCCGTGCTGCGCCGCAGCGTGGATGCCTTCATGGCCACGGAGGGCATCACCCGCGTCATCGTCGTCGCTCCGGAGGATCGCTTCGCCAGCCTCGGCAGTGATTTCCCGAAACCGCTGCTGCGCATGGATGGCGGTAAGGAACGGCAGAACTCGGTCGAGAACGGCCTGTCCCTCGTCATGGAGGAGCTCGTGGCCGTTCACGATGGTGCGCGCCCCTTGGTGAAGCCGGAGACCATCGCCGCCTGCATCCTCGCCGCCCGTGAGCACGGTGCCGCCACCCTCGCCCGCCAGGTCACGGAGACGATCAAGCGCTCGGATGCGGATGCCTTTTCACGCGAGAGCGTCAGCCGCGAGAATCTCTGGTTCATGGAGACCCCGCAGATCTTCCGCTCCGACCTTTTGCGCGAGGCCTATGCGGAAGTCAGCAAGCGCGAGCTCGTGGTTACCGACGAAGTCTCCGCCGTGGAGACCATCGGCATCCCGGTGAAGCTGATCGCCTCCCCTTCCCCCAATCTGAAAATCACCGTGCCCGCGGACATCGAATTGGCCGAGGCACTCCTGAAATGAATCCGGCCACCTACGAGTCGCTCGAGCTGCCATCCGGCTTCCGCCTGGCCGTCGCCACCTTGCCCCAGAGCGAGTGCGCCGCCTTCTCGATCCATGTTCCTGCCGGCAGCCGCGATGACCTCCCCGGTCTCGCCGGCACCGCCCACTTCGTGGAGCACATGGTCTTCAAAGGCACGGCCCGTCGCGATGCCCGCGCCATCAGCCTGGAGGTCGAGGATGTCGGCGGTTCGCTGAATGCCTGCACCACCGAGGACCAAGTCGTCTACGAAGCCCGCGGCGATGCCGAGTCGCTGCCGCTGCTGGCGGATATCACCGCGGACATCGTCTGGAACGCCGTCTTCCCCGCAAAGGAGATCAAGCTCGAGCGCGAGGTCATCGCGGAGGAAATCGTGATGTATCGCGAGTCCCCGGGCGACCACATCGGCGATCTGATCTCCGCCGCCCTGTGGAACCCGCATCCGCTGGGCGAGTCCGTCTCTGGCAGCGAGGAAAGCATCGCCGCCATCAAGAAGACGGAGCTCACCGCCTTCCGCGATCGCCACCATTTCCGCAAGGATACCGTGATCGCCGTCGCTGGGCCCTTTGCCGCATCCGCCGTTGCCGAGATTCTGACCGCCCACCTACCGCAGTCGAAGGACGTCGTGGCCACGACTCCCGTGCAGGAGCTGCCGAAGCCCGGGCACGTGATCGACGAGCGCGATACCGATCAACTCCAGCTCGCGCTGGCATGGCGCACTCCCGGCCGCTTCGACGAACGCCGCCATGCCTTCCGCCTGCTCTCCATGATTCTTGGTGAGAGCGCGGGCTCCCGTCTCTTCCAAGAACTGCGTGAGAAGCGCGGCCTCTGCTACCATGTCTCTTGCGATGCCAGCTTCTTCGATGAGGTCGGCTCTTTCGAGATCCACACCGGCCTCTCCCCGAAGGGACGCGCCGAGGCCCTCGGCTGCATCGAACGCGAGCTCGAAGATCTCGCCAAAAATGGCCCTCGCCCTGAGGAGCTCGCCCGCGCCAAACGCCTCGCCGCCAGTCAGAGCAAGATGGCCATGGAAAGCACCGGCTCCCACGCCTCATGGGCGGGCGATAGCCTGCTGCAATACAACCGCATCATCACTCCCGCCGAAGCCCTCGCCATCTGGCAAGCGGTCACCGCGGAGGAGATTCAGGTCCTCGTGAACGAATTCTTCGCGAAGGACCGCGCCATCGCCGAGATCCGGCCGGGCTGAAGACACTTCCAGACCTTCACTCCATCGGGGGATGTGCCATGCTGCCGGATCGTGAATACTCGATGTTCTCTTCCCGATGACTCTCGCAACCCGCTTCATCCTACCCTACGTCCTCGCCTCGCTTCTTAGTGCCTCTGCCCAAGAGAAAATCGCATGGCTCGATGACTACGATGTGAGCGAGATCGTCACCGGCTTCGGCAGCGCGCAGAAGAATCGCTCGCTCAAACAGGAGCCGCTGAAGATCGGAGAAACCACTTACACCCGGGGTATCGGCACCCACGCCCCGAGCCAAGCTTACTTCCTGAATGAAGCAGCAGGCCCGCTCCGCTTCCAAGCATCCGTCGGCATCGCCGATTCCGCCAGCGGCCCCGGTTCCGTCGCCTTCCAAGTGGTGGCTGACAACCAAGTGGTCCACGATACCGGAGTCATCCGCAAAGGCGAAGCCGCCAGGAAGATCGACGTCGATCTCAGCGGTAAGAAGGTGATCGAGCTCCGCGTCACGGACGGCGGCGATGGCAAGAACTACGACCACGCGGACTGGGCGGAGGCGAAGTTCGTTCACGGCGGCAAGCCTCCCTTGATGTCGCCTCGCTGGGTGATGGAGCTACCTCATCACACCTCGGTCAACGACCGCCTACCCTTGCTGGCGCTCAATCAAGCTCTCGCAAGTCCTGACGGCCAGGTGGCGGCGGGCGTGCTGGAAGGCGATCAACTCATGCTCCAAGCAACGCTCGCGAAGCGCCCCATCCTCCTTCCCTCTCTGATCGGCCTCACCGTGGGAGGACACGAAGTCGGTAAGAAGGCTAAGATCGTCGGCATGGACGAGTACACTGGCGACAGCACCTATCCTTGGATCGGCAATACACGGACCCTGCGCGACCACTTCAAGGGCTTGAAGGTCCGCCTTAAATCGGAGGGCTTTCCCGGGACCTGGCTCCTCGACCTCCGGGCCTACAATGATGGCATCGCGTGGCGTTACATCGTGCCCGGCAGCGGCCCTCGCAAGGTAAACGGGGAAGCCACTTCCTTCCTGCTGCCGGAAGGGGCCACCTACTGGAGTCATCATAATACCGGCAACTACGAAGCGAATTACCTGCGCTTCACGACGGAGAACAATGCCCCGACACGGCAGATCACCATGCCGGTGACCGTCGAGTTGCCCGGCGGCGGATACGCCTGCATCACCGAGGCGGACATGTTCGGCTACAGCGGCATGACTCTCGGACCGCGCGGGCGGATCCTCAGCGCCATCTTCGAAGACGACCCGAAGGGCTGGACGGTGGAGGGAGAAATCACCAGCCCTTGGCGCATCGTCATCGCCGCGAAGGACCTGACCGACCTGGTCAACCAGAGCATCGTTTACAACGTCGCCCCCGTCCCGGACCCCGGGCTATTCCCGCAAGGAGCGAAGACGGATTGGATCAAACCCGGCCGTGCCTTCTGGACTTGGGGCTTCGGCCAGTGGGACACCGCGCAATGGGATCGTATCAGGGGCTTCGTGGACGACGCGGCGAAACTGGGCTGCGAATACTACACCATCGATGACCCGTGGCGGGAGCCGAAGATGGGCTGGCACCGCAATGGCAAGGACGAGTGGGCAGGGCTCAAGGAGGTCTGCGACTACGCCGCGACCAAGAAGGTGAAGATCATGGTCTGGGAGCACTGGGAGCGCCTTCGCGAACCAACCAACCGTGAGGAGTTTTTCAGGAAGGTATCGGAGGCCGGTGCCGTCGGCGTGAAGATCGACTTCATGGATAGCGAGAGCCAGGAGCGCCTCGCCTTCTTCAAGTCCTGTCTCGAGATCGGAGCAAGGCACAAGATCCTCATCAACTTCCATGGCGCCAACAAACCCGCAGGAGAGGAACGCACCTACCCGCACTGGATGACCCGCGAGGCGATTTACGGGATGGAGCAGGGCGGCAATATCGCCCGCTACCATCTCGCAGCCCTACCCTTCACCCGCCTCGTCACGGGTCCTGCGGACTTCACCCCGATGGCCTTCCGCAGCGGCCCGATGGGCAAGACCACCGCCGGATCCCAGATGGCCACCGCGGTGGCCTACAACTCGCCTTTGAACCACTGGGCGGATAGCGCGAAATCTTACTTGGCCCAGCCTGAGGAGATTCAGACTTTCATTCGCACTAAGCCGGTGATCTGGGACGAACTCCGCGTCCTGCCGGGGAGCAAGATTGGCGAAATCGCCGCGCTTGCCCGCCGCTCGGGCGGCCAATGGTGGATTGCCGTGATCAACGGGACCGACTCACGGAAAGAATATCCCCTCGCTCTCGACTTTATCGGATCCGGAGACTGGAAACAAACGAGTTACTCCGACTCACACGAATCCAAAACCAAGCTGGTGATCGGACAAGGCGCCGTGAAGCCCGGCGACCGGGTCGCGGTAAGCATGGAACCCGGCGGCGGTTTCGTCATGATTCTTGAGAAACGTTGATCTGGCGCAAGATTCGGGCGTTTTGCTACGAATCCGCTGCCATGCTCCTTCAAACGCTTTCTGCGGGCCAATTCCGGCGCGCATTCGCCATCCTCGCCCTGAGCCCCGCGATCGCTCAGGCCGACCCGGATAAGGTCCCTACCCCACCCTTCAAGGACTGGGGGAAAGAGGCCATGGAAGTGCTGCAGAAGGATCTCTGGCTCCCCGACAAAAAGCTCTACGCCGAGAAGGCGAATGTGGCCCAGAACAAGCAGGATCATCCGGCCTTCATGTGGGGTGTGGGCGTGCAGCTCTCTGCCATGGCCGCTGCCGCGAGCTTGGAACCGGAGAAGTATCTCAGCCCCATGCAAGAGTATGCGGATGCCATCCAAGTCTACTGGTGGAAGCATGACGGCATCGAGGGCTTCGACGTGCAGCCAGGACCGAAATCATCCGACCGCTATTACGACGACAATGCGTGGCTCGTGCTGGCTCTGGCCGAAGTCCACGAGCTCACCAAGGAGAAGAAGTATCTCGATCGCTCCGAAGCCACCTTCCGCTTCGTGATGAGCGGCGAGGACGACAAGCTCGGCGGAGGTCTTTATTGGCGCGAGGTGGAGAAGAGCTCCAAGAATACCTGCACCAATGCTCCGACCATCGTCTCTGCCCTGAGGTTGTATCAGCTCACCAAGGACGAGAAGTATCTGGAAACGGCAAAACGGATCTACGCATGGACAAACAAGACGCTGCAGGACGAGGACGGGCTATTCTGGGATAACATCCGTCTCAATGGCCGGGTCGACCGCCGGAAATTCACCTACAATTCAGCCCTCATGATCCGGGCCAACTGTCTCCTTCACGAGATCACGGACGAAGCCAAGTATCTGGATGAGGCAAAGCGGATCGCCACCTCGGCCGAGAAGCTTTGGATCCATCCGACCGGTGCCATCTCGGATAGCGGGCGCTTCGCGCACCTCTTGTTAGAGGCGCTGCTGGAGCTTGAGGACCGCGATAAGAACCCGCACTGGCATGAAACCGTGAGCCGTTGCCTGGTCCACCTGCGTGAGAAGATGCGGGATGAAAACGGCCGCTATCCCCACCGCTGGGACCGCCGCCGCCCGGGACCGATGGAGGAAGTCATGCTGCTCAATCAAGCTAGCCCGGCGCGGGCCTACTTGATGGCCGCCCGCGAAATTCCCTCGCGCTGAGACTCCTTTCGCCGCTTGGTTCGCCCGAGCCAGGCGGCGATCTCCGCTCCCGCAAGGAAAGCTTGGATCGAAACGAAAAGCCAGAAGAGGAATAGCAGCAGATTCAGGCCGCCACCGATGAAGGAGCCCCAGAAGGTGTGGCGCAGGTAGACATCGAGCACGCTCTTTAGCGAGCCTGTCGTCACCGCAGCAAAGGCAGCTCCGACAAAAGCATACTTCCACTGCGGGCGCCGGCGCGGCAGCACCTTCATGATCAGGGCGAAGGCGATGGTGAGCAGGAGATAGGTGGAGACCCAGCCGAAGCGTTGCAACAGATCCAGATCCGCCAGCCACGGCGCATCCATGTAGGAGGCCACGTAGGAAGCGAATCCCTGCGCGGCCGTGGCCACCACCAGTAGGATGCCGAAGGAGAGGATCAGACCGGCACAGAGCATCCGGGCCCCGAAACGCCGTAGCCATGGGCGGGAAGGATCCGCAGGCGCGGCCTCGTTCACCACGTTCAGGGTTTTGCGGAGCTTTGAAAGCACATGGGATCCCGCGTAGGCCAGCGTTACCATGGCCACGACGAAGGCAAAAGGCTGCGACCGTGGCGCGATTCGTGCGCTCTGAATGATGTTCTCGATGGTCTGGGCGAGTTCACTTCCCAGTACCGCCGTGAGCTGCTTTTCCAGCTCGCCATGGGCCGCCTTCTCACCCAGCACCAGACCTGCCACGGTCACACCGATGAGCAGCAGCGGCGGCAGGGAGATCAGGGCATAGAAGGCCAGCGCGGCGGCATTGTCCGTATGACGATGATGCACCCAGCGGCGGCTCATGCGCCGCCAGAAGAGGATGGATCGGAGTCGTCGGATGCGAAACACCCGCGAAGTCTAACACCCGAATCGCGCGGCGAAAGAGTGGAAATGCCCTTTAGCGCAAACGCAGGTCGAGCAGCGGCAGGATGCTCGAGTGGTCGTCCGTCCAGACCTTCAGGCCCGGGCTCGGCTCCAGCGGCGACCATAGCGGGGACTTCCCCGCTTCACCCAAGTCGCCGGTCTCCCTTGCCATCACGGCCCAGCGCGAGGGCCAGCGCCCCTTGACCTGCTCCTCCTCGGGGAAGTCCGCATCTTCACGGAAGACGCAGGCCAGCCCGGCATCCGCCGCCAGATTCGCGATGACCGGCCTCAAGTCGAGGTGCAGGTTCGAGATGTGGAAGGCGATCGCCCCGTCCGGAGCCAGTTTCCGCAGATAGAGCGCCATCGCCTCCCGGGTCAGCAGATGCACCGGCACGGAGTCGGAGCCATACGCGTCCATCACGATGAGCTGGAAATGTCCGTCCGGAGCATCGTTCAGTTTCAGGCGGGCATCACCGATAGTCACTATGATCCGTGCGGGGGAATCGCTCAGGTAGGTAAAATAGGCGGGATTCAAAGCGATCTCCTTCACCGCGGGATCGATCTCGTAGAAATGCATCTCCTGCCCGGGTCTGCCGTAGGCTGCTACCGCCCCTGCCCCCAAGCCTACCGCGGCAACAGGATTATCACCCCGTTCCGCAAAGACATCGCCCAAAGGCCCGGATGGATGATAGTAGCCCAGTGGTGTGCGCCGTTCCACTTCCTTCCGGTTCTGGATCCCGTGCACCGTCTTGCCGTGGAAAAGGTAGTGAAACCCGTTCTTTGAATCGCTCGTCACCCGATGAATGCCGAAGAAACTGCGCGTCGCGTGCACCAGCGACATGCCGCGGGCAGGAAGCAAATGAGCCGCAAGCAGAACTCCCGCGATGGCGACGGCATAGCGATAGCGGTCCCGCGAAAGCGTGAAGCATAGCAACGCCGGAATGCCGAACACCAGCAACTGCCGGAGAGAAGGATTACCTTCGCCCGCCCCGGTAAAGCTCACCCCGGCGGCAAGGAGGCCGGGCAGGAGCGCCATGAGCAGAAACTTCGGCCGCGTCTCAAGCTTGGGAAACACCAGCAGGATCGCCGCGACCAGCATGAGCGGATACTCCGCGGTCGAAGTAAGCAGCAGCGGCGCGATCAGCGCGGTGAAAGCCCCACCGACAACTCCGCCGAATGACATCCAAAGATAGAATCCGGTGAGAAATCGTGGCGCGGGCCGGTCCGCGGCAAGCAAACCGTGACAGGCCAGCGCGGCGAGGAAGAAGCAGATGAGATGGAGCGCGACTAGCAAGGGCATCGGCGTGGTGGCACCCATTGCCATCGTCATCACCACCGTGGTCATCGCAAGAGCCAGCATGCGCACGACCCAGCCCGAGGGAAGGAATGCCTTCCGCGAGAACGCGATGATGAATGTCGCCAAATAGAATGCGAGCGGGATGACCCACAGTAGCGGCACGGCGGCGATCTCGCTCGAGATGTGAGCTGTCACGCTCAGCATCAGGCTGGATGGCACGGCACCGTAAGCAACCCACCGCAAACGTCTGGCTAGCGTGGGAACGACTTCTCCCCCTGACGACACGGACACCGCGGGGTCCGTCCCTTGCTTTCGCGCGATGAAAGCGCAGAGAATTGAAAGCACACCTAACAAGGTAAAACCCAGCATCCAGGCCTGTGACTGGATTCTCAGGCTTGTGTGGGGTTCGATCAGGAACGGGTAAGCCAGCAATCCAAGCAAACTGCCCGCGTTGCTCGCGGCATAGAGAAAGTACGGGTCCTTGGCCGCGGAATGACCCGTGCTGGCGAACCACTTCTGCAGGAGAGGACCGGTGGTGGATACGGCGAAGAAAGGCCCGCCCACCGCGATCGCAAGCAGGCCCAGCAGCCAGACCACCGGCGAACTCCCCGCAGGCGAAAGCCACCCGCCGGGAATCGCGAAGGGCAGCAGGACCAGGGGCAACAGCATCACAACGCCATGCACGACGATTCGATTCCACGAGGCGGGCCGCATACCCATCCAGTGCGCATATCCGTATCCCGCCAGCAGCACGGCTTGGTAGAAGACCATCGCGGTGTTCCAAACCGCAGGCGCGCCCCCCAGCAACGGCAACGCCAGACGTGCGAAGACGAGTTGCAGCAGGAACAGCAGCGCGGCTCCCAAGAAGATCGTGAAGCCGTAAAGGGGCAGTATGGCGGAACCGGCTCGCATCCGTGGCCGCCAGACAAGCCCGCCAACTCCTCCGGAGCCAACCCAAAAAGGCCGCGGATTCGATCCGCGGCCTTTGCCAAAACCAGAGGATGTTCGGGATTTTCAGGACCCGCTCTGCACGCTGGCCACCGCTTGGGGTGCCCCGCCCTCCTTGGTTGGCTCGGGCTGCTTCGAGAACTTCCCGAGGAAAAGCGCCCGGAACACCGGCGAGCGGCAGATGAAAAACTCATAGCCCAGCATGGTCACCACGGTGGTGGTGAGCGTCACCAGCAGGCCCAGCGTGAATTGGTCACCGACATAAGGCCGGATCGCGAAGGCGCAGAGGTAGATCGCCAGGTAGTGGAAGAGGTAAACCGTGAAGGCGGACTCCGCGATGAACTTCATCACCGGCGTCGGCTTCGAGAAGAACTTCTCGAAGGAAGCGAAGAGCACGCTCGCGAACATCAGCGCAAAGTAGACTTCCGCCAGCAGGCGCACCACCTCGCCGACCTTGTTCGGGAGCTGCGGCTGGATCGTCTGGGCACCCCAGAGCAGCAGCGCGGACGCCACGATCTGGATCCAGTTGAAGCGATGGAATGTGGCTAGCAAACGCGGCGAGGCAAACATCAGCATGCCGAAGCAATAGAAGCCGGCATAGTAGCCGATCGCCCGCAGCGGGAAATGGAAGGACTCCGAGACGTTAGGCTTCACCGCCGCCTCATAGCCCACGCGGGCCGTCAGGGCGGCGGCACCCACCACGCAGGCGGCTGTGAGAAGCAGCGCTCCGTCCGGTAGCTTGCTCAGCTTCGGACGCAGGAAGTTCACCGTCGCGTCCATCCAGCGCATGGCCGTCGTCGAGAAGATTGCCGCCAGGCAGAGCAGCACGCCCAGGAACCAAATATGCAGGTGCCAGTTCCACGTGCCGTGCATGCCTTCCGGAATCCGTCCCATCATGAAGTCGGGGAATGACGGAGCCGTGGCGGCATTATGATACTTGAGGATCAGGTAGTTCGTCAGCGGGTTGAGCAGGACCAGCACGCTCAGCAAGGGAATGCCCACCGCAGTCAGGCGCCGCTTCATGATCGGCTTCGCCCCGTAACGCTTGATCAGCATATAGGAGAGCAACCCGGAAATGATGAAGAAGGCCTCCATCCGCACCCATCCCGAGATCTCCGCCACTTTGTCAAAAAACGCGGAAGTGCCGACGGTACTGGCATGAACGGGGATACCCCAGAGGATCATGACGCCCTTCAGGGCATCGAGATGGAAGTAGCGCTTGGAAGGGCTCTTCGCGGGTGCGGGTGCCGGCGCCGTTGTGACGGAGCTCGCCGGGACCTCGGAAACTTGCATGTGCATGGGAAAGGATCGGGGGAACAGTTTGATTGGCTCAGGCGGCTCCGGCCGGACGGTGAAGCGCGGCGCCATTGCCGCGATCGCGCAGCGCTTGCAGCGCGTCTGCAGCGGAAGGAATCGGGAAAAGCCCGCCCGAACGGGGGCAGTCGGCCCCTTCTTGTTCGATCATCCGCTTGAGCTCGCAGTAGTCGACCTTTCCATTGGAAAGCAGCGGAAGCTCCGCCACTACCCTGACCGAGCAGAGGCTGCCCTTGATGTGGTAGGTACGGCGGATAAACTCGATAATCGCTTCTTCCGGGCCGGAAGCATCGGTCGCCACGGTCATGTGGGAATCGGTGCCGATCACCACGCACCGCTGCCCGAACTCGCTCGAAAGCTGGCGCTCCACGTCGTCGCAGTTGATCCGCAGCCCCATGATCTTGATGAAGCGCTTCTTGCGCCCGACGATGTAGCAGAAGCCGTTCTCGTCGATTCTCGCGATATCCCCGGTGTGCAGGCGCCCGCCCAGTTCATCGCCTTTGGCCAGATCCGCACGGCTCTCGGCGTAGCCCAGCATCACGTTCGCGCCGCTATAGACCAGCTCGCCATCCACGATATCGATCTTGCCTCCCGGGATCGGAACACCGATCGAGCCACGGCAATCGTCGGCTCGGTCCGGCGGGACATACGCGATGCGCGCGGTGGCCTCGGTCTGGCCATACATCGTGTAGTAGCGGACGTTGCGCTCGCGGGACCACTTCATGAAGTGCTCCTGTAGCTTCACATCGAGGTGTCCCCCGGCCTGGGTCAGGGTCCGTAGCGTGGGCAGCTCCATGTTTTCAAAGCCGAGTTCAGAGAGCATCTGATACACATAGGGCACTCCCGACATGGAAGTGGCACCGTGCTCATTGAAATGACTCCAGAACTCCTGCGAGCGGATCTTTCGCCCGGTCAGCAGGATCGTCGCATCCGCGAAGAGGTGGCTGTTGATCACCGATAGCCCGTAGGAGTAGTGCATCGGCAGCGAGGTGATCGGCCGCTCGTCCGCGCCGAGTCCCAGATAGTCGGCGATGGAAGCGGCGTTTGCCTGCAAGTTCGCATAGGACAGGCGCACCAGCTTCGGATTCCCGGTCGAGCCGGAGGTCGAAAGTAGCAACGCGAGTTCCGGATGGATCGGGGGATGATCGGCGTTCCGCTTGAGGCGGTGCAGGCGATGTCCATCCATCAACAGGCCGTTCGGCATGAATCCGGCGTGCCCCTCGCTGCGCGGGGACCACACGAAGTCCGGCTGGTAGGCCTCCGCAAGTGGATCGAGCAAGCTCGCCTCCATGTCATGTGGCAGCAGCAGCACCGCGTGCCCTTTCTGCAAGCAGGCCAGATAAGCCGCGAGCGAAGGCAGGTCGTTCCGGCACAGCACGAATCCGAGAGCCTTCCGCGGGAAGTTCAGGTGGGCCTTGATGGCATCCACATGCGCCTGCAGTTCCGCCTTGCTCAGCTTCTTGCCATCGTCGGTCACGAGGCAGCTCGAATCGAAAGCGTCCGCAGCGATCTGCCAGAACGGGCGCCGGGCCGGAGCCGGAGCTCCGCCAAGGGGTGGGGTGAAATTCATCTGGGGGGATGGGGGCTGGGGGGGACTTGCCGGTAACCGTAGGAGGACGGATACAGGAAAGATGGGGCATCGGGAGGAGCTCACCCGTGAGTCGTCCCCCCCCGGGTATTACACCATGGATGAACCCTCCGATGCGTTAGCAAGGAGGGTGCCTTGAAATGGGAAATCGGTCTATCAGCTCAGCCCATGATTCCCCGCCATGATATCCCTGATCACCTTGTAAGGCATAACCCTACAAAGTCTGGTCTTACTCGTTGGGATGATCGTGCTTCCACGCGATCGCCTTCCGCAGGAGTTCGGAGGCATCCCGGATCTCCAGCTTCTCCTTGATCCGGGAGCGGTAGGTTTCCACCGTTTTCACGTCCAGGCCGAGCTGCTCTGCGATCTGACGGGTCCCGAATCCCTGCCCCACCAGATCGAACACCTGCAACTCGCGGTCGGAAAGAACCTCAAGCGAACGAATCGCGCCCTTGGACTTGCCGAGCATCCGGGAAAGGATGTCCGCGGAAATCTCCGGGCTCAGGAAAACCTTCCCGCCCAGAACCTCGCGGATGGCGTTCAGGATCTTCCGGGTGGCCTCCTGCTTGGTGATGTAGCCATGCGCACCGGCCCGGATCACCCGCTCCGCATAAAGGGTTTCGTCCTGCATCGAGAGCACCAGCAGCAGCAGCTTCGGGTGCATCACGTGCAGGTCCTTGATCAGGTCGAGGCCATTGGAACGCTTCAGCGTCAAATCCACGATCGCGAGGTCCGGCAGCTCCCGCCCGATCACGTCGAGGGCGCTGCCTCGGTCTTCCGCCTCGCCACAGACGACCATGTCGTCCTCGCGGTTGATGACTTCGGCAAGGCGCTCGCGGACCATCGGATGGTCATCGACAAGGACGATTCGGGTGCGGTTGGGGGACTCACTCATCGGACTCGGGCTGGCCGGTTGAAACACAGCGGATGCGGGTTCCGCCAGTCTTTCCTTTCGAGACCGAGAGCGCGGCCTCGATGGCGCGCGCCCGGTACTCCATGATATGCAGTCCCATACCTCCCCCATTCGACTCGTCGGCATTGATGCCGCGGCCGTCATCTTCCACCATCAAATCGAAGCTCTCCCGGCTGGACTCCAAGCGTATCTCGATCCGCTCCGCCTCGGCATGTTTGAGCGCGTTGTTCAAGGCTTCCTGGGCAATCCGGTAGAGATGGATCGCGACCTCGATCGGCAGCTGCGAGGGCGGCCCGTCACCGGTCACCACGCACTTCACACCGGTGCGTTTTTCGGTGTTGGCAGCCAAGGCGCGGAGTGCGGTCTCAAGCCCCTCTTCCTCCAGCGGAACCGGATAAAGGCCCTTCGCCAGGTCGCGCGCCTGCGTGATCGACTCGTCGATCATCGACACGATCTCCCCCGCGTCATCCGCACCGGGTGTCCCGCTTTCCTGCAGCTTTCGTTGCAGCATCCCCGCCGAGAACGCGGTGGCTACCAAATGCTGGCAAAGCCCGTCGTGAAGATCCTGCCCGATTCGCGCCTGCTCGGATTCGCGGGCCTCAATGATGCGGTTCTCCAGCTTCAGGCGCGCCTTCACTTCAGCCTGCAAACGGGAGGTCCGATCCCGCACACGTTGGTCGAGCGAGTCGTTCAAGGCGCGCAGGGAACGCACCAGCCAGATCATCAGGGACATCACTCCCAGACGCAGCGCGGCGTTCCCGTAGGGAACCCAAGGTGCTCCGTCCCGATAGTCCGAAGAATAGTTCGCCACCAGTGACATCAGGGTCGCGGCCAAGGCACAGATCACGGTCGCCAGGAACCCCGCGTGCCGGCTGACCAGCAGCACCGGCAGGAGGTAGAAAATCGTAATGCTAAGCGGCGCCTGGACCTGGAAATCGATGCTGCCGATGATCAGGATCATCAGCGACGCCAGCACCACCGCCGCCCACGGACGGGACCGGGTGGTGAAAAGTCCGGCGGGACTGCTGCCATCCATCGCCGCCGCGTTTGCTTCTTCCATGCCTCAGATCAAGATCATGAGGCACTGAATAGCAATGCGAATGACCGTCTCCGTCCAGCCGGGCTCAAGCCTCGGCCTCGGGATCGTAGTCCTTCGGCGCGCGCACGATCCGGTCGATCGGCAGCTTGGTCACGATGTTCCCGCCGCTGCTGCGGCCCTTGATCGGCACCTCGCCGAAGTTGAAGGGTCGGCTCACATTCCGCAGGCGCAGGGCCGGCTTGATGTGCACGATCAATACCTGTTCGGAGCTCTCCGCCTCGCTGCGATGAACGGCGAAATAGAAGATCCGGCTCCCGGGCGTGCCCTTGGTCAGTTCGTAGTCCTTGTCACGGGTGATCCCGCCGACCCGGAAACGCTTGGCGAGGATGGCACCTTCCTTTCCGTCCCGATAAATCAGCGAATAGATCAGGTCCTCATCCTTCTTCCAGATCGCCACACGCATCGGACGCGGGCCCACGAAGAACTTCTCCGCCACCTTCACGATCCGCATCTTGCTGTCCTGCCCGAAGATGATCACGTCATCGAGCGTGGAGCACTTCTCGACAGGCGTCTCCTTCTTGAGCCCGTAGCCAGCGAAGCCGTTCTTCTCGTCGAGATAGAGTGTCTCGGTGGCGAGGATCACCTGGCTGCGATCCACGCGATCAAAAGAAGAGATCTCCGTCTTCCGCTCACGGCCCTTGCCATACTTTTTCTTCAGGTCCTCGAACCAGCGGATGGTGTATTTGGTGAGCTGCTTGAGGTTCTTCTCGGTTTCCGCGATGTCATTCTCCAGCCCCCGGATCTCCTCGTCGGCCTTGAAGGAGTCGAACTTGGAGATCCGCTTGATCTTGATTTCGGTAAGGCGGACGATGTCCTCCTCGGTCACCTCGCGCTTGAGCAGCTTCTTGAAGGGCTTCAAGCCCTTGTCGATCGCGCCGATCACGCCTTCCCAGGTCGTCTGTTCTTCGATGTCGCGGTAGATGCGGTTCTCGATGAAGATCTTCTCCAGCGAACTGAAGTGCCACTTCTCGGCCAGCTCGGCCAAGCGGATCTCCAGCTCTTGCCGCAACAGGTCGCGGGTCTGCTCGGTATTGCGCCGCAGGATCTCGGACACCCCGAGGAACTGAGGCTTGTCATCCGCGATGACGCAGGCGTTCGAGGAGATGCTCAGCTCGCAATCCGTGAAGGCATAAAGCGCCGAACGCAGGTTCTCCGCATCCACACCGGCGGGCAGATGGACGAGAATGTCCACGTGTGCGGCGGTGTTGTCTTCGATCTTCGCGATCTTGATCTTACCCTTGTCCGCCGCCGCCACGATCGAGTCCATCAAGGCACCCGTCGTGGTCCCGAAGGGGATCTCCGTGATGCGCAGGATGCCCTTCTTCTCCGTGGAGATCCGCGCCCGGACCCGCACGCGCCCACCCCGCAGGCCGTCCCGATATTCGCTCGCATCCATGATCCCGCCTGTCGGGAAGTCGGGGAGCAGTTCGAAGGGGGCCTTCCGCAGCACCGCGATCGAGGCGTCGATCAGCTCGATGAAGTTGTGCGGCAGCATCTTGCACGCAAGACCCACCGCGATCCCCTCCACCCCTTGGGCGAGCAGGAGCGGGAACTTCACCGGGAAGGTCACCGGCTCCTTGTTCCGGCCATCATAGGACGGAGTCCACTCGGTGGTCTTCGGATTGAAAGTGATGTCGAGGGCGAACTTCGTGAGCCGCGCCTCGATGTATCGGGGTGCCGCGGCACCGTCACCGGTCAGGGTGTTGCCCCAGTTTCCCTGCGTATCAATCAGCAGTTCCTTCTGCCCGAGCTGGACCATCGCGTCGCCGATCGAGGTATCGCCGTGGGGGTGATACTTCATCGTATTCCCCACCACATTCGCCACCTTGTTGTAGCGCCCGTCGTCCAACTCCTTCATGGAGTGCAGGATACGGCGCTGGACCGGCTTCAGGCCGTCATTGAGGTGCGGCACCGCGCGCTCAAGGATGACGTAGGAGGCGTAATCGAGGAAATAGTCGGAATACATCGCCCCGAGGGAGGCGTGCTGGTCCGGGTCGTGCATCATGTCGGGCGGATCAATGGCGGGTCCGGGGGGTAGGCGCAAGACCGGATGCGGACAGGCCGCCCGGACCGGCCGGGTGGAGGGCCCTAACCCCAACGGGGAGTGGCTACAGGCTTGGTTCCAACGTAGTTTTCGACCGGCACCCCGCTTCCGATTCTATTGAAACCAGCGTTTTACTTTCGATTCCTTGCCTCTCTGAGTCTCGCTCTCACCCCTCTCGCCCGGGCGGCGGTCGAAGTGCGCGACGAAGGAAAGACCTTCCTCCTCCGAAACGGAAAGATCTCGGCCCGGGTCGACAAAGCGAAGGCGACCTTGGTCTCGCTCAAACGCGGTGATCTGGAGCTGATCCGTGGCGGGACGGGCTACTGGTCCTTCAGCGGCGGCTCCGACAAGGGCCGGATCCAAGGCTCCCCGGGATCCGGCGGCGGCAGGATCACCCTGACAGGCGGAGCGGTGGGAGAAGTCGCCATCGATTGCCTCTACGATGGAGCCCCGGGCACCCTGCCCGCGCATGTTTCCTTCCGCTACGCCCTCACCGAGTCTGCCGAAGGCGTCTACATCTACGGCATCTTCGAGCATCCCGCGGAGCTACCCGGCTTCGGCATCGGGGAGGCACGTTACGTGGTGAAGCCGGATCCGCAGGTCTTCGATTGGTTCACGGTGGATGCCCCCCGCTCGCGCCAGATGCCAACGGGTCAGGACTGGGACCGCGGCACGGAGGCGAATCTGAAAGAAGCCCGCCTCCTCACCAGCGGCATTCACAAGGGAGAGGTGGAGCACAAGTATGGCTACTCCGCCCTCTTCTCCGATTCTCCGGCCTACGGCTGGTCGTCCTCGGAAAGGAAGATCGGGCTGTGGATGGTAAACCCCTCGCTCGAATACATCGCCGGAGGACCGACCAAGCCGGAACTCACGGGACATCTCGACGTGAATCCCGGCGGTCGCCCCGTGCTGCTGAACATGTGGCACGGCAGCCATTACGGCGGAACTTCGCTGAGTGTCGCGAAGGGCGAGGATTGGTCGATGCTCGTCGGCCCCTTCCTGCTGCACACCAACCAAGGCGACAACGCCCTCGGCATGTGGCGCGACGCGATGCGAACTGCTGTCACCGAGATCAAGCAATGGCCCTATCCCTGGGTGGATAGCCCGCTCTATGCGGCGAAGGAACGCGTCGCGGTAACGGGCAAGCTGACCCTGAAAGACCCGCTCGCCGCCAACAAGCCGGGCACAATGTGGGTGGGGCTTACGGCTCCCGACTACGAAGTAAGATCACGTTCCGGCAGGGAGAAGGTAAGCTGGCAACGCAATGGCAAACATTACCAGTATTGGGCTAGGGCCGCAGCAGATGGCAGCTTCCGGATCGCCTCGGTCCGGCCCGGGACCTACACGCTTCACGCTTTTGCCGATGGAATACTCGGCGAGTTCAGCAAGGAGCAAGTGCGGGTCGAGCCCGGCAAGGCCATGAGACTCGGTGATCTCGCATGGCAGGTGGAGAGATCGGGCCCCGTGGCGTGGGAGATCGGCATCCCGGACCGCAGTGCGGCGGAGTTCCGCAACGGTGACCGCTATTGGCTCTGGGGCCATCATCTCCAGTATCGGAAAGAGTTCCCGCGAGGCGTCGATTTCACCATAGGCAAGAGCGATTGGAAAAAGGATTGGAACCTCTGCCAGCCTCTTGAGCTCGATGACAAAGGCAAGGTGCTCGGAGCCTCGACATGGAGAGTCCGCTTCGATCTCAAGGACGCGGTCGACCATCGCTTGCGGATCGCGCTCTGCGGCCATCGTGAGAATGACAAGCTCGTCATCACCGCCAACGGCCAAGCGATCGGCGACAGCGGCCGCTTGCATGAGAATGGAGTAATGCACCGGGACGGTCACCGCGGCCTGCTCACGGAACTGAGCTTCAGGATCCCGGCCGAGGTCCTGAAAAAGACCGGCAATGTCCTCGAACTCCGGCTCGAAGGCCGCGTATGGCATCAGGGACTTCTCTACGATTACCTGCGTCTGGAGCAGATCGACTCGACACGCGCGGGCGGAACCCTCTAACAGATTATCCCGGTGCGCATTCTCGTTCCCTTCTTTCTGATGATCACGCTGCTCCACGCGGGTCCGCTCGGATTCGCATCCCTGGATGGCGGCACGGACGGAGGTGGAGATCGAAAGCCCGTGCTGGTGAAGACCGCGGAGGAGCTACGGAGCGCTGTCGAGCGCTTGGATCAACCGAAAGAGCGGAGAGACTCCACACCACGGGTGATCCGGCTGTCCGGAGATATCGATCTCGGTGAGCTGGCGAACGAGAAGTCGGGCAAGGTCCTGACGAAGGTGGGCGTTATTCGCCCGCGTTCGCACACCACCTTGGAAGGTCCTCCCGGCGGGGCCACCTTGCGCGGCGGGACCATCGAGCTGAAGGGCGTGGAGAACCTCATCATCCGCAACCTCCGCTTCCGCGACCTTTGGGAAGAAGATCCATCCGGCGAATACGATGAAATGGGCTGGGACTACATCCGCATCAGCTCCGCCGGGAAAAAGGGCTCGCGACGCGTGTGGGTGGACCACTGCGATTTCGGCAAGGTCTACGATGGGCAACTCGACATCATCCACGGCTCGGACTTGGTGACCATCTCGCACTGTATTTTATCCGGCGGCGGGCAGACACAGAAGAAGGGCATGCTGATCGGGAACTCCTCATCGGAGAACGCCAGGGCTCAGGACAAGGGCCACTTGAATGTCACCATTCACGATTGTTGGTTCAAGGAGCTATCTTCACGCGCACCCCGGCTCAGACACGGGAATCTCCATTTCTTCAACAACCTCGTCGAACACGTCGGCACCGCCACCATCTCGGTCTGCGGTGCCGCCACTTTGGTTGAGGGCTGCGTCTACCGGGATTGCAAGGTAGCGGTGAGCAACTCCCACGCGGACGACTCGAAGGAAAACAACCGCGGCGGCATCACCCGTGTCGTCGACTCCCTGAGCCTCGGCAAGAAGCCCGGCCCGATGGCGGATGATAACACCGGCTTCCGCTTCAATTCGGTCGGGGGATTCGAATGGAATGATCCGCTGAAGCTCCCCTACCCTTACCAAGCCAAACCCGCCGCCGAAGTGGAAGTATCGATCCAGCGGGATGCCGGTCCGAAGTAGTTCGCCATGATAAAGCCCACTTTGCTTCTCGCTCTCCTCGTCGCCCCCTTGGCAAGCGCCGATGACACCGCATGGCCAGCCGTGACGAGGGAGGCGAAACCCTGGACCCGCTGGTGGTGGCTTGGCAGCGGCGTGGATGCCCCCGGCTTGAGCAAGCAGCTCGAAGACTTCTCGAAGGCTGGGCTCGGAGGCGTGGAGATCTGCCCGATCTATGGCGCCAAGGGCTACGAGAAACGCGACCTTCCCTTCCTCTCCGAAGCATGGACCCGCGCCTATGCCCACGCCGCATCGGAAGCCGATCGACTGGACCTCGGCCTCGATCTCACCACCGGAACCGGCTGGCCCTTCGGCGGACCTTGGGTGGGCGAAGACCTTGCCTCGGCTTCCCTCATCGACGTGAAGATCACAGTCACGGATGGGAAGCAGGTGGAACTCCCCCTCCCGAAAGGCCGGGTGGAAGTGTTGAAGGCATGGCCGGAGTCCGGCGAACCGCTCGACCTCTCCGACAAGATCACCGGCGACCGCCTGCTCTGGACACCTCCCGCGGGCAAGTGGTCGATCCATGGCTGGATCTCGAAGCACGGCATCCAGAAGGTGAAGCGCTCCGCACCGGGAGGAGCCGGATTGGTCCTCGATCCCTTCTCCACAAGTTCGATGGAAGCCTATCTGAAGGCCTTCGACACCGCTCTGGATCGTCCCGATATTCCGGAGCCACGCGCGCATTTTCACGACTCCTTCGAATACTACGGCGCGGCCTGGACCGATGATCTCCTCGCGCGCTTCCAAGAACTCCAGGGATACGACCTGCGCTCGCAGCTACCCGCACTCCAAGGCGAGGGAGATCCCGATACGATAGCACGGGTCCGCGCCGACTATCGCGAAACCATGAGCGACCTGCATCGTGGTTATCTGGCGAAGTGGCACGACTGGGCGAAGGACCGGGGCAGCCTTACCCGCAATCAAGCACACGGCTCTCCGGGCAATCTGTTAGATCACTACGCCGTGGCCGACATCCCGGAAACGGAGATTTTTCGCCACGTCGATGAAGCTCAGATCCCGATGCTTCAATTTGCCTCTTCCGCGGCGCATCTGAGTGGCAAGAATCTCGTCTCCGCCGAGACCTTCACTTGGCTCGACGAGCACTTCCGGGTAACTCCCGCAAAGCTTAAGGAAGCCGCCGACTTCGTGTGGCTGGGTGGGGTGAACCACATCTTCTTCCACGGCATTCCCTACTCGCCTCAGGATGCCGGCTGGCCCGGCTGGCTCTTCTACGCCTCCACCCACATGGGCCCGAATGGCGGTTTGTGGAGGGAGATGCCCGCCTTCACCTCTTACATCGCGCGCTGCCAGGCAATGCTGCAATCCGGCACGCCGGACGCCGAGGTGCTGCTCTACTTCCCCATGCACGATCTGTGGCACGATGGCGCCGCGGGCCTGCCGCTCTTCACCGTGCACAATCAGGACAAGTGGCTCCACCCCTCGTCCTTCTACCGTGCGGCCATGGCCATGTGGCAGCAGGGCATCCCGTGTGACTTCGTCTCCGATCGTCTCCTCTCCGGAGCCAAGGTAGAAGGCGGCAGCATCCGCATGGGCACAGGCAGCTACAAGACCCTGCTGATTCCGGAAACGCGCTTCATGAGTGCGGCGACCGCCAGGCATCTACTCGACCTCGCAGGAAAGGGCGCCCGCATCGGCATCCTCGGTGATCCGCCGCAGGAGTCTCCCGGCTTCCACGGCAAGGGTGAGGGCAGCCGCGAGCTCACCGCACTCTTCGCCCCTTATGCGAACAACACCGATTCAGCGGTAGGCGCAAGCTTCATCTCGCGTGGCGACCTCGCCCGCCTTCTGGATGGCGCCGCAGTGAAAGTCGAGCCGATGGCCGGGAAGAAACTCCGCTTCGTGCGACGCAAGCATGAGGACGGTTGGAGCTACTTCATCGTGAACTCATCCGGCGCGGACATCGACACCAAGCTCACTCTGGCGACCCCTTGCCAGTCAGCCACCATGTTCGACCCGATGCGCGGGAACAGCGGAATAACCTCCACGGAAGGCGGGATCAGACTCGTCCTCGCGGCGGGAGAGTCACGAATCCTGCGAACCTACCGCGCCAAGCAAGCCGAAGGCCCCTCGTGGCTCGACCGGGAAGTTCAGGGCGAGGCGATCACTCTCGCTGGCGACTGGCAGATCGAGTTCATCGAAGGCGGCCCCGAGCTCCCAGCCGCCTATCACAGCAAGGAACTCTCCTCATGGGCCAAGCGCGAGGGCGATGCTTACCGGAACTTCTCCGGAACCGCCCGTTACCGCTTGGAGTTCGATTGGAATGGTGAGTCCCCCGCCCTGCTCGATCTTGGCGCGATCGCCCACACTGCGCGCGTAACTCTTAACCGGACATCGCTCGGCTCCTGCTGGGCTCCCCCGCACCGCTTGATGACAGGCGATGCGCTGAAACCGGGGAAGAACCTTCTGGAGATCGAAGTGACGAACCTCGCGGCGAACCGCATCGCCGACCTCGACCGCCGGAAGGTCTCATGGAAATCCTTCCACGAGATCAACTTCGTCAACATCCACTACAAGCCCTTCGATGCGGCCGGATGGACCTCCATGGATTCAGGCCTACTCGGTCCCGTGAAGCTCATCCCCCTTCGCTAGGGCGCGATGACAGGGACTACAGCAACTTTCCCCGCACCGACACGGTTCTATCGGGATGGACCGGAAAACCGCACAAGATTTCCCGCAGGAGCTGCTCGATCTATACGATGAATACGTGCACGGCCAGGTCGGCCGCCGCGGCTTTCTCGACCGCGCCTCGCGCTTCGCTGTCGGCGGGGTGACGGCTGCCGGGCTTCTCGCCGCCCTGAGCCCGAAGTATGCCCTCGCCGAGCAGGTCGCAAAGGAAGACGAACGGATCAAGGTCTCCTACGAAACCTACGATTCGCCCGCAGGCGGCGGCAAGATCAAGGGCTACCTCGCCCGCCCTGCGAAGGCGGAGGGCAAACTGCCCGGCGTGATCGTCATCCACGAGAACCGCGGCCTGAATCCCTACATCGAGGATGTGACCCGCCGCCTCGCCGTGGACGGCTTCGTCGCGTTCGCGCCGGACGCACTTACCCCGCTCGGCGGCTATCCCGGCAACGACGACGAAGGACGCACCCTGCAAGCCCAGCGCAAGAAGGAAGAGATGGAGGAGGACTTCATCGCCGCCACCAAGTGGCTGCATGCCCACGAGTTCTGCAATGGCAAGGTCGGCGCGGTCGGCTTCTGCTTCGGCGGCGGGATGGCGAATACCTTGGCAGTCCGTCTCCCTGATATCGTCAAGGCTGCCGTCCCTTTCTACGGTGGTCAGCCCGCTGCCGATGATGTCCCTAAAATCAAAGCAGCCCTCCTTCTCCAGTATGCGGAGAACGACCAGCGCGTGAATGCCGGATGGCCCGCCTATGAGGAAGCCCTGAAGAAAGCCGGAGTGAAGTATGAGGCCTTCATTTACCCCGGCGTAAATCACGGCTTTCACAACGACACCACCCCTCGCTACGACGAAGCCGCCGCCAAGCTGGCATGGCAGCGCACGATCGATTTTTTCAAGAAAGAGCTAGGGGCGAAATAGGGTGCCGGTCGTCGTCTTTACCCCAAGCGGGTAAGCGACAAAAATGCCCGGCAGATTCATAGTACCGGGCATGCGTAGTCTTTTCCTGCTTTCCCTCTTCAGTTGGCTGATCGCAGCTCTGGGGGCAAAGCCGACCCTCTTCATCATCGGCGATTCCACCGTCCGCAATCAGACCACCGGTCAGGAGGGCTGGGGCGATCCCTTGGTCGCGGAGTTCGATCCTGCCAAGATCGAGGTGATCAATCGCGCGATCGGCGGTCGCAGTAGCCGCACCTTCCTTACCGAAGGCCGCTGGGACGCCGTGATGGCAAACCTGAAATCGGGTGACTTCGTGCTGATGCAATTCGGCCACAACGACGGCGGACCGATCAATGACGAGCGCTGTCGGGCCTCGATCAAGGGAGCCGGCGAGGAGACCGAAGAAATCATCCGCTCCACCGATGGCAAGCCGGAGACCGTTCACAGCTATGGCTGGTATCTGCGGAAATACGTCGCGGACGCGAAGTCGAAGGGCGCCACCCCAATCGTCGTCTCCCCTATCCCCCGGAATCTTTGGAAGGATGGCAAGGTTGGTCGCTCCCAAGACAGCTATGCAGGCTGGGCTCGCATCGCCGCCGAACAAGCGGGAGCCGCCTTCATCGACTTCAACTCCCTGCTCGCCGACCGTTACGAAGCGATCGGCCCCGAACAAACCGCGACTCTCTTCGCCGGAAGCGACCACACGCACACCAGTCATGCCGGCGCTGAATTCAACGCCGCGGAACTGGCCAAAGCCCTGCGCACCACCGGGCTTGGCCCCTCTCTCCTGCCCGCCAACCTCTGGCTACCGAGGATCTTCTCCCGCCACATGGTGCTCCAGCGCGACTCCGCCAATCCCATCTGGGGCCGCACCGCACCCGGCGCCGAAGTGAGAGCCTCGATCGCCGGGAAATCCACGAGCACCAAGGCAAACCAAGAAGGCCACTTTCGCTTGGAACTCCCCGCGCTCCCCGCCGGAGGACCGCATGTGCTGGAGGTGACGGCGGGGGTCCCCAAGCGCTTCGACGACGTGTATGTAGGAGAGGTCTGGCTTTGCTCCGGCCAGTCGAACATGGACTTCACCGTGGCAAAGACGGAGAAGCGCTACTTCTCCGGAACCACCAATTGGGAGGACGAAGTAGCCCAAGCAGATCACCCGCAGATTCGGATGTTCACCGCCGAGTGGACGATGCGCGAAGATCCCCAGCGCGAGATCGAAGGAGAGTGGAAACCATGCTCCCCGCAAACCGTCGGCGACTTCTCCGCTGCAGCCTACTTCTTCGCCCGCGAGCTCCAGTCCACGCTCAAGGTCCCCGTGGGTCTCATCACCTGCGCCTACGGAGCCAGCACCGCGGAGGCATGGATCAGCGATCCGAAACTGCGCGAGGAGAGCAGCCTCAAGCCTCTGCTGGATGCCTTCGGCAAAAAGTTCATCGCCTATCGCGACGATCCGAAAGCCTTCGAGAAATACGGCAGTTCGCAGGCGAAGTGGTTGGACTCCGGCAAGAAAGGCCGTGCACCGAAGCACCCCGACCCGCTACAGGACCAGCACAATCCCGCCGTGCTCTACAACGGCATGATTGCACCCGTCGTGGGCTATGGCATGCGCGGTGCCATTTGGTATCAGGGTGAGTCGAATGGCGGCACCCGCAAACTCTACCCTGTACTGCAGAGAAACCTGATCGAAGACTGGCGCACTCGCTGGAATCGCGGCGATTTCCCCTTCTACTTCGTCCAGCTTGCCGCGCACAATGCCCCGCCTTCCGCTCCGGGAGACAGCCGCCTCGCCAGCATGCGCGAGGCTCAGGCTACCTCGCTCGCCTTGCCGAACACCGGCATGGCCGTGACCATCGACATCGGCGACGAAAAGGACGTCCATCCGCGCAACAAGCAGGATGTCGGCAAGCGCCTCGCCCTTCTCGCGCTGGGCGGAACCTATGGCCAACAGCTTGAGCCCTGCGGTCCCGTCTTCAAGATGGCCGAGATCGAGGACGGCCGCGTGCGCCTTCACTTCGATCACATCGGCGGAGGCCTCGTGGCGAAGGATGGGCCGCTCAAACAATTCGCCATCGCGGGCGATGACCGCAAGTTCGTCTGGGCCGATGCCGAGATCGATGGCGAGATGGTAGTCGTCCACAGCGCCGCCGTCCCACGCCCTGCCTACGTGCGCTATGCCTGGGCCGACAATCCCGTCGGCGCGAATCTCTACAACTCCGCGGACCTCCCCGCCGCCCCCTTCCGCACCGATCCGTGAAGTCTCTCCTCTTTCTTCTCCTTGCCCTCACTGCGGCTGCCCAAATCCCCGCATTCCCCGGTGCCGAAGGCTACGGGGCCTATGCCAAGGGCGGGCGCGGCACCACCTCGGGAACCGGAACCGGGGATGTCTACATCGTCACGAACCTGAACAGCAGCGGCGCCGGATCGCTTGCCGAGGGCATCGCCACCGCGCCCTCCGGCGGTCGTACCATCGTCTTCGCGGTCAGCGGATACATTCACGTGCCGGGATCGAACCTGCGGATCACGCAGAACAAGATCACCATCGCCGGCCAAACCGCGCCGGGCGATGGCATCGGGCTGAGAAACGGCACCTTCCGGATCTCCGCGGATGACATCGTGATCCGCCATCTGCGCTTCCGCCACGGCAAGAACGGCTCCGGCGGCGATTGCATCGACCTCGATAGCGGCTGCCAGAACGCGATCCTCGACCATATCTCGATGGCCTTCAGCACGGACGAGAACATCTCGTCCTTCGGCAGCCCGCCGGAGAATCTCACCATGCAGTGGGCGCTGAATGCATGGGGCCTGGAGAGCCACTCCTGCGGCGGACTCTGGGACCAGAACCACGCCACCTGCCATCACACCCTCTGGGCCCACAATCACACCCGCAACCCGAAGGCACGACCCGCCGGGCTGTTAGAGTGGGTGAACAATGTCACCTTCGACTGGGACATCGGCTTCATCATGGGTGACTCCCAGACTCCCGCCGGATGGAAGTCGAACGTCGTCGGGAACTACTTCATCTGCCCGCCGGGGAATATCAGGAATACGCCGTTGGAGAAGGCCAGCCTCGATCGCAACGGCTATCCGAACTTCTCGGTCCACGTCGCGAACAACCTCCACGACCGCGATGGCGACGGCCTCCTCAATGGCACCGACCGCGGCTACAGCATCGTCGGTGGATCGGCCTACAACGCCGCAACCAACCCGACCGGCAACTACATCCAGCTCGCTTCGCCTTACGCGAATACCGGCTCGCTCACCGTCACCACGGATCCCGCGCTGCTCGCCTACAAGAAGATCCTCTCGAATGCCGGACCACTCCGCCTGGATGCCTCACACCCCGGCCCGCTCCGCGATGAGGTGGACACGCGCCTCCTCCAGAACCTCGCGAACCAGACCGCGAATCATATCACCCGTGAAAGCGATCTCGCCGGTGTAAGCAACAGCGGTTTCGGAACCCTCGCTTCCGCCACCGCTCCGATCGACACCGACCGCGACGCCATGCCGGATGCCTACGAGACCGCGCTCGGCTGGAATCCCGCGACCCAGGACCACAACACCACCGTCAGCGGCACCACCTACTTTCCGGCAGGCAGCGCGAGCGGATACACGCGGCTAGAGGAATACCTCCACTTCAAGGCGGTGCCCCACGCATTCGTCGTAAAGAGCGGCTCCCTCATCGTCGATCTCTCGCGCTACACCGCCGGCTTCACCAATGCTCCAGCCTTCACCCTCACCGGCATTGGCGGCGGTAGTGCCACCCAAAGCGGCCCGGGCAACCGCATCGTAACCTTTAACACCCAAGCCAGTGCCGGACGCGGTGGCTTCCTCTTCACCGTGACCGATACGGAGGGCAGCACTTGGACCCAGCAGTTCCTCATCTGCGTCACCAACAACAGCGCCCCTGCCGATCTCGATTGGCGCGGCACAGCCGGCGATTGGGACACGACTTCGAACAACTGGCTGAACGACGGCACCCCCGTCGCCTTCACCAGCGGAGATCGCGTCCGCTTCGGCGACACCGGCTCCGCATCGCCCGCGATCAATCTCCCCGCCGCAGTCCTCGCCACCACCGTCGAGGTCGACTCCTCCGCGAACTATAGTTTCAACGGCGCCGGTGCCATCAGCACCACCAATGCACTCACCAAGCGCGGCAGCGGCAATCTCACCATCAATAACACCGGCACCAACAGCTTCAACAGCGTCTCCATCGAGCAAGGCACCCTCGCCCTGAATACCGCCGCTGCCGCAGGCACCGCGAAGATCTCCCTGAACGGCGGCTCACTCGCCCTCGCCCCTCCCTCTAACAGTACTCTCGGCAACCTCCTCGAGTTCAACCAGCCCGCCACCATCACGATTGGCTCGCAGCACGCGATCGGCGGCAGCTGGACCGGCACACAGCCACTCACGCTCCATGCAACCGCCAACCAACTCTGGACCATCGGCGGCACTTGGTCCGGCTTCACCGGGCGGATCGTGGCAGGCAGCGGCAATCCCCGCATCCGTCTCAATGGCAACTCGAACCTGAACTTCGGCAGCGCCGCCGTTGCCGTCGATCTCGGCAGCGGCACCTCGCAGCTGATGAACCGCAATGGTAGCGCGACCACACCCTTCGAGATCGGCGAACTCACCTCCACCAGCAGTGGCACCACCCTGAGCGGCACCCAGACCGGCACCGTCGTCAGCACTTACAACATCGGCGGCCTCAACACCACCGCCACCTTCGCCGGTGCCATCGTCAATGGCGGCGGAGCAACCAACCTGAACAAGGTCGGCAGCGGCACCTGGACCCTCACCGGCTCCAGCACCTACAGCGGTATCACCGGCGTGAATGCAGGCACGCTCCGGGTGAATGGCACCTTGGGCAATACCGCCACCACCGTCGCTAATGGCGCAATCCTCGGTGGCAGCGGCAGCATCGGCGGACTCGTCACCGCCGCCTCCGGAAGCACCCTCGACCCCGGCCCTTCCCAAGGACACGCAGGCACTCTCAGTACGGGCGCAGGCCTCACCCTGAACGGCACCAGCAACATCCGCTATGATCTCTCGGGCTCCCCCGCCGGAGCCAACGACCGGATCAACGTGAGCAGCGGCACCCTCACGCTCTCCGGTGCCACCGTGAATCTCCACGTCAGCGCGACCGAGGGCGTGCTCGGCAATGGCACCTACCCCCTCATCGACGGCGCAGCGACCATGGCCGCGAATCCGGCACCCGCCCTCAATCTCGTCGGCCTCCCTCCCGGCTCCCGCCAGACCTTCGCCGTCCAGCGCCAATCCAGCGGCGGCAGTCCCGCCTTCGTGAATCTCGTGGTCAGCGGCACCCCACCGGCCTCGCTCGTCTGGAGCGGCACCGCGGGTGGTGGACTTTGGGATCTCGATACCACCGCCAACTTCACCAGCGGCCCCACGCCCACCTTCTTCAACCTCGATGCCGTCATCTTCGACGACAGCTCCCCGGTCGGCACCGTCATGCTCAACGGCACCCTCCAGCCCCGCGCGATCACCATCTCTAACAGCACTCGCGCCTACACCTTCGACGGCATCGGCATGATCGCCGGCAGCACCTCGCTCGTGAAAACCGGCAACGGTTTGCTCACGCTCCTTCCTGACATCTTGAGCCTTAGCAGCACCACCACCTCGGGAAGCAATCAGGTAACGGTAACGGATGCCGCAAGCCTCGCACCGGGCATGGTCGTCATGGGCGGTGGTTTCCCCTACGGCACCACCATCACCGGCATCTCGGGCAATACCCTCACCATGTCCGCCACCACCGCCACGGCGGCCACTGCTACACTCACCTACCACACCCGCCATAGCTACAGCGGCGGCACCTCCATCGCTATCGGCAGCACCATCCAGCTCGGCAACGAAGCCGCGAACCGCTGGGGCCTCGGCACTGGCGCGGTGACCTTCCTTGGCGGCACCCTCAGGATGCACGATTCCGGCACCGGCCTGCCCGGCGCAGGCGATCTCCCGAATGCACTCATCGTTCCCGCGGGCCAGAGCGGCACCCTGCACAGCCCGCAGCGCGGCTCGCTGAGCGGCACCCTCAGCGGGGCCGGCACACTCAATCTCGTCGTCAGCTACGTTCGCGGCGACTTCTATGGAGATTGGTCCGCATTCACCGGCCAGCTCAATGTCAGTTCCGCGACCGGCAGTGAATTCCGTATGGCGGAGAACTACACTCCCGATGGCTTCCCGAATGCCTCGCTGTATCTGGGAGCAAGCGTCGCGATGAAGCACACCGGCATCCTCAATCAAGGCGCGGGCACTTCCATCCGCATCGGCCAACTCTCGGGTGCTTCAGGTTCCACCCTCTTGGGCGGCGTCACCGGCGGACGTGCACTTACCTATCTGATCGGAGCGAAAGGTGGCTCCACGACCTTCGCCGGAACCATCGCCGAGCAGATCCCTGGCTCCACACTCACCAATATCGTCAAGCAAGGCTCCGGCACCTGGACCCTCAGCGGCACCGGTGTCTGGGCAGGCGGCACCACGGTGGAGCAAGGCACCTTGGAAATCACCGGCAGTGTCACCAGCAATAGCGCCGTGAATGTCGCATCGGCGGCCTTCCTGAAGATCAGCGGCGGAAGCCTCGCCACCGATGTTGTCTCGCTCGACTCCGGTGCATCCATGACAGCCTACGGAACACTCTCCGCGGATCTCAACGTCAACGGCACCCTCGAAGGTCGCGGCTTCGCGAGCGGTCCCTCCGGCACTCTCGCAGTTCACGGCAGCGCCTTTCTCGGTGCCGGTTCCCTCACCAAGCTACGCTCCACCGATCTGCTCGCCGTCTCCGGCGATCTCGCTCTCGGCGGCACCATCCAGATCGCCCTCGCACCCGGCACCGGATTCGGTCGCTACCCCCTCATCAGCTACGGTGGCACCTTGAGCGGCAGCGCATCCCTCATTGGCATTCCCTCCGGCACCACCGCCCATCTCTCGACCCTTATGCCCGGCCAAGTGGTCCTCGTGATCGATGACAGTGACGAAGACGGTCTGCCGGATTCTTGGGAACTCTCCTCTTTCGGCAATCTCGCTCAAGCATCAACCGATGATACCGATCTCGATGGCAGCTCGAACCTCGTCGAATGGCGTCTCGGCCTCGATCCCGCCCACGGAGGCAGCGCCTTCCGGACCAGCGTGAGCGGCCGCACCCTCGTCTGGCCCAGCGCACCCGGTGTGGTCTTCACCGTGAAACGTCGCCTCGCCCTCGGAAGCGGCACATGGGAGCCCATCGGCACGGTCACGGGTGGCATCGGCAGCACCGCCAGCTTCACGGATCCTGCCTCCTTCAGCCGCGCCTTCTACCGCGTCGAGTTTACTCCTTAGCAGCTTCGAGTGCTTTCCTCGACAAGTTCCGTAGCCCCGGTGCAAGCTGTTCCCGTGCGTCTCTATCTCCTCGTCTTGCTTCTCTTGCTGCGCGTCTCCATCGCGCAGGGTGAGAGCCGCTTGCTGGTGAGACAGTGGCAGTCCGAGGACGGCCTGCCGGGAAACGTCGTCCGTTCCGTGATCCAGTCCCGCGATGGCTACCTCTGGGTCGCGACGGCGGAGGGAGTCGCGCGCTTCGACGGCATCGAGTTCGAGCCGATCGAACTCGATGGCCGGCAGCGCCGCAGCCGCTTCGCCTTCTGGCGCCTCTACACCAGCGGGAAGAACGACGTATGGGTGGCCACCTTCCAGGGCGGGCTCTTCCTGATCCGTGATGGGAAGTTCGAGCGCGTCTTGCCGGATGCCATCAAACCCCGCCCCCCTCTCGTCACGCAACTGCTGGAGACGAAGCAAGGCGAGATCCACATCAAGCGCGGCGAGGAATTCCACCGCATCGAGAACGGCATCGCCATCGAAGTTGCCCAGCCTGCCGACGCCATCATTGAAAGCTTTCACCGGGACTTCGCGGACCAAGCACGGAAAGGCAGGCGCGAGGAACCCGCCGCCACACCACGCCTGGAGGACCGCGACGGAGGCACTTGGGCGGAAGCAAGTTCGGGCGGGCTGGAACTGAAAGCCTCCGATGGCACCGTTCTGCCGGTGTTGCTTCCGGGCGCAGGTTCACCCGTAGCGGCGAATGAACTGTTAGAGGACCGGGAAGGAAATGTCTGGGTCGCTTCTCCGATCAATGGCCTGATCCGTGTGAAGACTAGCCGGGTCGAAGTCCTGGACAAGACCGGCGGACTCTCGGACAACGCGATCTTCGCGGTGATGCAGGCCAGCTCCGGTGAGTGGTGGCTCGCGAACCGCAGCGGCGGCATCACGCGCTGGACTCCGCAAGGATCCGAGCAGATCGATCTCGTGCCCGGCGGCTACCACCGCGCCATCGGCACCTTGTTTGAAGACCGCGATCGCACCCTGTGGGCCGCAGCCCGCGAAGGCAGCGTCTTCACTGGCAAGGACGGCGTGTTCAAGACCCCCTTCGCCAAGACCCAAGTCCCATCGAAGGTCAGGACCATCCATCAGGATTCATCGGGCACCCTCTGGTTCGGCGGTTCCCAAGGCTTGGCCTCGCTCAAGGACGATCAGGTCCAACAGCACGCTGCCACCGCGAACATTCCCGAGCCCGACATCACCGTAATCGGGAATGGCGGCAAGAGTGGCATCGTCTTTGGGACTGCGGATGGACAAGTCCTCCTCGGCAGCCCGGGACGCTTCAGGCCGCTCGGGGCAAGCAGCGATCTCCAGCACCGCTGGATCTCCGGCATCCACCTCGCGGCGGAGAACGAGGTCTGGGCCAGCACCCTCGGCAGCGGACTCTTCCTCTGGAATGGCAAGCGCTGGCACTCCTTCGGCTCCGGCGAGGGCCTTCCTGACGAACGTCTCACCTGCCTGCTCGACGACGGCCGCGGGCAGTTCTGGTTCGGCTCGCTCGGTGGCATCCTCCGCGCCAACCGGAAGGAACTCCTCCAGCGAATCAAAGACCCCGAAGCCCCGCTCCATTGGCTCAGGCTCGATCGTTCCGATGGCCTGCCATCGCGCGAATGCATCGGCGGCTATCAGCCCGCCGGATGGAAGGCCAGCGACGGTCGACTCTGGTTCCCGACCGGCAACGGCATCGTCCGCGTCCGCCCCGAACTCGTCGAGATCAACAAGGTCGCCCCGCCCGTCTACCTGCGATCCATCCGCGTGAATGGCATGCAGCACGATGCAACCGGCGGCAACATCGAAGCCGGCCCCGGCCGCTCCCGGGTGGAGTTCCGCTTCGTCGGTCTCGGCTACAGCGCCCCTGAGAAGATCACCTACCGCGCCCGCATGAGCGGCCTCGACGATGTCTGGCGCGAGCTTGGCACCCAGCGCATCGCCGCCTTCGAAGCCGTGCCTCCGGGCCGCTACACCTTCGAGGTCATGGCCGTGAATGGAGACGGCATTCGCAGCGACCGCATCGCCAGCGTGAAGATCGTGATTCGTCCCCATTTTTGGGAAACGGCATGGTTCCTCATCTCGGCCAGCCTCTGCGTCCTCCTCGTCGCCGCCGCTGCCGGATGGCTCTTGGCACGCCGCAAGATGAAGCGCCGCATCGAGAAGCTCAGGATCCGCAATGCCCGCGAGGCCGAGCGCTCCCGCATCGCGCGCGATCTTCACGATGACCTCGGCGCGAGCCTCACCGAGATCTCCATCCTCGCCGCGCTCGCCGCGGAGGACGCCACCGGCAGCCCTTTCCACCCGCCGCTCGACCAACTCTCATCGAAAGCGAAAGGTGTCGTCGGCGCTCTCGACGAGATCGTCTGGGCCGTGAATCCGCGTGAGGACACCCTGCGCTCGCTGGTCGAGTACATCGCCGCCTTCGCCCGCGAGTTCCTCGATATCGCCCGCATCCCGCTCCGCAGCGAGGTCATGCGCGAGATCCCGGATCGTCCCCTCGCTACGACCGAACGCCACAGCATTTTCCTCGCCGCACGCGAAGCGCTCAACAATGTCGTGAAGCACTCCGCCTCCACCGAGGTGAAGCTCAAGATCGTCTTGGAGAACGACACCCTGGGGATCCATATCGAGGACAATGGCAAGGGCTTCCACCTCGACTACGCCCGCGGGGGCGATGGCCTCGGCAATCTTGAACGCCGCATGGCCGAAGCCGGTGGCACCTGCCACATCGAAACCGCCAAGGGCCGCGGCACCACGGTCATCCTCAACGTCCCGCTGCTTGATAGACCCGGCGGCGAATCCTAGTCTTACTCACCATGCCCAAGGAACCCGCCACCGATGTAGCCATCGTGGAAGACAACGCCGCGCTTGGCTCGAGCCTCCGCAAGATCGTCGAATCCGCGCCCGACTGCCGCTGCGTCGGAGTCTGGACCACGGCCGAGGATGCCTTGAAGAAGATCGATGCCTTCCGCCCGCACGTGGTGCTCATGGACATCAATCTTCCCGGCATGTCCGGTATCGAGGCCACCGCCCGCGTGAAGCAGCATCTCCCGGACATCCAGGTCATCATGGTCACGGTCTATCGCGATCACGACAAGATCTTCGCCGCCCTGAAGGCCGGTGCCTCCGGCTATCTCCTCAAACGCTCTACTCCTTCCGATGTGCGAGATGCCATCCGCGATGTCCGTTCCGGCGGTGCTCCGATGAGTGCCGAGATCGCGCGCCGCGTCGTCGAGGCCTTCCACCAACCGGCGAAGCCCGAGCAATCCAGCGATGACCTCAAGCTCTCGAAGCGCGAGACCGAGATCCTCGAACTGCTCTGCGAAGGCCTCGCCAACAAGGAGATCGCGGACCGTCTCAATATCTCCGTGGAGACCGTCCGCGTGCACCTCAAGCACGTCTACGAGAAGCTCCATGTCCGCTCTCGCACGGAGGCCGCCATGAAGTTCCGCGACTCCAAGGAGGAGCCGCGCTTCCCTATCTAGCCCCACGCGGGAGTCATACCCCCCTTGGGGTAATCGACGCTTTCTCGTCCGTCATGGATAACGATTCTTGTAACTGCGGAGAACCCCCGCGGTGCCCCGCCCGGGGCTAACCCAAGAATCGCCAAACCCATGAAAAACTCCCCTTCCGGGAGCGGTGTCCGCGCCGCCCTGCTTGCCTGCGCCACCGCATGCGCCTTCACCTCCGCCCACGCCCAGAACGGCACTTGGACCGGCACAGCCAGCCCCGGCCTCTGGAGCGATAGCGCCAACTGGTCCGGCGGCACCATCGCCAACGGCGCTGGCAATACCGCGAACTTTAGCACCATCGATATCCCGGACGGGACCTTCATCGCCGCCCTTGATACCCCGCGCACGATCGGCAGCATCACCTTCGGCGATACCAATACATCTTCCGCCGGATTCTGGGTGATCGATAACAACGTCGACCCCCTGAACATCCTCACCCTCGACGGCTCGCCGGTCATCACCGTCAACGCTCTCGGCACCGATGCCCTCGCCGAGATCAGCGCACAGATCACCGGCACGGCCGGCCTCGCGAAAGCAGGCCCCGGCACCCTTACCTTGAGCGGCGCGAATACCTACAGCGGTACCACCGCGGTCAATGCCGGCACCCTCAATCTCAGCAATGCCACCGCCATCGGCACCAGCACCCTGACCATCTCCGGCGGCAATATCGGCAACCCGGTCGGAGCCGTCACCCTGACCAATAACAACGCCCAGAACTGGAACTCGAACTTCAGCTACACCGGCCCAGGAAATCTCGCCCTTGGCGCAGGTGCCGTCTCCATCCCCTCCGCCATTACCCTCACCTCCCATTCAGGCAGCCTGAATGTCGGCGGCGTCATCACCGGCGCGGGGAACTTCACCAAGGACGGCAACGGCGAAGTCCTCCTCTCCGGTCTCAATGCCGCCACTTTCACCGGCCCCATGACCATCAAGGGCGGCCTACTCCGCATCCGCGGAAACCTCGCCAGCAGCGCCGCCGGTGCAGCCCTCAATCAGGAACCGATCGGACCCGCCACCAAGACCATCACCTTTGAAGGTGGCTCGGTCATGCTGAACGGTGCCACCGGCAGCAACGGCCCCACCGTGGTCGGATTCACCAATCCGCTCGTCGTCCCCGCCGGCCAGACCGGCGCGGTCTTCACGATGCAGCGCGGCGACTTCAATTCGACCATCACCGGCAGCGGCTCGCTCAATGTGATCTGCAACTATGTCCGTGGTAACATGAACGGCAACTGGACCGGGTTCACCGGTACCGTCACCGCCTCATCCGCCGGCACCGGGAATTCCGAGTGGCGCTTGAACGGCACCAACATGCTGCACGCCGGACTCTCCCTGCACGTTACCAATGCCGGAGTCTTCCAGATCTTCAATCCGCCGAACAACGCCATCGGCACCACCCACGCCATCGGCAAGCTCAGCGGCACCGCCAGCGCCTACATGGGCGGCAGCACCGTGAACGGCCGCTTCGTCAACTGGCAGGTCGGTGCGCTGAACCAGGATTCCGAATACGCCGGCATCATCGCCAATTCCACCGGCGCCGCCCGCCTCTACAAGGTCGGCACCGGCACCCTCACCCTGAGCGGCCCGAACACCTACACCGGCGATACCCAGCTCAACGCTGGCACCCTCAAGGTCGGCAACGGTGCCACCGGCAGCCTCGCCGCCACCAATGTCATCACGACCGCTGGCACTACCCTCGTCTTCGATCGCGACAACTCCGCGGACAGCGTCTACCCCGGCATCCTCTCCGGACCCGGCACCGTGATCAAGCGCGGCAACGGCCGTGTGAACTTCAACGGCATCAACACCTACACCGCCGGCACTTCCATCGAAGGCGGCACCATCGGCATCAATAGCACAGCCTCCTTGGGCGATGCCGCAGGCGCCGTGAGCTTCACCGTCTCGAATGGCGGCATCATCGCCACCGCGCCGGGCATCGTCACACCACGCAGCTTCACCGTCGCCTCCGGCATCACCGCCAGCTTCGGTGCCGCTACCGCCGCGGACTCCTACGAGATCACCAGCCCGATCAGCGGTGCCGGTGCGCTTGCGGTGAATGGAAGCGGCGTCGTCACCCTCTCCGCCGCGAATACCTATGGCGGCAGCACCGCCATCAGCTCCGGCACCTTGGTTGCAGCAAACGCTAGCGGCAGTGCCACCTCCACCGGAGCTGTTAGCCTCGCGGGCGGCGCCACCCTTGGCGGCACCGGTAGCATCGCCGGGGCCACCACCACCACCTCCGGATCCCATCTCCGCCCCGGAGCAGTCACTCCTGCAGCGACCGCCGTCGGCACCCTCACCACCGGCTCGCTCGCCCTCGCAGGCGGCACCACCCTCCATGCCGAGTTCACGGATAGCACCGTCTACGATAAGATCGTGGTGAGCAATACCAACGGCCTCACCGCCGCCGCATCGCTCGCGAATCCGGTCATGGTCGATCTGCGAGTCGCCAATTCCACCGCGAAGTGGACCACCCCCGGCACCTACGATCTCATCCAGTTCGCCGGCAGCTTCACGGGTAATGCGAATGATCTCTTCGAGGTCGATCCCGCCAGCCAGCAGGCCGGACTCACCTACACCTTCAGCGTCGCAGGCAACTCGATCCGCCTCACCGTCGGCGGCGCTCTCCCCTCGATCTGGAATGTCGATGCCGCGGGCAACTGGAGCATCGCCGGCAACTGGCTCAACGGTGCGCCCAATGGTATCGGCGCCACCGCCACCTTCGGCAGCACCATTACCGGACCGCGCACCGTCACGCTCGATGCCAGCCGCACCGCCGGCATCCTTCAGTTCAACAACGCGAACTCCTACACCATCACCGGCAGCACGCCCGTTCTCACGCTCGACCAAAGCACCGGCAGCTCCGAGATCAATATCCTCCAAGGCGATCACACCATCGCCGCCAAGCTCGCGCTCACCGACCCGCTGCTCGTCACGCTCGCCAATGCCGGGGATTCCATCGCCCTGCTCGGGGACATCAGTGGTGCCGGCAGCATCACCAAGTCCAGCCCCGGCGATCTCTCCCTCGGTGGCTCGAACACCTTCGCCGGAGCCGTCAACTTCAGCAACGGCTTGCTTACCTTCGGCAACAACAGCCTCGGCAGCGGCAGCCTTACCCTCAATGCCGCCACCCTCGCTTGGTCACCATCGAATACTCAGGACATCTCGAACCGCGCCATCACCTTTGGCGATAGCCCGGTTACCTTCCTGATGGATAGCAACGTCACCCTCGCCAATAACTTCGGCCTCACCGGTCTCGCCCCCTTCAACAAGGACGGCGGCGGCACCCTCACCTTGGCGGCGGACACCACCTTCCTCGGGAATGTCAGCGTCCTCAATGGAGCGCTCACCCTTGGCAATGGCGGCACCACCGGCTCGGTTCTCGGGGATATCGCCCTCACCGCCGTTGGTACGACGCTTACCGTAAATCGTTCGGATTCCCCGCTGATCGGAAACCTGATCACCGGCTCCGGCGATCTCGTCCTCACCGGCGCGGGGGACAAGGCCCTCAGCCGCGCGAATACCTTCACCGGGACCACCGCGATCCTAGGCGGGAAGCTCGTGCTTCTCGAAGCCCTCGCGCTTCAGAACAGCACGCTGCTCTATAACAACGGTGGCGGCACGCTCGACTTCGACAACCTCTTCGCCGCCACCATCGGCGCGCTGGAGGGCAACAAGGACCTCGCGCTGGATAATATCTTCACCACCCCCGTCGCCCTCACCGCGGGCGGCAATGGTGCGACCACCAGCTACACCGGCATTCTGAGCGGCAGCGGCTCTTTCGTGAAGACCGGCACCGGCACGCTCTCTCTCAGCGGCGTTCACACCTTCAGCGGCAGCACCGCCGTGAACGGCGGAACCCTCGTCATCGAGCCCACCGCCGTGCTTAACAACTCTGCCATCAACGTCGGAGCCACCGGCCGCCTTGTGATCAATGGCGGCACCATCACCTCCGTCGGAACCGGTAATGTCGCGAATAGCCCCGCCGGTCCCGCCACCTTCGAGCTCGTTACCGGATCCGCCAGCTTCCCCGCAGGACTGAACGGCACCGGCAACTCCGCGAACAACTACCTCATCTCCGCCATCGGCGGCACCCTCACCGCCTCATCCATGAGCATCGGCCGCGGCGGACTCATCTACACTGCCGAGCCCGTCGAAGGTTCCACCGGCATCGGCTTCTACGTGAATGGCGCCGATGTCGATATCGCCGGCGGTCTCTCGATGGGCGTCACCTCCGGAGCGAATTCCTCGGTCTCCGCCCGCATCGATTCTGGCAGCCTTGATATCGGCGGACCGATCGTCGTCGGTCTGAACAACGGCGGCCGCTGGTCGGTCATCGATGTCAACGGTGGCACCTTTACCAGCAGCGATGCCGCCGCAGGCATCACCCTCGGCGGACCGCTTCAGGGAAATGCCGCCCTGCTTGCCCGCAACGGCGTTGCCTCCGTCGAGCGCATCCAATTCGGCCAAGGAGCCATCGCCGGCACCAGCACCGTGAATGTGATGAATATCGGCGAGCTCTACGTCGGCTCCGGCGGCATGGTGCTCGGCAGCACCGCTCCCGGCTTCGTCGCCACGCTCAAGCTCTCCGGCGGTATCCTCGGCGCGAAGGCCCCGTGGTCCACCTCACTCCCCGTCGTGACCTCCGGTAACTTCACCGTGAAAGCCGCAAATGCGTCCGGCACCGCGAACAACATCACCTTCACTGGCGCTCTCAGCGGCACCGGCAATCTTGATAAGACCGGTGCCGGCACGCTCGCCCTCAATGGCGGCTACTCCCACACCGGCACCACTACCGTCTCGCTGGGCACCCTCACCCTGCCCACCGCAACCCTCAGCGATACCGCGGCAGTGGAAGTGAAGACCGGCGGCACCTTGAATCTGACCCACGGTCAGCAGGACACCGTCGCCGCCTTCCTCGTGAATGGCACCGCCCAGGGCACCGGCATCTTCACCAGCACCTCCCACCCCGGTCTCATCACCGGCAGCGGATCGCTGCGCGTCGTGTCGGATCCCTTTGCGGGCTGGATCTCGGGCTATCCCACCCTCACCGGGCCCGATGCCGACAAGAGCGCCGATCCCGATCGCGACGGACTCAGCAACTTCGAGGAGTTCGCGCTCAATGAGAACCCCACCCTCCGTGCAGCCAGCGGTAAGATCCGCTCCCGCATCGAAACGGTCGCGGGCAATCAAGCCCTCGTCATCACCCTGCCAGCCCGCAATGGTGCCACCTTCGACAACCTCCCTGGTCCCGCCGCCGATGCCACCATCGACAAGGTGATCTACACCATCCGCGGCGGCAATAACCTCAGCGTTTTCGACCAAGGCGTCAGCGAGATTGTAGCCAGCACCGCCGGCATGCCCTCCCTCGATACCGGCTGGACCTACCACAGCTTCCGCCTCAACGGAAACATCGGCGGCGGCACACCCCGCGGACCCAAGGGATTCATCGACATCCAGATCACCGAATCCCCCTGACCATCATCTTCCGGGTAAATATTGGGCTGAAGGCCGGGAGCGAAATCTCCCGGCCTTCTTTTTTCCCTTCAGGGTAGCGGAAGGACTCTCGTCCTTCCGGCTGCTCGCATCAGCCCTAACAGCATCACACTTTCCCACCGATACGCAGCTCCCAAACCATCCCCACCCCGCGCCTCCAGAGCCCCAAAGGGGCGGCAAGGAGAAAGCCCAGGGTAAGGAGCACCGCGACGCAACCCTGGGTCGATCTTTCTTGCAAGTTTGCACCCTGAAGGGGTGCAAGGAGTCCCCGCCACCTCACCACGCTCCCACCCCACCAAAAAAGAAGAGGACCGGCGCACCCGCACCGGCCCTCTCCAGAAACCTTCGTCCACCTCTCCGCTCAACGCGGCTTGATCGACTCCGAAAGCACGCTGATCCGCCCCGTGTCCAGACGGTAGATCCAGCTATGGATCTCCACGCCCTGACCACGATCCCAAGCATCCTCGATGATCGTCGTGCGGGCCACGTTCTCCGCATTCTTCAGCACGTTCAGCTCGCACAACCGGTCAACCGCCGCCTCGTGCTGCAGTCCTTCCAACTCCGATTCATTCCGGCGTGCCGTGTTCTGGATGTGCCTCAGCCAGTTATCCACCACCCCGTGGCGTTGGTTCTCCAGCGCCGCACGCACCCCGCCGCAGCCATAGTGGCCCACCACCAGCACGTGCTTCACCTTCAGCACGTCCACCGCGAATTGCAGCACCGACAGCAGGTTGAAGTCCGTCTGCACCACCACGTTCGCCACGTTCCGGTGCACGAAAACCTCGCCCGGTGCCAGACCCGTGATCTGGTTCGCCGGCACCCGGCTGTCCGAGCACCCGATCCACAGGTATTCAGGAGTCTGCTGTCGCGCCAGCCGCGCGAAAAAGTCCGGGTCTTCCGCGATCTGGGCCTCCGCCCATTGGCGGTTGTTCTCCAGCAAGTGTTTGAGAGAATCCATCGGCGGCGATGGAAAACGAGGATGCCCGACTTGTCCACCCCCGCGAGGTCCCATCGCTGTCAGCCCCGCCGGATTTGCGGTTCCACTTGGCACCCGCAGCCCCCCGCTTAAGCTCCCCCCGTGCCCGATCTCTTCGATGTCCAGCCCTCAGGCCCCGTCCCCGGCGAACCCCGCCGCGATGGCGAGCCGCTGGCATCCCGCATGCGCCCCCGCACCCTTCAGGAGATCGCCGGCCAGCACCACATCCTCGGCGAGGGCAAGCTCCTCCGCCGCGCCATCGAGGCCGACCGCTTCACTTCCCTCATCTTCTACGGCCCTCCCGGCACCGGGAAGACCACCCTCGCCAGCGTCATCGCCCGCAGCACCGGCTCCCGCTTCGAGGCCCTCAATGGCGTCGAGTCCAATGTCGCCGAGATCCGCGCCAAGATCGACCAAGCCAAGACTTGGCGCGACCTCCGGAACGAAACGACCGTCCTCTTCATCGACGAGATCCATCGCTTCAACAAGGCCCAGCAGGACGTCCTCCTCCCCCACATCGAGCGCGGCACCGTCCGCTTCATCGGCGCCACCACCCACAATCCCTACTTCTACGTCAATTCCCCCCTCGTCTCCCGCTCCCAGATCTTCCAACTCGAATCCGTCTCTACCGAGGACCTCCTCCCCGTCCTCCACCGCGCCCTCACCGATCAGGAGCGCGGCTTCGGCGGCATGAGCATCATAGCCGACCCGGAGGCCATCCACCACCTCGCCCTCATGTCCGATGGCGATGTGCGCAAGGCCCTCACCTCGCTCGAACTCGCCGTCCTCACCACCCCGCCGGAGGCGGATGGAAGCATCCACCTAACCCTCGCCGTCGCGGAGGAATCCATCCAGCGCAAGGCCATCGTCTACGATGCCGATGGCGACGCCCACTACGACACCGCCTCCGCCTTCATCAAGTCCATCCGCGGCTCCGATCCCGATGCCGCGCTCTACTGGCTCGCCAAGATGCTGCACGCAGGGGAGGACCCGCGCTTCATCGCCCGTCGCCTCGTCATCTCCGCCAGCGAGGACATCGGCCTTGCCGATTCAAATGCCCTCCGCGTCGCCATGGCCGCCCAGCAGGCCTACGAATTCGTCGGCATGCCGGAGGGCCGCATCCCCCTCGCCCACGCCACCGTCTATCTCGCCACCGCGCCCAAATCGAACACCGCCTACGCCGCCATCAATGCCGCTCTGGCCGATGTCGAAAAGGGCCGCACCCTCGCCGTCCCCGAGCACCTCCGCACCAAGACCCGCAAGAAGCTCGCCGCCGCCAGTGGCACCGACGAGGAGAAGATGCGCTACCTCTACGCCCACGACTACGAAGGCGGCTACATCCCCCAAGCCTACCTCCCCGAAGGCCGCATCTACTACCACCCCGGCGAGAACGGCCTCGAAAAGCGCATCAAGGAACGCCTCGACTACCTCCGGGAACTGGCGAGCAACTCCGCCCCACCTCCCGCTTCCAAGTAAGCCGTCGGAGAGCGCCGATCTTGCGCAGCGAAGCAGTCCAGGCCCGACAGAAAAACGCCCGCCCCGGCCTAAACCGGAACGGGCGTTTCGCCTCCTGAACTACCTAACTATCTTCCTCTCTCAGCGTCGGTCACGGGGACCCATCTGGAGACGAATACCATTACCCTTGAAATCCATGTCGATGTTCAGCCGGTCGATCCGCTCGCGAACATCCTCCGGCACGGCTGCCTTGTCCTCGTCCGTGTTGTAGGCACCTTCCCACTCGACCTTGCCGTCCTTACCGAGGACTCGCACTTGCTTGTCCCCGTTCTTGGACTTGATCTCCACGCTGCCGTTGTCATCCAGCATGCGGATCGAGCTCGAGCTATTGCCGCCGATGTTGATGCCCGGCTGCGGCGCTTCATTGAGATCCGGAATCTGCATCTCCATGCCCTGCAGCATCTGCTGCATGCGCTGGTGCATCCCCCGCCCGATCGCCAGACCGGGATCCATCAACTCCGTGCCTTGATCATCCTCGAACATCCGCATGTTCTGCTCGATCGCCTCGCGAATCCGGCGCGCCTGGTCTTGCGGCATACCGTCTTCCCTCAGTCGCTCCAGCGGAGGCATGCCGCCGCGTGCGATCTGGTCCTGATGCGCCGGCGCCTTGCTCAGCGTTAGCGTCGCGGTCTTCGATTCGCCGCGGTGAATGTATTCCACCTCGACCTGGTCACCCGGCTTGCTGCCCGAGATTGCTTCGCGCAGCCCGTCGTGGGATCCCACCGGCTTGCCCGCGATCTTCGTCACGATGTCGTTCTGGGCCAGCCCTGCGGCCACCGCCGGACCGGCGGGATCCAGCGTGCGGATCACCACTCCCTCGCCTTGGGCGAGATTCAGGTGCTCGGAAAGCAAATCGGGCACGGTGGCACCACCGATCCCGAGATAGGGCCGGACCAGTTCGGCCGGTGGGGCCACTTCATTCTCGCGCGGCATCTCTACCGGCGGTGCGCCGGCGGTGCTGCGCTCCTCGGCATGATCTTCCACTACCACCCGCGGCGGCACCGGAGCGATCGCCTGCGGCGGCTCGATCGCCAGAGCCGGCGAAGCGAGACTCAATAGGGTTGCGAATCCGTATGTGAAACGTTGGTTCATCTTGATTGGCGTTAACATACTAGAAGCGTAGTAGATGAATCCTTTTATCTTGCCTTTCAGTCGATTTTTTCTGGAACGAAGAGATATTCGAATCGCGGCACCTCGACCTCGACGGGCTTGCCGTCCTTGTCGAGAACCTTCACGCGGTCCTTGTACTCCACCTGCACCATCCGCATCGGCTTGCCGTCCGGCGTCCAACGCACTCCTTGATCGGTTGCCCCTTGCAAGCCTCGCGAAGCGGATACGATCCCGTTCGGGTTCGCGTTGCCCGCCATCTTTGGCACCGGCGCGAATTCCTTCGGCTGGGGATTGGATACCACCGCGTTCGTCGGCGTCTTGTCCACCATCATCGCGCTGAAGGCACCAGCCACCGCCACGGCAGCCGCCGCCGCATACCACGGGCGACGGGAAGCTGCTCTCTCCTTCGCCGCCTTCGGAGCACCGGGAAAAAGCACCACCTTGTCGCTGACCGGGAAGGGAACACGGGACACCGTCTCCAACATCTTCTCGAAGGCCTGCGGCGAGGGCGCCACCGGCTGCATCGCGGCCAGACGGCTCTCGATGCCGCTCGCGGACATCTCCGGCTTCTGCAGGCGACCTTCCACGGCCGCCAGCAGGCGGCTCATGCAGGCATCGTCCGGCGAAGCGGGGCGGAGGCCCTTCAGCGCGTTCTCAAGGTCTTGGAATTCGGAGTCCATGCAGTCGAATCAACAAATCGTTACCGTAAGTTAGATGGAGAGGTCGCCTTTGCGGCGGGCCGAAGAGAGCTTTTTCTTCAAGGCTTCAAGTCCATAGCGATACCGCGAGGCCGCGGTGTTTGGAGAAATATCGAGAGCTTCACCGATTTCCGCAAAAGTGCGCTCTCCCCACACCTTCATCACCACCACCTCGGCAAATTTCGGCGGCAGTTCCTTCAAACCCGCCTCCAACAACTGGCGGGTCTCGTCGTCCGACGACTCGCTCTCGAACCACGGATGAAAGGCATCCTTCTGGTCGGTTTCCGCCTCCCCGCCGACGAAGTCCTCGCGCCGCTTGCGACGGTCGTCACGGCGACCTAGGTCAATCGAAAGCCGACGGATCGCGGTGAAGAGATACGGCATCCACGCCTCCTGGCCGCCGACGAATTCGCCCGCATCCAGCTTCTCCACCAGCTTCACCAAGGCGTCCTGAACGATGTCCTCGGCATCCTCCGAGGAACGCGACTGCTGCCGGGCGAAGAGGATCAATCTCGGGCCATGCTCCGCCAGCCACTCGCGCCAAGCGGCGGTGGAGGGCGAGAGGCTTTCTGCGGGGGCGCTGCTCACGTTGTCGTCGGAATCCATGGAATAAGCGCCGGTAACATAGCTCTTTGTCTCACAAATGGCGAGTTCCGCGCCGCGCAAGCGCCCGGCCCGTAGGGGAATCTACGATCTTCGCCACCTGCTCGGGCCGTCCCTCCGCCACCACCAGCCCCCCTTCCCGGCCGCCACCCGGCCCGAGGTCGATCACCCAGTCGGCCATGGCGATAACATCCAGGTGATGCTCCACCACCAGCACACTGTGCCCCGCCTCCCGCAGACCCCGGAATGCGACCAGCAACCGCTCCACATCGCCGAAGTGCAGGCCCGTGGTCGGTTCATCGAAGAAATAGAGGGTATGGGGCGCCGCCGGCTTCGAGAGCTCCACCGCCAGCTTCAGTCGCTGGGCCTCGCCGCCCGATAGGGTATTCGCCGCCTGCCCCAGACGCAGGTAGCCCAGCCCCAGTTCACCCAGCACCTCCAGCCCGCGCTTCAACTTCGGCACCGCTGCGAACGCTGCCAGCGCCTCCCCTGCCGTGAGGTCCAGCGCATCCGCGATACTCATCCCCTTGAACCGCACCTCGAGCGTCTCGCGGTTGAAGCGCTTCCCCCCGCAGGCCCGGCAGGTGATCCAAGCGTCGGGCAGGAAATGCATCTCGATCTTCAGGCGCCCGGCGCCCTCGCAGTTCTCGCAGCGCCCGCCGTGGGTGTTGAAGCTGAAGCGCCCGGCCCCATATCCACGTTGCCGGGACAGCGGCAGCTTCGCATAGAGATCGCGGATCGAGTCGAACATCCCGGTGAAGGTCGCCGGATTCGAGCGCGGGCTGCGGCCGATGGCAGACTGATCCACCGCCACCACCTTACCCAGCAGCCCCATGCCCTCCACCGCCCGGTGCCGTCCCGGCGGATCACCGCTGCCGTTGAAATGCCGCTTCAGAGCTCGCAGAAGAATATCGTCCGCCAAGGTGGACTTGCCGCTACCGCTCGGACCGCTGATGCACACAATGCCGCCCAGCGGGATTCGCACGTCGAAATCGCGCAGATTGTGCTCGCTCGCCCCCCGCACCCACAGGGAATCCCCCAGCAGAGAGAAACCTCCCGCAGCCGGCTGCGCCGCCGGCGGAGCCTCCAGCCACTGCCGGGTCGGCGAGCTGGCAGGAAAATCCTCCGGAGTGCCGACACCCAGCAGAGCCCCGCCGTCCCTGCCTGCGCCGGGCCCCAGCTCGATCATCCAATCCGCCGCGCGGATCATCTCCTCGTCGTGCTCCACCACCACCACCGTGTTTCCGCGGTCGCGCAGGCGCTTCAGCGCGGCAATCAGACGCCCCGTGTCCTCCGCGTGCAGGCCGATGCTCGGTTCATCCAGCACATAGAGCACACCGGTGAGTCCGCTGCCCAGCTGGGTCGCCAACCGGATTCTCTGGGCCTCCCCCCCGGACAGGGTGGCGCTCGAGCGATCGAGGCCGAGATAACCCAGGCCCACTTCGCACAGGAAACCCAAGCGTTCCGCCACTCCTCCGGCAAGCTGCCCGCAGACCTCCGCCCGATCCTCCGGCAAATTCAGTTCCCGGAGCCAGCCATCCGCCTCCTCCACCGGGAGCGAGCAGAACTCCTGGATGCCCAGCCATCTGCCCCCCTCGCCCTCGATCCGCACGGCCAGGATCTCGGGGCGCAGGCGCCGCCCCTGGCAGGCACTGCAGGGCCGCTCCGCCATCACCCGGGCCACCCGCCGGCGCACCGCCTCGCTGCGGGCCTCGCGCAACTTGCGCTCCGCTTCCACGCATAGCCCCTCGTAGCGTTTGACCTGCTTCTTCTTGTCCGGGCCGATCTTCCAACCGGTATCCAGCATGCCGCCGTGGAAAAGCAGCTCGCGCGCTTCTCCGGATAGATCGGTGTAGCTGGCCTTCTCCGGCAGCTCGAACATCCGCAGGATCGCCGCGGCCTCCTTGGCGAAGGCCTTCCCCCGCTGTGCCCCGACCTTCCACCAGCCCTTGATGCCGCCGCTCGCGATCGGGAGGGCAGGATCTGCCAATAGCAGTTCGGGATCGCAAAAAGTTTCCGTGCCCAGACCCTCGCAGGCCGGACATGCCCCGAGATGGGAGTTGAAGGAGAAATGCCGCGGCGTCAGTTCGCCGATCATGAATCCCGTGGAGGGATTCCGGTAGCTGGTCTGGAAGGAGATTTCCCGCCAATCCTTGTCCTCCGGCGCTTGGACCAGCGCCCGGGCTTCGCTACCGCAGATCCGCAGCGCCGTTTCGACCGAGTCCGCCAGCCGGGCCTCGCCGCCGGGCCTTACCACCAGGCGGTCCACCACGACTTCCACGATCGTCGCCCGCTCCGGCCACGACTTCAGCGCATCCTCCAGGTCGTGGATCTCGCCATCGACCCGCACCCGCACGAAACCCTGCCGCCGCAGGTCGCCGATCAGGCGTTCCGGCTCGCGGGACTCTTCCTCCGGCACGGGCGCGAGCAGCACCACCTTGCTCCCCTCGGCCATCGCGGAAATCGCCGTGACGATGTCCCCGGCCCCCATGCGTTCCAGCTTCTCTCCGGTGACGGGGTCGTGGGGAACACCTGCTGCCGCCCAAAGCACTCGCAGATGCTCGTGAATCTCGGTCACGGTCGCCACCGTCGAGCGCGGGTTGAGCCCGCCGCTTCGCTGTTCGATCGCGATCGCCGGGCTCAGGCCTTCGATGGAGTCCACATCCGGCTTCTCCAACTGGTCGAGGAACTGCCGGGCATAGGCTGAGAGCGACTCGACGAAGCGCCGCTGGCCCTCGGCGAAGAGCGTATGGAAGGCGAGCGAGGACTTGCCTGAACCGCTCGGCCCCGTGACGACCACGAGCTTCCCGCGCGGGATATCCACGTCGATGCCCCTCAGATTGTGCTGCCTTGCCCCCCGGATGCGGATGCTGTCCACCCGGGGAGGGAAAAGCTCCGGGCCGGAAGTTCCAAGTTCCAATCCCGGCCTCCGCGGAATATCCCGTGCACAAGCCGATGCTCCGCTTCCTGCTTCTTCTGCTCTGCCCCTTGGTGCTGCACGCTCATCAGATCGCGGAGATCGCCATCACCTTGGAGATCGAAGGTGACACCGCGGTCTGCACGGCGGAGGTCGATGCAGCCTACATGCTGCCGGAATTCCAAGGCGACGAGGACGAGGAGCCGAAGGATCTCGTGTGGCTGCGGCAACAGGGCCCGGAAGGCTGGGCCAAGATCAGCGAAGCGACACGCACCTTCTGGAAGGATTGCCTGAAACTGGAAGCGGACGGCAAGGAACTGGACTGGAGCCTCGATATTCCGGAGTTGAAGGAAGCTTCACCGCCTTTCATGACCGAGGGTGAGCCGGAGGAATTGCCGATGATCGAGGCGGTGATCCGTGCGACTCTTCCGGAGGGAGTCCACAAGCTGGACGCGGCGTGGAAAGAGCCATTCGGCGTGGTGCTCGTTGTCACCGTTCGGAAAGATGCGGAGGCCGAGGTGAAGCCGATCGTGAGCGGTGAGCGCATGACCCTCGCCGAGCGTGGCGATACCGACCTCGCGCCGGTGCCCCGCTCCATTGGCGATTGGATCATCTTGGGCTTCCATCACATCCTGCCGCTGGGAGTGGATCACATCCTCTTCGTGCTTGGGCTGTTCCTGTTAGCGCCGAAGTGGCGGCCCCTCCTTCAACAGACCATCATCTTCACGATCGCTCATTCCATCACGCTTGGCATGGCCTCGCTGGGATGGGTGGATACCTCCTCCGACCAAGCGTCACGCTGGGTGGAGATCCTGATCGCAGCCAGCATTGCCTGGGTCGGCATTGAAAACCTCCTGGTGAAGGAACTCGGCAAAGGGCGTCTGGCACTCGTCGGTCTGTTCGGCCTCATCCACGGTCTCGGCTTTGCCAGCGTCCTCTCGGAATGGCTGCCGAAGGATCATCCCGAGCAGCTCGCCGGTGCACTTTTCGGCTTCAATGTTGGGGTCGAGGTAGGCCAGATCACCGTTCTGCTCGGAGCCTTCGCCCTCTTCGGTTGGTGGAAGGACAGGTTCGTGTGGGTCAAGTGGACCGGCTCCGTGCTGGTCGGCCTCGCGGGTTTGATCCTCGTGATCGAGCGGCTGATGGAGGTGGAGATCCTAACCTTTCTCTAAGCCGTCAGATGGATTCGCCCTACGCTCCCCCCTCCTCCTCCCCCGAGGTCCCCGATAGGAGAAAAGGAGGGCACCCCAAGCGCCTGTGGTTCCTCGCCTACATCATCGGAATCACCACCTTGTTCCTTGCGGGGACATTGATGTTCTTCACCGACAAGCTTCGCACGATGGAACATGAGCTCGGCATGAGCTTCTCCCTGTGCACCAAGCTACTGCTCCGGCACCGTCGGCTGACGAGCCTTGTCCTTGGGGCCTGCGGTCTGCTTGGAATTCTCGGCTCTTTCACCAAGTCCAGATTCACGATGCTGGCACTGGTTGTTCTGTCGGGAATAGCCGCGACAACGATTGTCGCTCTACTCGGCATGGCATACCAGGACCTTCGCTAGGCACTCTCCCCCTTGCTCAACTAACCGAAGGCACCCGAGACATACTCCTCCGTCTGTCTCACCGAAGGGTTCGAGAACATTTTCTGGGTCGTCCCGAATTCGATCAGCTTGCCGAGATAGAAGAACGCCGTCTTATCGGAGCAGCGGCTCGCTTGCGCGAGATTGTGAGTCACGATGACGATGGTGTAATCGTTCTTCAACTCCAGCAGCAGCTCCTCGACCTTGAGCGTCGAAAGCGGATCGAGCGCCGAGCAAGGCTCGTCCATCAGGATGATGTCCGGCTTCGTCGCGATCGTGCGGGCGATGCAAAGACGCTGCTGCTGGCCACCGGAGAGACCGAAGGCGCTGGACTTGAGCCGATCCTTCACATCATCCCAAAGGGCAACACGGCGCAGGCAATACTCGACCCGTTCGTCGATCGCCTTGCTGCTCTTCTCCCCATGGATGCGGAGACCGTAGGCGATGTTGTCGTAGATCGATTTCGGGAAGGGATTCCACTTCTGGAAAACCATGCCGACGCGACGGCGGAGCATCTGGATATCCAGATCCGGCCGGGCAATATCGATCCCGGCGATCTTGATCGTGCCCGCGGTGACATGGGCTCCGGGAATGCGATCGTTGATCCGGTTGAAGCAACGCAGCAGCGTGGACTTCCCGCAGCCGGAGGGGCCGATAAAAGCGGTGATCTCGCGCGAGGCGATCTCCAGGTTCACGTCATGGATCACCTGCTTCGCACCGTAGTTGAAGCGGAGATTGTCCACGGCGATCGCCGGGGTTCCGTTGGTGGAGGAGCCGTTTACCATTTGAGCTTCGAGCGGACGCGGTGACGCAGGACGATGGAAACCGTCGAGAAGAGGAAGATCATCATCAGGAACACGAACACCGAACCATACTGGGCCCGCTGGGTGTATTCGGAGGTAGGGATCTTCGAAAGCGTGTAGATGTGATACGGCAATGCCTGGACCTGGCTCTGGAGCACGGCCAGGGGATTCGAGACCCCTTCCCACGGCAGGCTGTCCTTTGCGGCCACCGCGGCGGTGAACATGATCGGCGCGGTTTCCCCGGCGGCTCGCGCGAGCGAGAGCACCGAGGAGGTGAGGATGCCCGGCGTGGCGAAGGGCAGGACACACTTGCGGATGGTGTGCCAGCGGGTCGCACCCAGCGCTAGGGATGCCTCGCGGAAACCTTGGGGCACCGCCTTCAAGGACTCCTCGGAGGCCGTGATGATGACCGGCAGGATCATACAGGCCAAGGTGGCGGCACCCGCGATCAGCGAGGAATTCCAACCCTGGAAGCTGAGGTAGGTGAAGCCCAGCGGAACCGTGAACAAGCTGCGGTCGATCGGATTGTCCGTGAAGACCGGCGCGGCCAGCACGAAGACCGCGAAACCGAAAAGGCCGAATACGATCGACGGCACCCCGGCCAGGTTGAGGATGGCAAGCCGGACGAGATTGATGAACTTCCCCTGCTTCGCGTACTCGCTGAGATAAATCGCAGCCGCCACCCCGAAGAACAGCGCCAGGACCACGCTCAACAGGGTGAGCAGGGCCGTGCCGACGATGGGACCGATGATCCCGCCTCCGGAGTAGGAGTAGGTCTGCTCGTTGAAGATCGATTCCGCGCCGTTCTTCTCCACCCAGGCGTGATACTCGGTCGAGGGAATGCTGTGGCGGGTGCCCGCCGCATCATCGAAGACGTGCAAGGTCTGTGTCCGCTCGGTGAGGAAACTGACATCGATGTAGGGAAACTCCGGCTTCATGAGCGCCGGGGCGCCGTCCCAGCAAATGCGGCCGAAGATCAGCAGCGCGATCAGGACGATGCCCCAGGTCAGCCCGCCGAGCAGGCTCTTCACGGCACCCTGTTTGAGTGCTCCGTGGTGGACACCCTTGCGGATAAGTTGTTCCGGATTATCCATCAGTCGTGGGCGGTGCGGAATTTGTGGAGGATGCGTTGGGCGGTCCAGTTGATGCCCAACACGATCGCGAAGAGGACCATGCCGACGACGAAAAGCGCACGGTAGTGAACGCTGCCGAAGGGCACCTCACCCAGCTCCTGCGCGATGATCCCGGTCAGGGTGTGCGCCGGCTGGAAGAAGACCCCGAGGCCTTCGGTAAAATCGGGAATTTCGATCCGGTTACCCGCCACCAGCAGAACCACCATCGTCTCGCCGATCACACGGCCGAGGCCTAGCAGCACCGCCGCGAGGATGCCCGAGACCGCGGCCGGGAGAACCACTCGGAAAATGGTCTGGAGCTTCGAGGCACCGAGCGCATCGGAAGCTTCCGCGAAGGCCGAGGGCACGTTGTTCAGCGCGTCTTCCGAAAGGCTGAAGATCGTTGGAATCGCCATCAGGCCGAGCAGGCAGCCGGCGGTGAACATGTTCAGGCGCTGCTGGATCGGGAAGCCCGGCACCCAGGAGAAGGAGTCCTTCATCGAGGTTTCCTGCAGGATTGTGCCCAGCACCGCGATGCCCAGGAAGCCGAGCACTACGGAGGGAATCGCTTGGAGGAACTCGATCGTCGGCTTGATGAAATTCTGCTCGCGCCGGCCGGCCAACTGGTTGGTGTAGATCGCTGCACCGACACCGAGCGGAATCGCAAGCGACAGGGCGATGAGAGCGATCAACAGGGACCCCGCGAATAAGGGCACGATGCCGTAGAAATCCTGCCATTCGCCACCGGTGATCCAGTCCTTGCCGGTGATGAAGCCCATGATGGTCGAGCCGAGGCCCACCGGCGCATCGAGCTTCCATGCCTCCATCTTTGCGGTCGTGTCGGAGAGCTCTCTCTTATACTCGTCGCTGGCCTTGCGGAAGGTGGACAAGTAGCGATCCGCCTTCTCGTCCTCCAGCTTGGCGGGCAGCTTCGGCAGAACCTCCTCCGCCGCCCTGGTCATGGCGGCATTCGCATCGCGGAATTCCTGCAGGCGCGCGAGCACCGGCTCCATGGCGACCTTGAAATCAACCGGTTCCGTGGTCACCGAGGCTAGGGCGTCCGCCTTCAAGGCGGCTTTCGCCTCCGCGGTCTTGGCGGTCTTCGCCGCTTCGAGAAGCGTGTTGCGACGGGTGATTTCAATCTCGTGGAGGGTAGCCCCCTCCTTGGAGGCTTTCACCACATCCCCCGTCTCGGACACGAGCGTGTCGAGGGCTCCGGAGGACTCGGAGAAGGCATCGATGGTCGCGCGCAGCTCGACCAGCGGCTCGCCCGCGGCGGCTTGTTTGAGCGAAAGTTGTTCATCGATCGCCGCGATCTGCGGCGGATCGTCCGTGGACATGGGATCGCGGGCTGCGAGCGCGGCCAGCAGGCCTTCGCGCTCCTCCTTCGTCAGGTGCGGTGTGGGCGGGATCCCGTCGCCGCGCTTGCCGGCCAGCACCTCGGCGAGCAGCTCCTTGTATTTGGCCGAGAGCGTGTCCTGAAGTTCCTTCGGAATGCCGGTTTCGCCGGCATTCTCCTGCACGCGCAGGAGCGCGCTCTGGGCCGGGGTGACGGCTTCGTTGATGTAGCTCACCACCGCGGTGGCTTCCGAGGAACGGAGGAACTCGGTGCGGCAGGCCGCATTCACCTGCGCGTAATAGGCGCGGTTGAGCAGGGATGTCATCTGCTCGTGCGCCTTCAGGTCATGGCGCGGGATGTCTACGAACTCGAGACCCGCCCTGCGGTAGATCTCGAGCTCCTCCCGATACTTCGGGAAGAAGCCCGCCCCCTCGCGGATGAGGAAGACGATGATCAGGATGAGAATGACAATGGTCAGGCCGGCATTACCGGCGAAGAAGGCTTTGAAAAAGCCGTCCGTTCCCCTGCCCTTCCGGCGGAAGGGATGACCAGCGGGAACTGTGTTGGAGCTTGGGGATTCCGGCATGCGCGACGTGCGGGGGCAAACGTGAAGGCCTGTCGTGAAAATGGCAATCCCGGCGGGGCTTCCCCTCGCCGGGATTGCGTGTCGAAATCGTCAGCCGTGAACCTTAGTTCGGCACGAAACCGAGACCCTTGGCGATTTTCTGGCCTTCCGGGCCGGTGGCGAACTCCACAAATGCTTTGGCGGTGGCATCGGCATTCTCCGGGATGTAGTAGTAGCAGGCGCGGCTGTAGACATACTTCTTCGCGTTGGAAGCTTCCGGAGCGACGTTGTCGATCACGACCGACTGAATGCCGCTCTTCTTGGCGTAGGCGAGGCCGACATAGCCGATACCGTTCTTGTTCTTGGCCACTTCCTCGGCGATCTGCTCATTACCCGCCAGTTTCTGGGAGCTACCGGGGTAGTTCTTTCCGCCCATGGCGAGGGTCTGCCAGTCCTTGTAGGTGCCGGAAGCCGTGTTGCGGGTATAAACGGAGATGGCACCCGGGGCACCGCCGACTTCGCTCCAATCCTTTACCGCGCCGGTGAAGATCTTTTGCACTTGGTCCTTGGTCAGGCTCTTCACCTTGCTGCTCTTGTTGACGATCACCACGAGCATGTCGTGGCAGGCTTCCACTTCATTCAGTTTGACGCCCTTTGCGCGGGCAGCGGTGATTTCTTCCGGCTTGGCCTTGCGGGAAGACATGCCGATGTGGGCGGTGCCGTTGGCAAGGGCCGGGAAAGCGGTCGAGGAACCTTCGGCGGCAATCTCGAACTTCACGCCGCCGTTCTTCGATTGGAAGCTCTCGGCAAGCTGGGGGACGAGCTTGGCGCCCAGGGTGTCGGAACCCTTGATGCTGATGGTCTGCGCACCGGCGGTGGCGGCGAGCATGGCTCCCGCGAAGAGGCTGGCGGCGGCGAATCGAATGGTATTGCGCATTGGTGTGATGATGGATTTCCGCGCCGCAGGCGACGCTCGACGGCATGGATGCCAGCATCGTCACAAAGGTCCAACGGCTCTTTGTGACGGGTTTGTCACGAAACCGCCACGTTCCTCTGGGCGGATCAGTCCGAGTCGTCTCACCCTGAGGCTCTTGGACTTCCAAAAGCCAATGTGACGGGAGTGTCACACTCCGGTTCTGTCACACCACCGTCACATTCGTTGGATTCCCGCCGTCGAGACGCAGGCTATCCCAAGCACTGGCCCGCCTTGTCTTACCACAATCCATGAAACACCACACCATTTGTAAGCAGACCGTGGCGCTTGCCGTCGGTTTCTCCAGCCTCGCCTTCGCCGGTGAGCCACCGGCCGCCCCCGCCCCGGCGGACAGCGGCTCGATGTTCTCGGACTTCGACTTCTGCTCCTGGCTGTCCAGCAAGCCCGGCACCGTCAAGCTCCCGGAAAACCCGGTGGTGCAGAGCCTCGTCTTCGAAGGTCGCTACCACTGGAACGCCGCCTATGTGGATGGCGAAGGCACCAATGGCCAGGACTTCAGCGAGGACTACACCGACGCCCGTCGCTTCCGTCTCGGCGGTAAGATCGGCTTCCTGAACTACTTCTCCTACAAGGGCGTGGTGAACCTCGTGGACGACCAGCGCTTCAACGGCGGTGAACTGGACTACGACTACATCGATTTCGACGAGTCCTACTTCACCTTCGACGCGCTGAAGGCATTCAACCTCTCCGGTCTCGATGCCCTGACGCTGAACTACGGCCGCATCAAGTGGCACGGCGGCCTGGAGGCCCGCACCTCCTCGAACGCCCTTCTCACCGTCGAGCGCTCCGCGATCTCCAACAAGCTCTATCAGAGCGCACGTCCGACCGGCCTCTTCGTGAATGCCGTGAAGGGCCAGTGGAATGCCATCGCCGGCATCTACAGCACCGACGAAGGCACCGACGACGCCGGCGTGGACGACGGCAACGTCGAAGGCTGGGGTGGCTACAACGATGATCTCATGTATAACATTGAGTTGATCTACTCCGCCACGGACGATCTTCGCTTCGGTTGGGAATTTCTCTACAACAACGCCGACGAGCGCTTCGCCAACGAGGACTCGCTGCTCGACTACCGCTGGGCCACCACCTTCTCCGCCGAATACGCCATCGGCGCGGGCGGTATCAACGTGGAAGGCTTCTACGGCGACAATGGCGGCTCCGAGATGCAGTCCAACGCGGCACGCCGCGGCAACTTCTGGGCTTTCGTCGCGACTCCTTACTACTGGATCGTGCCGGCCAAGCTGCAGGCGGTGGTGCAATACACCTACGCCGGTGCCGAGGAAGACCAAGGCATCCGCGTGAACAGCCGCTACGTGCGCGCCACCAACTACGGCGGCGGTGGCAATCCGAACGTCGTGAACGGTGGCCGCGGCGACGAGCTGCACACCCTCTACGCAGGCCTGAACTACCTGATCTGCGGGGACAACCTGAAGATCCAGGCCGGTGCGGAATACACCAATCTCCAGACCCCGAATGCGGGAGACGGCGATGTGGACGCCCTCACCTGGCTGGTAGGGTTCCGCTCCTCCTTCTAAGCAAGCGATTTCATAGCTGCATCACGGTTGGGCACCGGTCCGCAAGGGCCGGTGCTTTTTCGTGCCGGGGAAGAAGCTGGAATCCGGAGGAAGATATGGACTAGGGTTGAACGATCCCATGTTCAGGTCCTTTCTCCATTGTCTCGTGCCGGTAGCTATCGGCATATTCTCAGCTTCGGCCATTAGATCGATGGCGGAGCAGGCACCGATTGTCATCGTTGATGGCAAGGTGGAGGGGTTTGCCGTTAAAGCGGATTCCTCTCAGGTGGCCGCGGAAAAGAGCTCAGGAGGAATCGAGGTGAAGATCGCGCCCGGTGCTGACGGCTATCCCGGGCTCTCCATCACGCGCGCGGATGGCAAGCCATTCGATCTATCGGCATACGGACACCTGAAAGCGGCCATCGCCAACACCGGCAGCACGGATCTGGATCTCGGCCTGCGGGCGGACAATGCCGGTGATTGGAAGGACGAGCCCTATAATACGGAAAACCTCATCCTGAAGCCGGGGCAGAAGGCCGACATCCATCTGATTTTCGGGCACTCCTTCGGGCATAAGAAGGGCTTCGCGCTCAATTCCTCCGCGATAGTTAGGCTGCTGCTCTTCACCGGCAAAACCGAAACCGCGAAGTCTTTCCGAATCGAGTCGATCACCGCGGGTGGCGAGCCGGGAGAGATCCCCGAGGCAGAGCCTGCCAGCATCCGCCTAGTGCCTGACAAAGGTCTAATCTTCAAGCCAGGCGAGGAGCTACCTCCACCTCTGCGCTTGGAAGGTAACGGAGGCGCAGTGCCCAAGCTGGTGCCGAGCGAGGGGATCGTGATTCGGCTTCCGGGCAAAGGCTCCGAAGCCGCGATCAGACCCGAGCGAGGACGCTGGGATCTCTCCCGATCCCTACGAGTCGTTGTCTCGCTTCACAACCAAGGTGAAAGCGCGGCGAGCCCGAGCCTTCGACTGGAGAGCAACGGAGGAGCCACGGCCACAGTCCCGGCAGGAGAGATCGCCGCGGGAGCCAGCAAGGATGTGGCCATTTGCTTCTTGGCAGAGAAGCCTTGGCGGGGACGTCCGGACTTCGATGGAAAGGGACAAGGCACGATGGAGGGAAGCGGAACGTCCTTCGGGAGTGATGCCGTATCGGAGGTGGTGATCACAGGGGATCGGGAGAGCACTTTCGTCATCCGCTCCATCCGTGCCGATGTCCCACCAGCGCCCAAGCTTCCGGACTGGCTAGGCAAGCGCCCGCCGGTCGAGGGGGAGTGGACGCAGGCTTTCAAGGAAGAGTTCGACGGGGATGGCATCGATCCATCGAAGTGGAATGTCCATGCCGCGAACTACTGGGATAAGGCGAGTTGGTTCAGCCGTGACAACGTGAGGCTGGGTGGAGGCGTGGCCAAGCTGCGCTACGAGAAGCGGACGGGCCGCCACAACGATGATCCGCAGGGCAAGGAGTTCCACTACGCCACCGGTCTGCTGGATACCTACAACAAGTGGACCCAACGCTACGGCTACTTCGAGGTGAGGGTAAAGCTCCCGACGGCGCCGGGGCTCTGGCCTGCCTTCTGGCTGATGCCGGAGCGCGGGAAGGAGGCGGGCGAGCAATGGCAGCGGCAGGATACCGGGAATGGCGGCATGGAATTCGACGTGGTCGAGCAGCTGACCCGCTGGGGACCCTATCGCAACAACATCGCGATGCACTGGGACGGCTACGGAGAGCAGCACAAGCACTTCGGCAGCGACCGGATCTACATGCAGCCGGATGCGGAGGGCTTCATCACCGCCGGGCTGCTGTGGCTGCCGGGGCAGGCGATCTACTACATCAATGGTAGCGAGACGGCGCGCTGGGAGAATGAGCGGATCTCCTCCGTGACCTCCTGCCTGCTCTTCACCCTGCCCCAGGGCGGCTGGGACAACAGCCCGATCGACGACAGCAAGTTGCCGGACCACTTTGTCATCGACTATGTGCGGATCTGGCAAAGGGAGGATCTCTGAAGAAGACTTGCGATCATGAGTCCCGCCGAGACCGCCAGCCGCTATGACCGGATCGCCCGCTGGTGGCAGGAGAATGCGCCTCCGGTTTACGGTCTGAGCGCCCTACGGCTCGCGCTACGATTCGCGCCTACGACCGGGATCGCCCTGGATGTAGGCTGTGGCAGCCAAGGTCGCTTCATGGAAGCCCTCAGGGCCCATGGTTTCCAGACGGAGGGACTGGATGCTTCCGCCGAGATGATCGCTATAGCCCAGGAACGTGATCCCCTCTCGCGATATCACACGGCCGACATCAGCGGGTGGATCTTCCCGAAGCGGTATGACTTCATCTCCGCGTGGGATAGCACTTTTCACCTTCCCTTGGCGCTACAGGAACCGGTCCTGCGGAAGCTCTGTGCCGGGCTAAGCGCTGGCGGAGTCCTGATCTTCACCTGCGGCGGGGGTGAGGCCGGTGAAATCCGTGGTTCCTTTCAAGGCGAGGAGTTTGGCTACAGCACACTCGGCGTGGAGAGCTTCGTGCGGATCCTCGATGAAGAGGGATGCCTGTGCCGCCATGTGGAATACGACCAGTATCCCGAAAAGCATGTGGTCATCATCGCAGAGTCTTACGGACGCAAGAAAGCCAGTTGCGCACCCTCACAGGGCGCACAACTGGCCTAAAGCGATTGTCCTCAGCGCAGGAAGGCCTCGTGCAGGCCACCGTCCACGGTGATCACCTGACCGGTGGTCTTGCTCAGGCGGCTGGTGACGAGGAGGAAGTAAGCTTCCGCTTGGTCTGCCGGAGTGATCGGTGCCTTGGTGAGCGTGCGATCCGCGTAGAACTGAGCGAGCTTGCTCACGAGCGACTCGGTGGCCTCGTCGTCGGTGTAAGCGATGTCGTACTTCGCAAGCGAACCGATCACCCGGTCGCGCGGGAACATCGCCGAACCCTGGACCACGGTGGCAGGTGCCACGCCGTTCACGCGCACCAGCGGCGCGAGCTCGATCGCGAGTTCGCGGACCAAGTGGTTCGCGGCGGCCTTCGAGGTGTCGTAGGCCAGGCTGCCCTTCTTCGCCACGGCGGCATTCGCGCTGGTGGTTAGGACGAGGTTGCCCCTCAGGCCCTGCTCCTTCCAGGTCTTCGCCGCTTCATCCGCCACGAAGTAGGAACCGGTGACGTTGATGTTGAAGGTGAGCGCCCACTTGTCGTCCGGGATGTGGCCGGTGGTGTCGCTCGGCACGAAGATGCCCGCGGTCACGCAGATGTGGTCGAAGCCGCCGTAAGCAAGGGCCACCTGATCAAGCATCGTCCTGATGCTGGCGCGATCGGTGATGTTCGCCGCGAGGCCGATGGCCGGGCCGCAACCGGAGATACCGCTCCCCGCCACCCCGATGCCTAGGCCATACTTGTCCGTGATCTCTTTCGCGGTCGCTTCTGCAGCCTCCTTGTTCAGGTCCACGCAAACGATGTGCGCACCTTCCTTCACCAAGCGGTGAGCGGTCTCCTTACCGATCCCGGAGCCGGCACCAATGACGACGACCACCTGGCGCGCCAGTTCCTTCTCGGCCGGCATGCGCTGGAGCTTCGCTTCTTCCAAGAGCCAGTATTCGATGTCGAATGCCTCCTGCTGCGGCAGGGCGATGTATTTGTCGATCGCCTCGGCACCGCGCATCACCTCGACCGCGCAGTTGTAGAATTCCGCGGTCACGCGGGACTCGGACTTATCCTTACCCCAGGCGATCATGCCGAGCCCCGGGATCAGCACCACGGTCGGGTTCGGGTCGCGCATCGCCGGGCTGTTGGCGTGCTTGCAAGCCGCGTAGTAGGTGGCGTAGTCCTTGCGATACTGTTCGAGGCCGGCAGCCAGCTTGGCCTTCAGTGCGGCGAGATCCTCGGACTGCGGATTCCATGCGACGTAGAGCGGCTTGATCTTCGTCCGCAGGAAGTGGTCCGGACAGGAAGTTCCCAGCTCGGCGAGGCGCGGAGCCTCGGCGGAGTTCACGAAACGCAGAATCTTCTCGTCGTCCTGGATGGTGCCGATGAAGCGCTTTTGCTGCGAGACCTGACCGCGCAGCCAGGGAAGGATCGCGGCCAGCGTGGCGCGGCGCTGCTCTTCCGGGAGGGTCTGATACTTCTGCCCGCCGAAGGCTGCGGCATCCCCCCCTTTGGCCTGATACTTGGAGTCGATGTAGTCGGCGGCCTTCTCGATGAATTCGAGGGTGCGCTGGTAGCAGACCTTCTCGTCGTCATCCCACGAAATGAAGCCGTGCTGGCCCATCATGATCGCCTTCACGGAAGGGTTTGCCTTCGCGATCTCCTGCATGGCGAGGCCCAGTTCGAAGCCCGGGCGCATCCATGGCACATAGGCCATCTCTCCGCCGAAGATGTCCTGCGTGAGCTTCTCGCAGTTTGCGGAAGCCGCGATCGCGATGATCGCGTTCGGGTGCATGTGGTCGACATGCTTGCCCGGCAGGAAGCTGTGCAGCGGCGTGTCGATCGAGGACGCGCGCGGGTTCAGGTTGAAGGTGGTGTGGAAGTACATCGCCACCATCTCGTCCTCGGCCTGCGACTTCAGGCCCTTGTCGGCGCGGGCACCATAGAGGCCCTGCATCGCGATGAGCTTGTCCTGGTAGAGCGAGGAGAAGTTGTCGCGCTTCGAGGTGCGCAGGTCACCGCCGGATCCCTTCACCCAAAGAACTTCCACGTCCTCACCGGTGAGCGGGTCCTTCTCGATGATCTTGGAAGAGGTGTTGCCGCCGCCGGTGTTCGTCACGCGCTGGTCGTCTCCGAGGATATTCGAGCGGTAGACGAGGCGGCCGACGGGGTCGAGAGAGGCGGCTTTGGCGTCATCCCAGGAGAAATTCACATGCTTGAAGTGCGCGGACATGGAGTGCTATTACGTTTGCGATTGACGAGACGGGGGAATGCTGAACAAAACCCACGAAAGCAAGCAATTTCCCACAGAATCCCACATGCTGGCCGCAGAACGACAACGTCAGATCCTAGAGAAGGTGCGTCGACATGGAACGGTTCGTACCACCGACTTGGCAAAAGGATTCTCCGTCACCGAGGAAACCATCCGCCGGGACTTGGACCTTTTGGGGAGACGGGGGCACCTCCGCCGAACCCACGGGGGCGCCATGGATGCCACTGCCCCTCTGGGCGAACTTTCTCAGCAGGAGCGTGAATCACGGCAGCTTGAAGAAAAGCTGGCGATCGCCCGCGAGGCGGTGCGGCTGCTGCTCCCCGGCGAGACCATTCTGCTTGACGCCTCGACGACGGCCTTGGAATTCGCGGGTGCCCTTCCTGAAGGTCTCCCGCTCCGGGTCGTCACTTACTCCCTCGCCGTGGTAGAGCGCTTGTCCTCGCGGGACGAGGACATCGAGCTGGTGCAGCTCGGCGGAATCTTCGAGCAGCGTGGACGGCGTTTCTCCGGAATGATCACTGAGAATTCGCTGCGCTCCCTGCGCATCGACCGCTTCTTCTTCTCCGGCGGTGGCTTGCATCCGACCCTCGGTGTCAGCGAGCCGAATCCGGAGCAGGCCCGGCTCAAGCGCATGATGCTCGAGCACGCCACCTGGAGCTGCGCGCTTCTCGATCACACCAAGTTCGGCGTGAAGACCGACTACTTTTTCGCCGCGCCGAATGAATTGGAAGCTCTCGTCACCGACCGGGAATCCCGCGCCTTCGCGAAGAGCCATCTGAAGGATGCTCCCTTCGATCTGCGCTTCGCGAGGTAAGCCCTCCCCCGCCCTCTCCCTGTCTGGATTGTTTCGTGTCTCTCTGAACCCATGTCTGTTTTCCTTGCTATCGACCTCGGGGCCGGCAGCGGTCGCGTGATCGCCGGTGTCACCGACCTCAACACCCTGAGCCTCGAAGAAATTCACCGCTTCGACAATCCCGGCACGGACCTGCCGGGCGGCTCTTACTGGAATATCCTCGGCCTGTTCCGCGACATCCTCGAAGGCCTGCGCCGCGGGGTGGAGAAGTATGGCAAGGACATCCGCGCCATCGGCATCGACACTTGGGCGGTGGACTTCGGATTGCTGGACGAGCACGGGCGTCTGTTAGGCATGCCGCATCAATATCGCGACCCGCGCCACGAAGGCATGCCGGAGCTGATGCATGCCCTGCTGCCGGAGTCGGAGATCTATGCCCGCACCGGCATCACGACGAATTTCTACAATACCTCGCTGCACCTGATGGCGGAGAAGAAGCTCGGCTCACCTGCCCTCGCGGCGGCGGATCGATTGCTTTTCATCCCTGACCTGCTCGCTTACTGGCTGAGCGGAGTGATGGCGGTGGAAAGGACCAACGCCTCCACTTCCCAACTCGTCGATCCCGCGACCGGTGAATGGTCTCTCGAAACCATTGAGGCACTGGGCTTGCCCGCGAAGATCTTCGACAAAATCGTCCCTCCCGGGACGATTCTCGGCCCCATCCGCAAGGAAGTGGCACGGGAAATCGGAATGGAAGGCATCCCGGTCGTCGCGGGCGCCACACACGATACCGCTGCCGCAGTGGCGGGCATCCCGATGGAGGGAGAAGATGCGCTGTGGCTCTCCTCCGGCACGTGGTCGATCATGGGACTGGAGACCCGCGAGCCGATCCGCACACAGGAAGCATTCGCCGCCCGCTGCTGCAATGAACTCGGCGTCGAAGGCACCGTCCGTTTTCTCAAGAACATCGCAGGGCTCTGGTTGATCCAGGAGTGCAAGCGCCAATGGACCTTGGACGGTGAGGCGATCTCGTATGGAGAGATGGCCAAGCTGGCAGAAGCAGCGCCGGCCTTCTCCGCCTTCATCGATCCGGACGATCCGATCTTCGCGGCACCGGGTGACATGCCCGAAAAAATCCGCGCTTGGTGCGAACGGAGCGGTCAGGCCGTGCCGATCGACAAAGGCACGATTCTCCGGGTCGCCTCCGAGTCGCTCGCGCTGAAATACCGCGTGGTCTTCGAGAACTTCTGCAAGCTTTCCGGCAAGCGCTTCACGCGGCTTCACGCCGGGGGCGGCGGGATCCAGAATGCCTTCCTTGCCCAAGCGACCGCCGATGCCCTTGGCATCGAAGTCATCGCCGGACCGATTGAGGCCACCTCATGTGGCAACATCGTGGTCCAGATGATCGCCACCGGCAACTTGCCCGACCTCGCCGCCGGGCGAGCGCTGATTCGGCGCTCATTCGATTTCCAAGTGTATCAGGCCCGCAACGGCGACCAGTGGCAGCAGGCATACGACCGATTCAAATCGGTCATCGGCGGCTGAGGGATTCGGCTAAGCCTTGCCAACGGAATGCTTCCTCTCTCCCTCTCATGATCGACCCGGAACGTATCTTCGAAATGGACTTCCTCCGTGCCACGGAGGGTGCTGCGATCGTAGCCCACCGTTGGATGGGACGCGGCGACAAGGAGGCCGCGGATGCGGCTGCCTGCGATGCGATCCGCGGCATGTTCGACCTAATGGACATGCGCGGTGAGGTCGTGATCGGCGAGGGCATCAAGGACGAGGCTCCCGGGATCTTCAAAGGCGAGAAGGTCGGCACCTGGGAGGAAGGCTCTCCACAATTTCATATCGCCCTCGATCCCGTCGATGGAACGACTAATGTCTCCAAGGGCATGGCGAACTCCGTCTCATGCATCGCCGCCGCGATCCCCATGGATGGCGAGGCGAGCGCGCTCGAGGACATCCCGGCCTTCTACCTCGAAAAACTTGCTTACCCCGAGAAAGTCCGGAAAGCCTTCATGGCCGATCCGAAGCTGCCGATCAGCGTGGAGGCGCCCACGGAGGAAGTGATCAAGATCACCGCGAAGATCCTGGAGAAGGACATCCGCGACATCGTTGTGATGATCCTCGATCGCCCCCGCAACGAGCCCTACATGGACGCCGTCCGGCGCATCGGCGCGAAGCTGCGCATGATCTCGGATGGCGATATTGCAGCAGCCATTGCTCCTGCCCTGCCCGAAAGCAATGTGGATCTCTATGTCGGCATCGGAGGCTCCCCGGAAGGCGTGCTCTCGGCCGCCGGGCTGCGATGCCTTGGGGGTGGACTCCAAGCAAAGATCTGGCCGAAGGACGGTTTGGAAAGACGCCTCTTGATCGCCGAGGGCTACGAGAAGCTGCTCGACCGGGTCTATCTCTCGAAGGACCTAGCCAAAGGGGATCGCATTCTCTTCAGTGCGACAGGGATCTCCGACAGCACCCTGCTCCGGGGAGTGAGGGTCGAAGGCAAGATTGCACGCACCCACTCCGTGCTCATGCGCGTGAAGAGCCGCACCGTCCGCTCGATCAAGGCCGCACACGATCTCTCCGCGAAGACCTTCCGCCTGCGCTCCGCTAAGGGAGAGGTGCTGCTGGTGGATTGAGCCGAAGCTCCGCAGGAGCCCGCATTGACCGCGGCGCGCGAGGCTGAAAGAGTGCGCGTTTGCTGCTCTACCTCCATATTCCGTTCTGCCACCGGGTTTGCCCTTATTGCTCGTTCTACAAGCACACGCCGGGCAACACCCCGGTAGGCGAGTTTGTGGAGGGTTTGCTACGGGAAGCGAAGCTCCGGATCGAAGCTTTGGAGGAAAAGCCGCGCACGCTCTACCTCGGCGGCGGCACGCCCTCGATGCTCTCCCCCACCCACTTGCGGAAGCTCTTCGGCGGCTTGGGCGAGTTGCTGGATCTGCAGGGCCTGGATGAAGTGACCTTTGAGGCGAACCCGGCGACCTTCGATGTGGCGAAGGCTCGGCTTTTCAGGGAACTGGGCGTCACTCGGGTCTCGCTGGGCATCCAGTCCTTCACGCCCCATGTGCTGGAGAAGCTGGGACGCGAGCACTCGGCCGAGGAGGCGGCTGCGGCCGTGGGTATCTTGCGGGAAGCCGGAATGCCGGAGGTGAACATCGACTTGATGTTCGCGATTCCCGGTCAGTCCGAGGAGGACTGGCGATCCACCCTGAAGACTGCGATCGCGCTGCAACCCGATCACATCTCGGCCTACAACCTCACCTACGAGGAAGACACCGCCTTCTTCGAATCGCTGAGACGCGGCGAGGTGAGCGAGAGCGAGGATGTGAACGCGCGCTTCTTCCTGCTGGCGGACGAGATGCTGAAGGCGGCTGGCTTCGAGCACTACGAGACTTCCAATTATGCCAAGCCGGGACATCGGTCTTCCCACAACCGGGGCTATTGGCGGGGTGAGGACTATCTTGGGCTCGGGCCTTCCGCAGTGTCCACCGTGGGCAACCTGAGAAGCAAGAACATCGCTGACACGGCGGGCTATGTAAGGATGGTGGCTAGCTTGGGCAATGCGGTGGAAGAGGCCGAATCGCTGGACGCCGAGCAGCGGCGGTTGGAGCGGATCGCGCTGATGTTACGAACCGACGAGGGCGTTCCGCTTTCATTGGTCGATGGGGCGGGCGTAGGGCGCCTGATCGAGCATGGGCTGGCGGAGGAGAAGGACGGGCGGCTGGTGCTGACGCTGGCCGGTTCGCCGCTGGTCGATCCGATCGCGGCAGAGCTGGTGTGAGGTCTGGAAATGTCTGTCTTGACGAGTTTCCGGAAGACATCGATTCAAACACTAAATACCGTTGAAACATCGTCGAAAACGATGTTTTGAGACGCGGTTCGGGATTGGAGAATGGAAACGGGACGTGCAGGGTCCGGGGGTGCCCGACGCCTATTCGATTGCCCGTAGCCTGCTGTTCCAACTGGACGCCGAGAGTGCCCACCATTTGAGCCTTCGGGGCTTGCGACTGGCAGAAAAAGTCGGAGCGCTGAAGCTCATGTTCCCCGAAGAGGAGTTTCTCGCTCCGGTGGAGGCGATGGGCCTGCGCTTCCCGAACCGGGTCGGACTTGCGGCGGGGTTGGACAAGGAAGGCAACACGATCGACGCGCTGGGCCGGCTCGGCTTCGGTTTCGTGGAGATCGGGACCATCACGCCGCGGCCGCAGGCGGGTAATCCGAAGCCGCGCCTGTTCCGCTTGGTCGAGCACGAGGCGATCATCAACCGGATGGGCTTCAACAATCCCGGGATCGAGGCAGGGGTGGAAAACGTGCGCCGATCCAAGCACTTCGACGGAGTCATCGGCTTCAACATCGGCAAGAACAAGGACACGCCGAACCAGAATGCTGCGGACGATTACCTGGCCTGCCTGCGGGCCGCCTATCCGGTGGCGGACTACATCGCGGTGAACCTCTCTTCCCCGAACACGCCGGGGCTACGCGATTTACAGAGCGAGGAAGCCTCCGCCCGGCTGCTAGAGCGGCTCAAGAAAGAGCAGGCCGCGTTGGAGAAGGAGCACGGGAGGCATGTGCCCCTGCTCTTCAAGGTGGCGCCGGATCTGGATCCCCCCCACGTGAGTTCCTTGGCACGGGTGTTCTTGGAGGGTGGCCTGGACGGGCTCATCGCGACCAACACCACGTTGGCGCGCGAACCTGTAGCAGGCCATCCGCGGGCTCATGAAGCGGGCGGGCTCTCCGGTCGCCCCCTCACGCAGCGCAGCACGGAAATCATCCGGGCCTTTGCGGGAGAGTTCGGCGGACGTATCCCGATCATCGGGGTCGGCGGGATCTCCTGCGCCCAAGACGCGGTGGATAAGATCAAGGCGGGCGCGAGCCTAGTGCAGATCTACTCGGCCTTCATCTTCCAAGGTCCGCGGTTGGTGACCGACTGCGCCCGGGCGCTTGAGGGCATGAAGGCCTGAATAAATGAGGACGGTATCACGTCGATTCAGACGGGAATTGCATTCCGCCTTGCGAAAGCAGGGATCTAGCGGACTTTCCCCCGCAACTTGATCCGAACACCATGAACAAATCCCTTGCACTCATCGCCTTGGCCACGGCCGGGGTCCTCAGCAACTGCGCAGCACCGGCCGGCCCGAACACCCAGCGTGGTGCTGTCATCGGAGCCCTAGGCGGAGCCGCCGCAGGTGCCGTCATCGGCAACCAGTCCGGTCGAGCCGGAGAAGGTGCCTTGATCGGCGCTGGCGTGGGTGCAGCCGGCGGTGCCGCGATCGGCAACGCGCAGGATCAGGAGAACCGCCGCCGTTACTACGAGGGCTACTAGATCTTTCCCCTGTTTCGCCTTTCAATACCGGTCGGGTCTCCAAGGCTCGTCCGGTATTTTTTTGGGCCAAGATGGATCGGATGAATAGGAGAAGAACGGGTGCCGTGGAGGAGGAGGCTGGTAGAGGGCTCGAAATTTTTGGATGAAGCGACGGGGCATCTTCTCTAGCCTGACACCGCCGGTCGGCATGCTCATGGCCATTCATCTTCCATTCCTGCGTCTTTTCCTCGCTCTTTTGCTGATCTTTCCCGTCGCGGCGCAGGAGGAGAAAATGAGCTTCGGCCTGCCGGGAGCGGAGTCCGCGGGCGGCAAGGCGAAGAGCACGGCCACTTTGGTCTCGGAAGTTTATTCGATCGCAGCGGGCAAGCCATTCACGGTGGCGCTGCGGCTGGGCCACCCGGAGGGTTGGCACAGCTACTACCAGAACTCCGGCGGGATCGAGCAGGGGCTGAAGATCGAGTGGGTGCTGCCCGAGGGATTCAGCGCCGGGCCGATCCAGTGGCCGGCGCCGAAGGTCGAGGTGGGCCTGCTGGAGAACCAGAGCTTCTACTTCTCGGGCAGTCCGGTCTTCATGGTGGAGATCACCCCACCGGCGACGCTGGCGAAGGATTCGGTGGCCGAGATCAAGGCGAGTGCGACCTGGCAGATTTGCAAGACCGGCCAGTGCCTGGATGAGGCGGGAAGCTTCACCCTTTCGCTGCCGGTGAAGGACAGCGCAGAGGTGGATGCCAGCCAGACAGCGCTCTTTGAAGCGGCCCGCACGACCGCGCCGATCAAGGCGGACGGCTGGGAATTCAAGGCCACGAACGATGGCGCCAATGTGCTCCTGACGGTGACTCCCGCCTCGGGCTGCACGCTGCCGGACGGTGTCGATTTCATTCCGGCGGCCCCTTTCTTGGCCTCGGTAAGCGAGGGCAGCACGGTGAAAAAAGAGGGTGATTCTTGGGTCTTCACGCTGAAGCGGAAGACCAAGGACATCATCGATACCCCGATCGAACAGGGTAAGGACGTGGCGGGCATCCTGATCGCCAGCAGCCCCTTCGACGCGAAGAGCGGTTGCCATGCGGTGCTGGTGCCAGCGACGGTGATCGAGCGCGCACCGGCGAAGCCGCTTTCGATTGCGGCACTGCTGCCGATTCTGGGCGGGATGTTCGCAGGCGGGCTGATCTTGAACTTGATGCCCTGCGTGTTCCCGGTGATCGGCTTGAAGATCATGGGCTTCGTCCAACAATCGGGCGAGGACAAGAAAAAGATCGTACTCCACGGCATCGCCTTCACGGTGGGTGTGCTGGTGTCTTTCTGGGTGTTGAGCGGCGTGCTCTTCGCGTTGCGCTCGGCAGCAGGCCCGGGGCAGGAGGTCGGCTGGGGCTACCAGCTCCAGAACCCTTGGACGGTGCTGGTGCTGATGCTGCTGATGTTCGTGCTGGGCCTGAGCATGTATGGCCTCTTTGAGATCGGGGCCTCGGCCACGGGTGTGGGCGGCAAGCTGCAATCGAAGCAGGGCGTGAGCGGCTCCTTCTTCTCGGGCATCCTGGCCACGGTGGTGGCGACGCCCTGCTCCGCGCCTTTCCTGGGTGCGGCAATCGGCACTGCGATCACGCTACCGCCTGTGCAATTTTTCGCGGCCTTTACCGCGATGGCGCTGGGGCTTGCCCTGCCGTATCTGATCCTTTCGATCTTCCCGAAACTGGTGGACCTGCTCCCCCGCCCCGGTGCGTGGATGGAAAGCTTCAAGCAGGCGATGTCCTTCCTGCTCTTCGCGACGGCGGGTTTCCTGCTATGGGTTTATGCCGGGCAGATCGGTCTGGAGAACACGCTGAACGTGGTCTTCGGCCTGACGGCTATCGCGATCGCGGCCTGGGTATTCGGACGTTGGTTCACGCCGATCCGCACCAGCCGGGCGAAGGGTGTGGCCGTGCTGGTCACGCTGATCTTCGCGGCGGCTGGTTTGAAACTGACCATGCCGCCGGAGAAGTCCGCCCTGACTTGGGAGAAGTGGAGCGATGCGCGGGTGAACGAGTTGCTGGAGGAAGGCAAGCCGGTGTTCGTGGACTTCACGGCGCAGTGGTGCGCCACCTGCCAGCTCAACAAGAAGCGGGCCTATCCCAAGGAAGTCGCCGATCTGATGAAGGCACGCGGGGTGGTGACCCTGAAAGCGGACAAGACCAATCCGGACCCGGCGATCGAGAAGAAGCTGGGAGAGCTGGGACGAACGGCGATCCCGGTGAACGTGCTCTACGTGCCGGGGAGAGAGCCGATCATCACGCAGGAACTCTTCGGCGCGGACTACATGAAGGAGCTGATCACGAAGGAAGTGCCGCTGAAGGATGGGGAGAAGGCACCGTGAGGTCTTAGGGCGGCCGCCGCCTTCTTCGTCCCGAGGGATGCTTCATAGAAACCCGGCACGCGGTGCCGGGTAGCACCTCGGGATTCATCGCATCCTGCAGGAATGCTTCATGCGGGTCTGTCCCCGCTTCTCCCGACCGGCTCGCATTAGGGAGCGATTCCAGGGACACGGGACGTTTCCTCTCCTTGATAGACGCACTCGTGGCTTTGCACTTATGCCATTTGCGTCCATGCTCGCGGGGTGAGCGAAACGCCGAAGCTAGTCCTCGATGATCCATGGCTGGAACCCCAGAAGGAGGTCATCGCGGGGCGGCTGGAGCGGCTCCGGAGGACGCTGGCGGATATCGACGGGCGCAGCGGCAGTCTGCCCGCGCATGCCAACGGCCACAAGCTGACCGGCATCCACCGCCAGGCGGACGGGCACTGGATGGTGCGGGAGTGGCTGCCGAAAGCGAAGGCGGTCTCGCTAATCGGGGATTTCAATGGATGGAACCGCGAGAGCCACCCGCTGGCTCCGGCGCGGGGCGGCGTGTGGCAACTGCGCCTGGACCCCGGCACGCTGGCCCACGGGCAGCGGGTGAAGCTGCACATCACCGGTGCGGATGGCTCAAGCCGCGACCGGATCCCGGCCTGCATCCTGCGGGCGGTGCAGGACCCGCAATCGCACGACTACTCCGGGCAGATCTGGGAGCCTGCAGAGCCTTACGTGTGGAAGCACGACTTCGACCCGGCGACGGTAAAGGTGCCCTTCATCTACGAGGCACACGTGGGCATGTCCGGCGAGGAGGGCCGGGTGCACAGCTACCGCGAATTTGCCAATGCGACCCTGCCCCGGATCGCGGCGGGCGGATACAACGTGGTGCAACTGATGGCGGTGCAGGAGCATCCCTACTACGGCTCCTTCGGCTACCACGTGTCCTCCTTCTTCGCGCCGAGCTCGCGCTTCGGCACGCCGGAGGATCTGAAGTATCTCGTGGATACCGCCCACGGGCTGGGGATCGCAGTGCTGCTGGATATCGTGCACTCGCATGCGGTGAAGAACTATGCAGAGGGGCTGAACGACTTGGACGGCTCCGGCAATCTCTACTTCCACTCCGGCGAGCGCGGTGATCATCCGCAGTGGGACTCGAAGGTATTCGACTATGGTCGGCCGGAGGTTCGGCAGTTCCTGCTCTCCAACGTGCGGCACTGGCTGGAGGAGTTCCGCTTCGACGGCTTCCGCTTCGACGGGGTGACCTCGATGCTCTACTGGCACCGGGGCTCGGCTTCCTTCGATGACTACTGGAAGTACTTCGGCGACGATGCAGACGCGGATGCGGTGCTGTATCTGCAACTTGCGACGACGCTGGCGCGGCAGATCCGGCCGGGCGCGATCCTAGTGGCGGAAGACATGTCCGGGCTGCCGGGCCTCTGCAAGCCGGTGGCGGATGGCGGCGTGGGCTTCAGCCACCGTCTCGCGATGGGCATCCCCGACTTCTGGATCAAGCTGCTGAAGCATACCCGCGACGAGGACTGGGATGTGGGCGAGATCTGGGGCACGCTGACGAACCGGCGTCACGGCGAGGCGAACATCGCCTATGCGGAGAGCCACGACCAGGCGCTGGTGGGCGACAAGACGCTGGCCTTCTGGCTGATGGACCAGGCGATGTACTGGAACATGGGCAAGGAGGATCCCAGCCCGGTGGTGGAGCGAGGGATCTCACTGCACAAGATCATCCGCCTGCTCACCTTCGCTCTCGGCGGTGAAGGCTGGCTGAACTTCATGGGCAACGAGTTCGGCCATCCGGAGTGGCTGGATTTCCCGCGCGAGGGCAATGACTGGTCCTATCACTACTGCCGCCGCCAGTGGTCGCTGGCGGACAATCCGGCGCTGAAGTATGCCTATCTCGGAGCCTTCGACCGCGCGATGTTAGAGGCGGGCAAGAACCACGGGCTGCCGGGGAATGAACCGGCTGAACTGCTGAATCTGGACATCACGAACAAGGTGCTGTGCGCGCGGCGCGGGGACCTGATCTTTGTCTTCAATCTCTCGGTGGACCGCTCGATCCCCGACTACGAGTTGAGGGTGCCGGGAACGGGCGAATACCGGCTCGTGCTGGATACGGATGCCTCCAACTTCGGCGGGCAAGACCGGGTGAATGCGGAGATGACCTACCCGGTGCAAAAAGGCGGTATCCTCTCGATCTACACCCCGGCCCGGACGGCGATGGTCTTCGCACCGGTGTGATGAGAGCAGTCCCATTTCGGGAACTTGCAGACCGGTCTCCTAACAGGCCACCGGGCGAGTTGACAAAAAGAGGCGGACGCTGACCTATCAGTGCACCCCCTCTTATTCATGAGTTCCCGCTCGAAGAAGATTATTTCGATCACGATTGCATGTCTCAGCGCTCTTATCTGGGGCTTGAATTCAGGACCTAAGGAGCGACCGATCTCCGGAGGAGAGCAAAAGAAACGCACCCCGGACCTAGCTCCCGGAGAGTCCGGTCCGCGCGCCGGGAACGAGGCGCTGGCGGGGATAAAGATGCTGCCGGATCCGCTTCAAAGGGCACTGGAGCAGGCGCGCCGAAATGTCTTCCCGCTCTCCACGGAGGAAGCCTCTCAGGCGGAGAACCGGGGAGTCACGCATTTCGCGAGGAATGCGGATGAGGGCATCGTGGCGCGGTTCATGGAAAGGAGCGTGAGTTTTGAATCCGACCTTGAGGAGAGCGGATTCACCATAGGCTATTCAGGAGATAGCACCGGCCCTCCTCTCCTCCGAACCGAGGGATCCCGAGCCGAGTATCATCATGACGATGGCGTGGTGGAATGGTTCCAGAACCACCCCGACGGCATCGAACACGGATTGACTCTAAGTTCCCGGCTTCCGGGTTTCGAGCATGAGGATGCCATCCGGATCAATGTGAAGCTGGAGGGCGTCGAGGCTCGGACAGACGGCGACACAGGGGATCTGGTTTTCGATTCGAGCGAGGGCAAGCCATCCTTCCGCTACTCCGGGCTCAAGGTGACGGATGCGGATGGCGATCTTCTAGCCGCGAGAATGCAGCCGGGCGATGAGGGGATATGCTTCGTGGTGGATGATCGCGGGGCCCGCTATCCGGTAACTATCGATCCTCTCATCACGAACTTCCGGCAGGAGCTCCGGCCGGAGAGTCCGGGGAGCGGTTCACCTTGGAATCATTTCGGTGCATCCGTGGCGATCGACGAGGATGTGGCTGCGGTGGGCGTGCCGCAAGATCGAACCCGGAGCGACGGAGGAACAGGCAGCGTCTACCTTTTCACGCGGCAGGGGGAGACTTGGACTCAAAGTGGATTCATTTCGCCACCCGAGAATGCCGCATCCGGTTTCGGTGCCTCGGTAGCGATCGAGGGTGACCGTTTGTTGGTCGGAGCTCCGCTCTCGAATCCCGGGGGAGTCACCTCGGCGGGCAGGGCGTATCTATATGTCGAGGAGTCCAATGATTGGCACTACCGCCAGATCATCAGCGTCTCCAATCTCCAGAAGGAGGCACGCTTTGGATACTCGGTGTCGCTTTCGGGTGACCAAGCATTGATCGGAAGTCCGGGGCCTGGCGGGTATGGAGATCCTTTCAGTCAGGGAGTGCCGACAGCGGGTGCGGCCTATGTGATCCAGCGGCAATCGTGGGGATGGGAGACCGTGACCCAACTGCTCCCCCCCGGGGGTGGCGAGCACGGCGACCTGTTCGGGTTCTCCGTGGCCTTGGACGGGAGCCACGCTTTCGTCGGATCGCCTGGCGACATCGCCACCACGACGGAGCATCAGGGGAGCGCCCACATCTTCACCAAGTCCCAGGAGACTTGGGATCTTGCAAGCAGCATCCGTGTTCCGGGAGGCTTCAATCAAGCGGCCTTCGGCTGCGCGGTGGCGGCCGAGGGTAACACCCTGGTGATCGGGGCTCATGGGATTGCCACAAGCTCGCAACTGCCGGATGCACGGGGGAACGTGTACATCTTCACCGGGAGTCTCTCCACTTGGTTCCTGCAGCAGAAGCTCTCCTCAACCCATCCAGCCGATGCTCGCCTTGGTTTCTCCGTGGCCATCGATGGCGACACGGTGATAGCAGGAGCAACCGCGCGACATCCGCAAGAAGCCCATCCTGCAGGGAGTGCCTTGGTCTACACCCGTAGCGGCGTGACATGGACACAGGGGATGCGCTTCGATTCTCAATCGGGACAGGGAGGCGGTAAGTTTGGTGCGGCAGTGGCCATCTCCGGGAACAATCTTTTGATCGGGGCGCCGCAGGAGAGCAGCACGGCTCAGAACCATGCCGGCCGCGTGCACACCTACCGGAGCAGCGGTTCCGACTGGAATTCCTTCGGCACTCTGGTGGCGGAGGAAGGCGGAGATGACTTCCAGTTCGGCTCCTCGGTCGCGATCAGCGGGAATCGGGCCGTGATCGGAACGCCTCAAGAGGATAGCCTGAGCGGTGCGGACGCAGGATGCGCCTATGTCTTCCGGGATGAATCGGGGAGCTGGGTTTTCGAGGACAGGCTGGATCCGGGCGGAGTGATCCAGAAGCAATTCGGTATCTCGGTGGCCTTGGACGGTGACCGTGCCTTGGTGGGGGCTTCCGACTTCGCGGTGGTCTACAAGCGAACTGAAGCAGGATGGAGCCTCGAGGATGCGATCGTTCCGACTGGAGCAACGGGCGGGTTCCTCGGCAGTTCGGTAGCCCTCCTCGGGGGCCGGGCTGTATTCGGCATTCCGTCCACCCTGCCCTTCGGAGTGGATCGTGGCCGGGTGTGGATCTTCGAGCGTGATGAAGATGAGTGGATCCAGAGCGCCGAACTGGTAGCAGCGGGGAATGGCGAGGATGACCATTTCGGGATGTCCGTGGCCCTACGAAGCGGAACCGTGCTGGTCGGCCGACCCGGGCTCGGTGCCGGCAGCGTGCATGTTTTCAGCAAGACGAACGGGGTATGGGGTGAACGAACGAAACTTCAGGCGAGCGATGCAAGCGCCGGGGACCGCTTCGGCTATGCCCTGAGCATAATGAACGGTCGGGCGCTGATCGGCGCACCGTGGAAAGACATCGAAGGAAGCTACGATGCCGGGGCGGTTTACCTCTTCGAGGAAAGTGGAACCAGCTGGTTGCAGCGAACACGTCTGAAGGCACCGGTTCCGGCGCAGTCGGCAAGCTTCGGCGCCGCCGTAGCGGCAGGACATGATCGGGCTTTGATCGGATCACCGGGATATCTGTCTCACCAATTTGTCCTTCCTACCGGCAGAGGTACGGCCGACCTGTTTACTCTGGAAGGCGGGCTCTGGAGCCATGAGATGCGTTTCGCGGCTTCCCATGAAAGCGGGGATTCCTTGGATGGGTTCGGACGTAGCGTGGCCCTAAGCCGGGGAACAGCCTTGGTCGGGGCTTCGCACATGGATCGGACCGATATCGACCAGTCTTATGACAAGCGGTCTGCGGATCAAGGGAGCGTCTTCATCTACCAGTTGGGTTCAGAGGAGGCCTACCTCGTCGAGACTTACGACATGGATCAAGATGGCGGGCTGTCCTTGGCGGAGTGGCAGGAGATTCCCGCGGTGAAGCCGAAGAAAGAGACTGCCTTCCCCCTGATCGATAGCGATGCTTCGGGTTCGCTTTCGGTGGAAGAAATCCTGGCGGCACGATCTGACAAGAAGTTGGCGAAGTCACTGGGGCTCTGGTTGCAGAGGACGGAACTCTTCGTCGAACTTGACGTGTCACGGGATGACGTGATCAGCCGCGCGGAGATCGCGGTGATGTGGAAGCCCGGGACGGCGGAGAAGACGATCGCCAGCTTCTGGAGCCGGATGGGAGGCGGCAGCGGGATGGAGCTGAAGGCATGGATCAAAACCAAGGCAATCCCGAGCATCCCGGGCTATGCGGTGGCGAAGGCAATGAGGACGCAGCGCCGTGAGGTGGCGGCGGATATCGATACGGACGAGGATGAGCGAATCAGCCGCGAGGAGTTCGCGATCCTCTTCAAGCTAGGGACGCCAGCGGCGAAGATCGATGTGGCGTGGATGGCGGCGACTGCAACGCCGAAGGGCGGCGTGGCTCGGGGATCGATTTCGATCCCGGAGTTCGTGGAAGCCGCGAAGCTACCGAAGCTTCCCTAGTAATCGCGGCGACAGAAGATCCAACCGGCCAGGCCGAGGATGCAGGCACCGAAGGCGGCGGAAGTGCCGAAGACGTACCACGCGGAGTGGCGCTCCTCGGCCTTCTTCTGGGCGCCGGCTTGCATGCGGTTTGGCAGGGTACCGGTCATCAGATCGCCCAAGGTGACGCCGGAAAGGAGCGAATCCCGTTTCTCCATCTTGATGAGACGCTTCAGGTAGAGCGTGCAATCCCGGGTCTTGGGAAGCGGACTGCCGATGGTCTCGATGGTGGAGTGAGCCTTCACGACCCAGTCCACCTTCTCGCCCTCCTTATCGGTTTCCTCGACATCGCCCTTCGACCAATCGACCGAGATCCCTGCCTCCGGCACGGTGTGGGCGAAGGTGTAGAACTGCTGTTCGGTAAAGTGGACCAGCCACGAAAGGGCCCAGACCCCGCAAGCGGAGAGCAGGGCGAAGAGGGTGGAACGCGTCCAGATGCCGACGAGGACGGCCACCGAATAAAGCAGGCCGAAGACGAAGGTGACAACCGGCACCGCCCAGAAGATGGTGAGATTCCATTCACCCACACGCCAGCCGATGGCGAGGAAGACCATGAGGGTGAAGAGAGCGACCTGAAGCGCGACAAACAGAAGACCGCCAGCGAACTTGAGCAGGAAAAGCCGGAAGCGGCCCACGGGCTTGGACAACGAGATTCCGATCGAGCCATCCGCGATGAAGTCCGGGAAGATGCCTGCGGTGGACACCACGGCCAACCCCAGGGCAAACCACGCGAGCCAGAGGCCGACGATCCAATCGGTGAAGATCATCACGTAGAAGGCTGCGGCTTCCGGGCTGCCGGACTTCAGGATGGGGTTCTCGAATTCCTTCCAACCGAAGAACATGGTCATGCCCTTCTCGTTGAAACCAATCGAAGCATAGGCCAAGGCGACCAGCATCGAGATGCCGAAGGTGATCCAGAAAAGACGCCGCGCCTGGAGGAGGCGGAAGGAGTCCATGAAAATGGCGATCAAGGCGCTCATGCCGCACCTCCCTTCACTGCCTCGCGGGCGCTGTTCACGGCGGAGAGGAAGAGTTCCTCAAGAGATTGCCGGGCTTCCTTCAACTCGCGGATGATGACACCCGAAGCGCGGAGGGCATCGATGACGCCCTGAATCTCGGAGGCGTCCGAGGCGGGAATGGTGAGCCGATCTCCAGCAACCTGCATGCCCGCGGACTCCAGTTTCTCCCGGATGGCAAGCGGGACAGGGCCTGAAGTACGAAGCTCATAGTGCTTGCCCGCCCCCGTGAGCTCACTGATCGAACCGGAACGGATCATCCTGCCTTGCGAGAGAATGGCGACCTGATCGGCGACTTGCTCGACCTCGCCGAGCAAGTGGCTATTCACGAAGACGGTACGTCCTTCGGCCTTCATGCCCTCGATGATCTTGCGGATCTCGATGCGGCCTTCGGGGTCGACACCATCGGTGGGCTCATCGAGGAAAACGATCTCCGGTTCGTTGACCAAGGCTTGGGCGAGGCCGACGCGCTGCTTCATGCCTTTCGAGTAGGTGCCGACGCGCTTGTCGCCCCAGGCGCCCATGCCTACCAGGTCCAGCAGGCGGGAGATGCGCTGCTTCGCAATCTTGCCAGCCACTCCCGCCATGCCTGCGGAGTAGGCGATCACCTGCCGACCGGTGAGGTAATCGGGAAATTTCGCATGTTCGGGAAGGTAGCCGACCTTGGCGAGGGTGGCTCGGTCGCCGATCTTCTTGCCAAGCAGGGTCCCACGACACTCGGTGGGACGGATGATGGTGAGGAGAGACTTCACCAAGGTGCTCTTGCCTGCGCCGTTCGGGCCGAGGAGGCCGAAGACGCTGCCCTTGGGTGCCAAAAGCGAGACACCGGCCAAGGCCTCGAAGCTGCCGTACCGTTTCCTCAGGTATTCGATCTCCACCGCCGACTCCGTCATATCATCGGGAGTTGAGCGAGGGGGGCGATTTTTGCCAAGTGGGAATCCGCGGTGGATTTACCACCACGCAAAACCGCCCCAACCGGCGAAGCTGAAGCCCGCCAATATCATGAGACCGAGCACCCCGACGGCGGTGAGCCACCAATACCACCTGAGGCCTGTCTTGCGGTGGGGCTTGCCGCCGAACTCGCGCGCGACGAAGTCCTCGTAGTCGAAATCATCGTCCGGGAGGTCCAAGCCGTCGTAGGAGTGATCGCGGGCGGTCCCGCGCTTGCTGCCCGAGGCGGCACTCTGCTGGCGCTTGCGACGCTTGGAGGGCGGATTGCAGTGGGGACAATAGCGCGAGCCGACACGCACTTCCTTGTCGCATCCGGGACAGAGGTAGGTATCCACACTCACAAGGGAAATACTGTACTCAGGGGCCTGGCTGTGCCAGCAGGTTTTCCAATCGGCGGCGGATTTCGGGATCGGAAAAGGCGGCTAGTGCCGCGGCTTTCTCAGAGGCCTCCGCCGACCGCAGATGATCCGCGACGGCAGCCAGCGATTCCAGCCCGAGAGCTTCGTCGGTGCGACCGGTGATCCAAGATGCCACGGCTGGAGCGTCGTCTCCGAGCCAGCGGACCAGGGCCAGCTTCAGCCCGGCGCTGCGGGCTTCTCCCGCCGGGAGAGTCCCAAGCCATTCTGCCGCTGCCGAGGGATCGGCTTGGGACCAGCGCTGGGCGAGTTGGACCGCGGCGCGGTCGCGGGGTCGCCCCGGCTCGATCTCCGCAGTGATCAATTCGGCCGCCCGGACCGGATTCTTTGCCCCGATGACGACCGAGATGCGGCTCAAGGCTTCCTCCCGTTCGGAGGAACCGAGTCCCCTCGCCCACTCCAAGGCTTGGTCGGGGTCCGACTCGGCGAGACGCATCGCGAAATGGGCTGCCAGTTTGGCGCGCTCCGGGCTTTCGGCAGGAAGCTCCGCAAAAGCCTGGCGGGAAAGCTCCGGGTCGACGTCGATGGCATCCCATGCGACCTGCCCGAAAACTTTCGATCGAGCCTCCTGATCGGTTGAGGCAAGCGCGGACTCGAAGGACTCGCGTAGCACCCGCTTGCCAGCAGTCGTGCCGGGCTCGGGATCGCGATTGCTCCGGGTTTCCGAGCGGGGTGCCTTGGAAGATGTTTCCGAGCCCCCGGGGCGACCGGATTTCTTCTCACCACACGAGGCCAGCAGGGAGATGCACAGTGCGAAGTTAAGGATGCGGATCAAGGATCGAGAGTCACGTTGCTGAAGCGGGCTTCGCTCACTGCCGTTTCGGAGCCGCTGCTCACCGCGAGGCCGAAGTAGCAGGTTTCCGGCAGCGCGGCATTGAGGCTGCCGATCTGCACCCAGCTGAGTCCATCGGGACTTTTGAAAGCCGTGATGGTGTTCCCCTGGCGATGCAAGCGGACCCATGCATGGGGCAGAGTGGCGGTCCCGCTGGTGTTCGCGGAGGAATTCCCATTGTAGTTGGTCCGGCGGATCCAGCGGAAGGCTCCTTCACCGGAGAGCCCCAGGAAGACATGCCGGGAATTCGAAGCTAAACTATCCCGGATCATCACTCCGGCGCGGGACAAAGAACCACCCTCCAACGAGACCAGCCGGGCGGTGACTGAGCCATCGCCGCTCAAGGTCTGCCAGACGAATTGGAAGCTATCCTCGCGACCGGACAGATGGCCGGAGCCCGTGACCACGAACTCGCCCTGACCGCTCGCCGCGCCGCTGCCGTCCTCTTGGGAACCCACAGCACTGACGTCCCAAGGCAGCGGCATGCCATCCGCCAAGACCTCGATCAGGAGCGATGCCTCCGCGTGAAGGCCGGCAAGATCCGTAGCACGAACGATGAACGCATGCATCCCGGCCGAACCTGCGGGAGGAATCCCCGAAATGCCTCCATCGGTGGCCACTTGCAGCCATTCGGGACCGTCTTCCTTCGAGTAGACCAAGGAGTCGCCCGCGTCCTCATCCGTCGCGAGCAAGGGATCCGCGATGTAGGGAAGAGATTCCCGCGCAGCGATGCCCGCGATCGGGTTGTTTGCGAATACCGGAGCATCATTCACGTTCTCCACCCCGATGAGCAAAGTCGCTTCGGCTGATGCTCCGCCGGAATCGACCACCCGCACGACGAAGAGGTTCGGACCCACGTCGGCGTTTGTCGGAGTTCCGATGAAAGTCCCGTCCGCGGCTACTTCCAGCCAGTCCGGCCCGGCCAGCTTCTCGAAGAAGTGGATATCCCCGGCATCAGGGTCCGCCACGAAGAGCGCGAGGCTTCCCGCAAAAGGCAGGTCTTCCGTGGCGACATGCCCTTCGATCAGCGGTGAGGTAAAGACGGGAGGATCATTCACCGGAGCCACCGTGATCACGAGAGTTGCATCTGCATAGGCACCTTGGAGATCCGTGACCCGGATCACGAATTCATTTGCACCGGCATCCCCGTCGCCGGGTGTGCCGCTCAAGCCGCCGTCCGCCCCGACTTGAAGCCATTCAGGTCCGGACTGTTTGCTGAAGCCGAGTTGATCACCTGAATCCACATCCCCCGCGGCCCCGCCCAGGAAAGCAGCGAAGGGCTGATTCTCGCTCGCCAGCGGAAGGACGATGGGAAGCTCGATGAAGAAAGGCGGATCATTGATGTTCGCCACCTCAATGGTCAGCTCGATCTCATCGCTGAGACCCTCGGGATCGACGACCCGCAGGACAAAGACATTCGTTCCCACGTTCGCATTGGTCGGAAGCCCGTGAACCGAGCCATCGCTCTCCACCACCAACCAAGCAGGTCCGGAGACCTTCTCATACACGAGCAGGTCGTCCGCATTCGGGTCGCTTGCCGTGAAGAAGGCCGCATAGCCGAGATCCTGGGTGCCGAAATCCGAATAAGTGGAGGACGGGAACTGCGGCGGGAGGTTATCGCTCAAGACCGTGATCGACACGCTGACTTGAGCTGATCGGAGGGGATAAGCGCTGTTCAAGCCCCCGTCCTGCGCGCCGATCGTAAGCAGATGCTGGCCGATGGTGAGCGCCGCCGGATTGGATACAGTGATGACCCCGCTGGAAGGATCGATGGCAAAAGCTCCGGAAAGATTGCCGAAGAGGATCTCGTGGATGGCCTGTTCTCCCTCGGGGTCGCCCGCATGCACCGTCCCAATCACCGTTCCCGTGACTGCGCCCTCAACCAAGGAGAAGGAGTAAGTGCCGCCGAAGACCGGAGCTTCGTTGATGTCGTAGGGAGTGAGGAAGTCTCCGAGAATGACGGTGGGAGAAGCAATGCCAGGCCCGGTCCACGCCACCTGAAGGTGATCGGCGCCCAAGCTCTCCTTGTGAAGCGTCTCAATGTAATAGCGGCTGCCCGCTTCAAGAAGCACCGGATCCGAAGTCTGCGAGGCATACTTGGTCCACTGTCCGTAGTTCGTCCAACCGCTGACGCTGGCGACCTGCACCGCGGTAGCGGCGGTGGCATCCGAACCCAGCTTCAGCTTCGCTTGATCATTGGATGACAGGTGGAAGGTGTAATAGCCGGTAACGGCCGGAGTGAGAAGAGCCCGGATCCGGGAGCCATAGTTATCGCCGGTATTTGGTCCGCTATCGAAAGACACCAAGGTACGGGTCTCGTCAGGCAGATACGGGTAGTTCGCGTTGCCTTCGGTGAGGCCTGCGACACTCGTCCCTTCCACCCCATGCCAAAGTTGCTGCTTCAGCCCGTCGTCCGCCATGAATCCCGCGGGGTGCACGGTAACCGTGATCTCGCCGGCACCGGTCAGGACCGGAGAGCCATCGTCCGTCACCTCGATCGTGAGCGTGTAGGATGGCCGGGACAAGGAGTCGAGAATACCGCGCGATGCGACATGGATCTCACCGCTTGCCGGATCAATGGCGAAGGCTCCCTCCTCATTGCCTGCCGTGATGACAAAGCCGGAATGCGTGTCGGCATCGTTCAAGTCCCGGACCTCCACGATGCCGAGCTTCTGCCCGGCATAGGCATCTTCACCGATGGCGAGCTCCTGCGAGAGAATCTGCGGCGCGTAGTTCTGCAACTTGGGCGCAAGATAAATGCCGCGGAGTAATTGCTTGGGCATTCCCGGTCCCATAAACGCCACCGATACATGATCCGCTCCCACCGATTCCTTGTGGAGGGCGCTAATGAAATAGGCCTGCCCCGCGGCAAGAGAAACCGGGCTCGAACGGAAGGGTGCGGTATCGATCCAGAAGCGGGGATCGGTGGAACTACCCACCGAAGCGATCAGGTTGGCTCCCGCCTGCTCCGGCGAGGAATCCAGCCAAAGCTCGGAGGCACCGTCGGAGGCGATCCAGAAGCGGTAGCTCCCGCTCACCGGAGGGATGAAGTAGCCACCGAGGACACTTCCGTAGTTGTCACCATGCGTGCCGCCATCGAAGTCCGGGAGCAACTCCTGATTGTCCGGTTGATCCGGCCACTTGGCCGCTGCAGTTAGATCCGCCACGGCATAGCCCTCGATGCCCTCGTAGCAGGTGCGAGTCAGTCCCCCGGGGCGATGCCCGTCGGAAACCCCGATGACAGTGAGGCTCACCGTAGCGCTTGAGGAAAGAGGGGGTGAGCCGCGATCGCTGACTTGAACCTGAAGCTCGACGAGAGCGGATCCCTCCACCTCACCGACACCATCGCTGCTTGCCGAGATCACGCCGCTATCGCGATCAATAGCGAACCATCCGGCTTCATTTCCCGCGATGATCTCGTAGGCAGGAAGATCGAAGTGATCGGGATCGGATGACTCTACGGTCAGCAAAGGAGTGCCGGGTCGCGTGCGCTCCAGAACCACCAGCGCGCCGGGAGCAATCGCGGGCGGATCGTTCAGGTCCGTAAGCGTGATCACCACACGGATCGTCTCATCCCGATCGGAGTCCTCCTGATCCGAGATACGGACCAGAAGCTCGACGGTGGCCGGATCATCCCAGCGCGTGGAAAGCGCCTCGAAGTCCAGCAGCGATGTATCCGCCACACTGAGCGCACCGGTGGCGGGATCGATGGTGAAGCCACCGGGTGCCGACAGGATGCTCCAGACCAAGGCGGCGGAGCCGTGATCGCCGCGTGCGGCCACGGAGCCTAACAAAGTGCCCGTTGCACTGTTCTCCGCGATCGTAAAGCGTTCGGGCTTGAGCCCTCCCACGATGCTACCGGAGATGAAGTAGGTACCCATCGACCCGTAGTCGGTATAGCCGTCGAGCAAGGGATTGCCGCGACCGGTGCCGCTGATCTCCAGCAGATATTCACCGGCGGGCAGCTCCATCTGGATACCGGCAGCCAGTTCAAGATCGGGATGCGAGCTAGCGATGTAGTTCCCCGTGGCGAGATCCACGAGCTCTGCCATGACATCCAGATTCGGATTCTGGTCCACGGGCTCCACCTTCAGATCGATGGGGCCGCCGCTGGTGCGGAAGCGGTAGGCATCCACATCGTGACGGGTGGCGATGATCCCCTCCCCTGTCACGCTGTTGTCGGCCAGGATCTCCAAGATCCCCGCATTTTCCTCATCATCGCCGACCTCGTCGGCACGGATCCCGACATGGTTATTGGTGAGGATAATCGCGACATCATCCTGAAAGCGATTGGCCCCGGCATACTCACCCTTCGACCATTGCGTGAGGTTCTCGTAGTAACCCGCGCCCATGATCGGAGCCCAACCGGTCTCCCCCGAGCCGTGGCCGAGGTAGTAGTCTTCGGGTGGCACGGAGCGACCATCATGGCTGAGACCGAGGGTGTGGCCGACCTCGTGCGAGATCACCTCCGCACCATACTTGCCGGTGCTGTAGAAGGCGAAGCAGGGAACATCCGCCACCCAATTGTAGGAGCCGACGAAGGCAACGCCACCGGACCCGGGGGAAGCGGTGGTGGTGGGAGTAATGATGACGTGCTGGCGGCTACCAGGGTCCGCCTCGTCGAAGACTTTCCGATCCGTCGTGATGTTCAGGGTGAAACCCTGGAAGTCTTCGCACACCATCTTCCACACCGTGAAGACCTGCGCATTGGTCACGTTCGGCGAGGCTGCATCGAAATCCCCCCAGGATAGAAACGGCCCCTGCTCGCCATCGAAATCCAGATAGATGACTCCGGCCGCACCCGGCAGGCTCTGGAGCGGGAGGATCTCCTGGTAGGCGGGAATCGGAATGTCCGTGGGGTGCGCCGCGGGCGCTTCCTCCGGTGCGGAAGCCGCAGCGGGCATGCTGTAATTCGCGCAGATCAGCCCATCCCGGGCAGTCTCGACCAGGCGAGGAGCCCCGCCCGGACCGGACGGCTCGACCTTCCAATGGATATCCCCGCTATCGAAAAGGATGTGGCCGACCAATGAACCCGCAGCGCCGGGAAAGGTCTGACGGACAAAGAAGAAGCGGCCCGGCTGCGGCGTGGTGATGCGCCCCTCGATCATGGAAACGCCTGCGGCATCATGACGGCGCGTGAAGACGGAACCCGCGACTGAAACACCGCCAGGCAGATCGATTTGCAAGCCGCGATCCGGAGCGACGCGCTCCAGAAAGTCCACCGGGAGCTCCACGGAACGGGATGCCGGGGGCCGGGAGGCGGAAGCATCCGCCGGAACGGATCGAGCATGGGACTGCCCGGCAAAGGTTCGTGACGCCCCCTCCTTGCTTTGTTGTGACTCTCCGGACGCAGACTCTTGGAGCTCCGGTTCCCGAAGGAAAACGGAAGCAAAGAGGGCCACCAGCAACAAGCCGGTCAGGGTCGCGGCATTCCGCTTCATCGGGGGTGCAGTCAGCAGGGGTTGACCGGCCCGCGCATGATGCAGATTGCCAGCTTTCTAGCAAGTCTTGAAATACAGCGGCTTCCGCCCGCCCAGATAAGTCAAAATCGCGAACGACTTATGGCATTTTTTCACCCTTTCCCCCATCCGACCTGAGCATGGTAGAGTATCACGGGCTCACGCTGACGTTGGTGAATTCCGAGGTATTGAGCACCTCGCCATTCCCGCTGGCGACCGCCATGCCTGCGTAGCAGTTCTCCGGTAGGGCGGCCGTGAGGCTGCCGATCTCGATCCACGCGGTTCCGTTCGAGCTCTTGTAGGCGGTGATCCTGTCGCCGCTACGGACCAAGCGGATCCATGTGGCGGGGACCACGCCGCTGCCGCTCGTGGAGGTCGAGGTATTGCCATTGAGGCTCGTGCGACGGACCCAGCGGTAGGTGGAGTTCCCGTCGAGGCCGATGAAGACGTGGCGCGAGTTCGAGGCAAGGGTGTCCCGGATCATGATGCCTATCCGCGCACTTCCGCCGGTGCTACCCAGCTCCGTAATGCGCGCGGTGATCGAGCCATCACCGCTCATGGTCTGCCATGCGAAGTTCAGGGTATCACTGCGGCCGCTGAGACTCCCCGCACCGCTCACGGTGTAGGTGCCATTGGAATGGGTCACGGACCCGTTCGAAGGAATCGACCCGATGCTATTCGATTGCCAAGGGAGGGGCAGCTCGTCGCCTTCGATCTCGATCAGAAGTGTGGCTTGGGCCGTGGCTCCGGCCCCGTCCTTGGCCTCGACCGTGAAAGTATTCGTCCCTGAGCTACCCGCAGGCGGCGTGCCGGACAGCGATCCATCAGCTGCGATATCAAGCCAGAGAGGCCCGCCGATCTTCGCGTAGGTGAGCGAGTCTCCAGCATCGGCATCCACGGCGGTGCCGGAGAGGGACGAAGCAGTGTAGGCCTGCTCTTCGCTCCCTGTCGGACGAGCAATGGGATCGACGATGAATACCGGAGCGTCGTTCACATTCGCCACAAGCACGGTGAGCGTCACATCATCGTGCGCGTTCGACCAATCCCGCGCACGAACGGTAAAGGAGTTGATGCCCACGTCGGCGTTGCCGGGCGTGCCGGAGAGCGTGCCATCCGGAGCTACGGCGAGCCATGGAGGGCCATCCTCCTTCGAGTAGATCAAGGAGTCGCCCGCATCGATATCGGCGGCCAGCCCGGCCAAGCTGCCCGAGTAAGCGAGATCCTCCGTAGCGGCAGGACCGCTAATCGGATCCGCGGAGAAAGCGGGAGCATCGTTCACATTCGCCACCGCGATCTGGAGCACCGCTTGGTCGGAGGCGCCGGCGGTATCGCGGACTTCGATGGTGACGCTATTGGGTCCGACATCGCCATTGCCCGGGGTGCCGCTCACGCTGCCATTCGGAGCCACGTTGACCCATGGGGCACCGGAGACCTTGAAGTAAGTCAGAGTATCACCGGCATCCACGTCACTGGCGCTGCCGGCGAGGCTCATGGAGTAAGCGAGGTCCTCGGTCGCCGGGCTACCGGTCATGGGATCGGCGGCGAAGACCGGGGTGTCGTTAGTATTGAGCACCTGGATGGTCACCGTGGCGATATCGTTGAGACCCGCGGCATCCGCCACGCGGATCGAGAAGCTATTGGACCCGACATCGCTGTTCGCGGGGGTACCGCTAAGCACTCCGGAAGGAGACACGGCGAGCCAGAGCGGACCACCTAGCTTCGTGTAGGTGAGCCCGTCCCCGAAGTCAGGATCCCCGGCATCTCCCGCGAGTGAAGCGCTATAGACGGTGTCCTCGCTCGCAGCGGCCTTGGCCAGCGGATCCGAGGTGAATGCGGGCGCCCGGTTCGGCACCAGCCCATCATGGAGGCCATCGAGCTCGGCTGCGTTCAGGGCGCGCTCATAGATGCGGACATCATCGATCAGCCCATCGAAGCGCTTGTTGTTGTCGCGATGATCGTAGCCGATCGCGACAGGATGAGAGACGAGTGCCTGGGCCGTGCCAGAACCGGAGGCGGCCTGCACACCATCGATATAGATCCTGCCAGCCGTACCCTCACGCACGGCGGCGAGGTGATGCCACTGGCCGTCATTCACGGCGCCCGCCGTGGTGAGATCGAACTGATAGGCACTGTTATTGTAGATGAAGAAGTTCACCGTGCCGCTCGCATTCACATTCAGCACGTATTGTCCCTGATGACCGGTAGCCCCGGCTTCGCGTTGCTGGATCACGGTGGCCAAGGGCGAACCCGGATCAATTTTCACCCATGCAGCCAGCGTGAGATTGCCGGTGCCTGTGAGGGCGGCGGAGTTGCCGACAAGGATGCCATCATCCAAGCCGTCGAAGTTCAAGGCAGAGCCGCTGATGCCCGTGGCCCATGCCGCGCCGGAGATGGTGCCGTCCTGGGGACGGCCGGTGAAGTCATCGGCAGCGGTGCCCGTGTTATCGTCCAGCTTCCACCAGGCGCGGAGGCTGGCGTAGATGGCGGGCGGCTGCGAAGCGGAGGACTGGGGATTCGTGCCGAGGGCAAGTTCGAGACCGGTATTGAAACCATCCCCATCCGGATCGGCAGAGGGGTCCGCATCGTTAACCGTGATCGAGACGGGAGAGGAAACGACGCCTCCGCCGGAGTAGAGGGCCTTGGCAGTGATGGCGTAGGTTCCCGCGGACGCATTGCTCCAAGCAGCCTGATACGGCGGGCTGGAATCGGAACCAATCAAGGTCCCACCACGATAGAACTCGACCGCAGTGATGGTCTGCGCGCCGCCGGCAAGATTCGCGCCAACGGGGATATTCGAACCCGACTCAAAAGTTGCTCCGGCGAGGGGCGAAGCCACGACGATGGACGGAACCGCAGGAGGAGCATTGAAGTCCGCAGCCGGGGTGAAGGGAAAGAAAGCCGAGGCCGGAATGGCCACGCGGGAAATGCCCGGGCCGGACCAAGCGACGGAGAGGTGATCGCCGCCACCGCCCTCGCGCTGCTGGGCTTCGATCCAGTAAACCTTCCCTGCTTGCAGGGGTATGAGCGCCGATTTCTGGGAACCTTGCGAATCCCAAGCTTGGTAATTGGTGTAGCCATCGACCGAGGCGATCTGGACCTTGCTAGCCGAGCCACCCTCGGTGCCGAGGTAGAGGCGGCAGTCATCGTCGCCTGCAACCCAGAAGGTATAATCTCCGGTGGTAGGCGGCACCAGCAGGCCGGTGAGACGGCGGGAGTAGGTGTCCGCCACGTTTTGTGCACTGGTCAGGTTCGTGAGTGTGCCGGAGTAGTTGGTCGCAGCGCTCCAGTCCTCGTTCCAAAAGGCGGTTTCACCGGCCCAGCGGCGTTCGACCACCTTGTTTGCGGGGGCGTTGCAGACCACGTTTACCGCGCCATCACCGGTGGCTCCTAGATTGTCGGTAGCACGCACCCCGAGCTGGATGCCACCTGGATTGGGCAACGCTGCCGGGGCCAAGAGAGTAACCTGACCGCTGGCGTTGATCGCGAAGAGATTCCCCACATTACCCGCGATGATGGACCAGGACGCGATGCTGCGACCGGAAGCCGGAGTGGCGCTCGCGGTGCCGAGGACGCTACCCGCGGCGGTGGTGGAAGCCGCGCTCACATAGAGCGGGCCGACAGCGGGAGCCGCAGCGTCGAGAAGCGTGATCGTGTGAGTCGAGGGCGAAACGATCTGAGCGCCATTGGCGGAAGCCAGAGCCACCGAGAGGATCTCCGGAGTCTCTCCATTGCTATCCGCCGTGAAGGAAAGCGGAAGCAGTTTCATCTGTTCTCCCGCGGCAAAGCTGAGGGTGCCGGGTGCCAGCGTGAAATCGCTGCCGGAACTCGCGGTGCCAGCCACGGTGTAGTTCACCGTGACCGCCGAACTCCCTGCGGGGCGATCAAGCACCGCCATCAGCAAAGGCTCCCCCGCGTCGCTTTCGCGGCGGGTACTGGAGGCGGTGACGAAGCGAACCGTGCGCGGAACGACATCGGTAGCGGCACCCGCGATAGGGGTGCGGCTGAAGCCCGGTCCCGACCATGCGACGGAAAGATGATCACCGCCACCGCCCTCCTGATGCTGGGCTTCCATGTAATAGGACTGCCCGGCCACGAGATTGATGAGCGCGGATTGCTGGGAATCATTGGCCTCCCAATTCTGGAAGTCGGTGTAAGTGGCTAGGCTGGCAATCAGCACCTTGTTCGCAGCACTCGAGGTGGTGCTGAGATAGAGGCGCGAGGCATCATCCGAGGCGATCCAGAAGCGATACTGACCGGTAGCCGGCGCGACGATCTGGCCGACCAGGCGGCGAGAATAATTGTCCGCCACGTCCAAGGCCGTGGTGAAACCCGGCAGCAAGCCACTGTAGCTAGGAGTAACGCTGCTCCAAGTCTGATTGGTATAAACGGTGCCACCGCTCCAGCGTTCTTCCGTGACGAGAGGCGGAACGGCACCATCGAAGATCAACACGGAGTGCTTGTTGAGTCCGCTGGTCAGCCCGGCTTGGTTGGCGGCTCGAAGTTCCAGAACGGCGGTCTCGGATTGCTCGGAGACGCCATCGTTCTTCACGCGGATCCGGATGTTGCGCGACGTGGTGCCGGGAGCGAAGACCAGCGTGCCGCCTTTGATGATGGCATTGCCGTTGGCCGCGTCGACGAAGCTCCAGTCCACGTCATCGCCGGTCGCCACCCCGCCACCGCCGACATAGTCCACCGTTACGGTGGTTGCCGAGGCTGCCGAAAGCACGACCGGGATATCGCGGAACTCGCCATTCGCATCCGGAATCTCGCTGGTGGCCGAAGTCGAAGCCTGGAAGCCCACGCTGATCGGCAGCGTGTCATTGTCCGCGATCTCAAGGGTGGCGGAGGCAGGACGATCCAGACCATAGCCCGTCCCTGCGGCAATCGTGAGCGTGACCTTTTCGGTGCCTTCCGGCAGCGTGTCATTCACCGGGGTGAAGGTGACGACCTCGCCGAGCTGGGTATCCGGAATGACGACCGAACCGGTGAGACCGGTATAGTCGAGCCCATCGGTAGCTGTGCCGGAGAGAGTATAGTTCACCGTGAGCGCGCCGACGGTGTTGGCGCGGGCGATGTAGAACTTGCCGGTGCTACCGCCTTCCGCGGCACCCGAGTTGTAGGCAGAGACAGCCACGCGGTCGCCGCTGTCGTTGTCACGGATCGCGGCTTCGCCCACGCCGTCATTGTAGACGCGGTAGGCAGCGCCCGGAGTGATGGTGACCTTGATGGTTTCCGTCGGCTCGGGTGTTGTATCGTTGGTGACGGGAATGGTGACGGTCACGTCGTTGGTGCCATTCGCGGGCACTGAGACGGAGCCCGACATGGCGGTGTAATCGCTCCCGGAGGTCGCGGTGCCCGAGACCGTGTAGTTCACGGTGACATTTCCGCTGCCGGACCCGATGGCGCGGAAAACCACAGAGGCGCTGGACCCGCCTTCCACGCCCGCGGCTCCGGCTCGAACGGAGACCACCGGGGTGTCCGCGTTATCGGCGATCGCAAGGGTGGCCTGGAAGGCACTACCGAGGCTGTAGGCGTTGTTGAAGGTCGTAACCGCCAAGGTGACATCTTCCACCGGCTCGCCCAGATCGTCGTTGTAGGGCGTGACGACGACCGGAGCGCTGGCGGATCCGGCGGGGATCGTCGTTTCACCTGTTAGAGGAGCGTAGTCGGTGCCGTGGAAAGCACTTCCCGAAAGGCCATAGTAGACTTTCAGCGGCGCAGCGGTGCTGCCGCTGCGGGTGATGAGGAACATTCCCGAGTCCGGACCAGCTTCGGAAGCCTGGGTATCCACCGCGGCGACGGTGACGACGGGCGAATCATCGTCACTTAGTGAAACCGTGGCCGAGGTGGCAGAGCCATCGCGCAGATAAGACGCGGAAGTGTTGATGGTGGCGGTGATATCCTCCGGCGCCTCGATTACGCTGTCGTTGATCGGAACCACATTAATCGTGGCGGTGCTTTGACCGGCAGGGAAGGTCACGGTCGCGGGGAGAGAGGTGTAATCGCTACCCGCCGTGGCGCTACCGCTCCATGCCACGGAGATGTTCAGCGATGAGGTGGTGGGCCCGACGCGGCGGAACGTGAAAGTGCCATTATCCGCGGGTGACTCGAAGGCATAGGGATCGGTGGGCAGCACCGAGATCTGGGGCAGGCTGGTATCGTTATCGCCCACGGTCATGACCATCGAGTTGAGCGAGTTCGAGAGGTAGTTGCCGTTCGATGCCAACTGGAGCGCGATGGTCTCCGGTCCTTCCTGTGTCGTGTCGTTCACGGCGGCCACGCTCACGGCAAGAGACGCCGAGCCGGCGGGGATCGTGAAGCTACGGTAGGAGCCGTCCGTGGCGTAGTCCGGGTTGAAGGTGTAGTCGGTGGTGCGGGTGGCCGTGCCGCCAACGGGCGAAACGCGGACGACGAGATCCGCGCTGGTATCGCCGGTGCGGGTCAGGGTGAAGGAGCCGTTCGCACCGCCTTCCACCGGATCGGCCGTCTTTGCCAGCGTGACGAAAGTCGAGTTCCCCGCGGTCCAGTTCGCGGTGTTCGCACCACTGACCACGGTGAAAGGATTCGTGAAGGACGGGTTGAAGGTGAAGCCATTGAGAGTGGCCGTCAGGGTCGCCGAGCCGGTGGCTATGCCCGAGAGCGCGTAATTGCCGCTGCTATCGGTGTAGGCATACTTGGTGCCGTTGCTCACGCGGACGTTCGCTAGAGGCGTCGCGTTCCAAGTGATATTGCCGGTGATGGTCTGGCGGCCATGCGAGCCGACGTTGATGACGACATGCCTGCGGGCCGTGCCGCCCTTCATATCGGACACGGTGAGCATCGCGGTGACCTGCGCCGTGGTGGCGAAGCTGCGGGTCACGACCGCGGAGTTCGCGGCGGTCTGGCCGTCGTCGAAGTCCCATTCGTAGGCAAGGGCATCGCCATCCGGATCGCTCGCGGTGGCGGTGAAGGTGACACTGCCGCCGGTGCCGATGGTGGTGGCGCTGGCAGCCAAGCTCAGGGTCGGCGCCTGATTGCCCGGGAAGGGTCCGCGGAAGTAGGCGACATCCAGCGAGGGCGGTGACGATTCGTTCTTCGCGAGGACGGTAAAGTGAATATCGGCTTCGGGATCGGTGAAGGTTCGGCCGACGCGGATGCCACCATCGCCCTTGCCACCGGAGCTGCCCGGGGTGGTATCGATCAGGTGGCCGGCATTGCTGCCCATGCCGCTGTAGATGACCAGCGCCTGGTCCGCGACCTTGGCGGGATGGTATTCGAGATTGTAGCCGCGGATGCTATCCTTCGCGACGCTGAGGCCATAGCGCTTGCCTTCTTCAAGGCGGGGCTGGTCGTAGGCATGGATACGGAAGACGCCGTTGGTCTTCGGCAGATGCAGATAGGTATCCGGCAGCCAGCCGAGCGCGCGCTTGCTGACGGTATTGTAATGAGCACCGAATCCACCGCCGCCGCCCATCACGTCGAAGGAGTTGCCGTATTCCTGATTTTGGCCGTTGCCGTAGGCGGTGCCGTCGCTGGTCTGCCAGAAATTCGCGTGGCTGCGGCCGAGCGAGTGGCCGCACTCGTGGTTGATCACGTCCATGCCACCCCAGCCGAGCCAGACGCTATCTCCCCCGCCCCAGGAGGATCCGGAGCGCAGGCCGCCATTCACGCGGACGATGATGCAATTGTACTGGCTGGGATCGTAGCCGAGCTTGCGGGCCTCCGCGCGAGCTTGGCTCTGCATGGTGCCGAGGCCGTCGACCTCGGTATCCTTGGCAATGTACCAAGCGAGAGTCTGGGGAAGTACGATGAGCGGCGTAACCGTGGCCGTGGTGGTCATCTTCCCGTAGGAGCTTTCGAGGAAGAAGCGGGTGGTATTCCGCATGTCGGCCACCGCCTGGTCCTCGGTGTTCGGCGGGGCCATCTGGTCCGGGTAGGTGGCGCGGATGTAGAGGCAGCGGAAGTTTCCGATCGCGCGCGATGAAGTGCCAGGGAAGGCATCCATGAAGAAGGCGGGACCACCGGGGCCGCTCGCTTGAACGAGAGTGCGGTATCTTTCATCCAGCACCGTGACGTGAGTGCCGTTGCAAAGCGTGATGATTCGCTCACCGACCTCCACCGTGGGCGTGTCCTCGGTGACGACTTCCCCGGAAGCTACTTCCTCGGTGGTTTCGCCGGAGACCGGGCAGACGTCTTCCACCACTGTGCCCGGGGGGATCTCTTCACCGATTTCGAGAGGACGGACCGGGCTCTCCGCCACGGCGAACTCGCGATCAATGGCAACGCCGCGAAGAGGGATCTTCTTGCGCGACATGACCGGCAACATCTCGCCGGATACATGGGCTTTCAGGCTGCGGCCCGGGATCTCGAAGTAACGGAGCGGGCCGGGCACCTCTTCGCCGGGGGCAGGTCGGGCGAGATAGACGTTATAGTCTCCCGTAGCGGATACAGGCTCCTCCAAGGAATCGACGATTTCCTGCGGCAAGTCCTGGCGGATCACGCGCGAGACCGCCCGCTCGAGCGCGAGACGTGGATCGCTCGCGATGAGAGCCTTGAATTCCGGGCGGCGCGCGGCGGAGAGTTCGGCACCCTCCAGCCGCAGAGCCCGCTTCTCCACATCGTCGGCGGCAGTCCAGCGACCGAGCCAGTTGTCGAAGGCATCGATCTTCGCGAAATCCGGTTCAGGGATAGGCTCGCTCACCCATTTGCCGAAGCCGGGAGTGTCCGCGCTTTGCTCAGCAGAAGCAGTCGGCAACACGGGCGCGGGTCGCACGGAAGCAAGCGCGGATCGCGGCGCTACTTCCGGCGTGGCGGGCTTCTCGCGAAGCAGGAACAAGGGTGTAAGGGCGACAACGGAGAGAGCCGTGATCGCAAGGGTGCGACGGGACAGGGACATGGGTTTTTAGCGGGAGAGACCCTTTAAGCCGACACTTTGTCACAGTTACGGCGATAAAAACTGACAGGGCAATCAGCCTTTCCACCATGCGGTTAACAGGATCCTAAAAAATCTCAAGCAAATGAATGACAGGATTTTGGAAGCGATTCGGCGCTGGTAGAACCCGGGGTCCCTCGACGTAATGGGCGCAGATGATCTTCAAGAATCGCTCCCTGATCCTCGCCGTGGCGGCCCTGACCGCGAGCGCCACAGCGGATGTGCGGCTCCCCCATGTCTTCACGGACGGTGCGGTGCTCCAGCGCGACCGCGGCGTGCCGGTGTGGGGTCAAGCTTCGCCGGGCAAGAAGGTGACGGTGAAGTTCGCCGGGCAGGAGAAATCCGCGCAGGCCGGTGGCGACGGGAAGTGGCGTGTCGATCTCGATGCGATGCCTGCCAACGCCGAGCCTCGGGTGATCGAAGTATCCGAAGAAGGCGCCAACCAAGTGCAGGTGAAGGACGTGCTGGTCGGCGAGGTCTGGCTGGCGAGCGGCCAATCGAACATGGAGTGGTCGATCGGAGCATCCCGGAAAGAAGATCAGGACATTGCCGCCAGTGGACCGGTGCCGCTGCTGCGCTTGCTCACGGTGCCGAAGAAGGTGGCCCCCTACCGGCAGGATGATTTCGAAGGCGCGTGGAAGCCGGCGGATCCGGAGACCAGCAAGAGCTTCTCGGCCGTGGCCTACTTCTTCGGTCGTCGCCTGACCGAAGAGCTCGGCGTGCCGGTCGGCTTGATTCACAGCTCCTGGGGCGGTTCACGGATCGAGCCATGGCTCGCCGACGAAGGTCTGGCGGACATCGAAGACCTGCGCGAGATGCGCGAATTCCGCGAAGCTCGCACTCCCGGCACCGAGAAATACGACGAGGCGATGAAGCGCCACGTGGCTGCCACCCGTGGCTGGGTGGATGCCGCGGATCGCGCCTTGAACGAGAAGAAGCCGATCCCGGGCCAACCCCCTGCCCCGCCGGTGCTGCCGGTGGGATCGAACCAAGCGCTCGGCACCTATCAGGCCATGATTCATCCGGTGGTGCCCTACGGCCTGCGCGGCTTCCTGTGGTATCAGGGCGAATCGAATGTCGGGGAGGACTTGCTCTACACACTCAAGATGGAGGCGCTGATCAAAGGCTGGCGGAAGCAATTCGGCGCAGCGGAAGCCCCCTTCTACTTCGTCCAACTCGCCCCGTACAACTACGGCGATAACCGCCAAGGCGCCCTGCAGGGCCTATGGATCGCACAACAGGAAGCCCTGAAAATTCCGAAAACCGGGATGGCGGTGACGATGGACATCGGTAATCCGAAGGACATCCATCCGCGCAACAAATCGGAAGTCGGACGCCGCCTGTCGCTGTGGGCGCTGGCCGATACCTACGGCAAGGAGGGCATCGTGAAGTCGGGCCCGCTGTTCGAGAGCTTCGAAGCAGCCGGAGACTCGATCAAGGTGCGCTTGAAGAACGCTCCGACCGGACTCGCCACGCGCGACCAGCAGGCACCCAGCCATTTCGAAGTCGCGGGACCGGACTGGAATTTCAAGCCTGCCACCGCGGAGATCTCGCCGAACGAGCCGGTCATCACGCTGAAAAGCGCCGAGGTGCCGCAGCCGACCATGGCGCGCTTCGCTTGGTCGCAGATCGCCGAGCCGAACATCATGAACAAGGAAGGTCTGCCTGCCGCAGCCTTCCACACCCACTGGCCGGATGAGCCGGGCATGGGCCGCAACGTGGCGCGCCAGCGCCCCTTCACCTCCAGCGATCCGAATGCCTCCGGCTGGAACGCCGGTCTGACCGACGGCAACTGGTGGGGCGGTGCCGGCACCTGCTTCGCCACCGGCAATGCAGCAGGATTCCCGAAGCACGTGACCATCGATCTCGGCCGCCCGCGCGAAGTGCAGGCGGTGCGCTATGGCGTCCCGGGCTTCGGCTCGACCAAGACGGTGCTCATCTCCGTGAGCGAAAACGGCAAGGACTTCCAGGAAGTGGGCAAGCACGAGTTCGCCGGCAAGACCGAGGCTCGTAGCGAGCAGCGCTTCGACAAGCGGCCGGTGCGTTTCGTACGCGCTACCTTCCCGGACCACCACGAGCGCCAGGATCACTACAGCGAGAACCACTCCTTCCTGAGCGAACTGGAAGTCTACGGGCCGGTGAACTGAGAGCCGGATCTCAGCCGATACCCAGAGCGGCCATGAATTCGCGGAGCTTGGTGGCATCCAAGCTCCCATCGCTCCGCACGCTGCTGCAAAGGTCCAGGCCGAAAGGCTGCACGGCGGCGACGGCATCCGCGACATTGCCGACATTCAAGCCGCCTGCGAGAAAGAGCGGGATGCCGCATTGATCGCGGATCATCCGGCTGATCGACCAGACATGGACACGGCCAGTGCCGCCGAGTTCCTTCACCGCAAGCGTCGGGTTGCCGGAGTCGAGCAAGAGCGCATCGACATGCGGTGAAGCGGCCAGCGCTTGATCCACCGACTCCATGCCGGTGACGTGAATCACCTGCACCAATGAGACCCCGGGCAGAGCCTCGCGCAGCCGGGCGTAGGCACCCGGCTCCACCTCGTCGCAGAGTTGGATCGTGTTCGTCCGGCAATGGCGATGCTGGGCGATGATGGCCTCCGCACGGGTCTCCGAAGTGAGCAGGAAGGTAGCGATCGGCGGCGGCACGGTGGCGGCGATCTCCGCGATGAGGTCCTCTGCAATCACACCCGGCCCGCTAGGCATCGCAGCCACCAATCCGAGAGCGGAAGCACCGCAGGAGATCGCGAGCGCCGCTTCTTCACGGGAGCTGATGCAGCAGATCTTGATGCGCGGCGGCATTAGCGCGCTCCCGATTGTTGAAGAAGGAACTCGATGGCCTCGCTCCCGGTCTTCTCCGGAAGATCCCACATCACTCCGCCATGCCCGACTCCAGGCAGGAGAATGCGCTGACCTTGTCCCGGCTTGCAGGCATCGAGAATCTGCTGGGATTGCCAAGGCGGGATGGTGCTGTCGCGGTCACCGTGGACGAGAAGCAGCTTGCACTTCGTATCCTTCACGCAATCGACCGGGCGGATATTCTTGGGATCGAAGCCAGCGGTGCTATTGACCTTCGCGCGCACCACGGGAACGAGCGGTTGAAGCGTACCGCTGTAGTGATTGCGGGCTTGATGATACATCACGCCGCCAAGATCCGACATCGGCGCAAGCAGGACGGCCGCCTTCACCCTCGAAACGTGAGGAAGGGTCTGCAGCGCCACCGCGGTGCCCATCGAGTAACCCCAGATCACCTCCGGCTCCCGGCGCGGAGTGCCCTTCATGCGCCGGGCCTCCGCCATTACGCGCAGGGTGTCGTCGACTTCCTTGGTGCCGAAGGTCGCGCGCGTCCCACCGGTCTTGCCATGGCCGCGGCTATCCCATGCCACGCAGCGGAAGCCAGCGGCAGAGAGCTTGCGGGCCACGGGAAGCATCTGCTCCTTGCTGTTGCCCAGACCATGGAGCAGCCAAGCGGTGCCGACCCGCTTGGTGCCCGCCGCGGGCTCCAGGCTGTAGCCGGAGATCATGATGCCATCTTTCGCCTGCACTTCGAAGCGTTGGGGCTTCAGCTTGGTTTCGCGCTCCCAGTGTTCCGCATCCGTGGCGCGGCGAGGGACGGTGAGCAGGTCCGCGGCGCGTTTCGTGACGCAGGATGAGCTCGAAAGCGCGAGAAAGAACGCGGCCGCTGCGGGCAAAAGCGTCTTGGGCGAAGACATGCCGGAAGTCATTACCGCCGGCCCGCGCAAGACAAGGGGAAAGCGCGGGACGAAATGCCCTCAACGGCGCAGCTTTTTGAAACTCTCGCGGATCTCCGCGACGGTGCCGATCTTCAGGTGAATGCGGTAGTCGTGCTCGAAGCCGGGCACGACCGCGAGGGTCTGGATCGGGGCAAAGTAAGAGCAACCAATCCCGGCAGGCCCCGCCGCGCCTTGGTAGCGGTAGCAGGTGATGTCCTTCGTGCCGGGAAAGAAAACCCCTAGCCCCCGGCCGTCAGGACCGATGTAGGCCGCCCACTCCTCCGTGCAGCGGCGGTATTCATTTGGCCAAGCCGGAACATCCTCGGAAAGCGCGTCACCGGTCCACGGCTTCTCACCCTTGTAGTAGACCAATTTAGGCAGGGCGTAGTCGACAAACACGGCCGGGAGTTCCTGATGCGTCGCCGGATGATGCTCCTTCCCCTTATAGGTGAAGCGGAAGCGGATCGTGGCTACGTCACCGGAGAGCGTGATCCACTCTTCCATGCGGCAGTCTTCGAGCAACTGCCCCCCGGCCCAGTGAATCGGAATACCCTTCACATAGAGGCTCTCCGCGGTCTTCTTGGCCTCTAGGATCTTGGCGGGCTTGCCCTCGTAGTGGCCGCCCTGCACGGGATTCCAGCGCCAGTCCTTTTCGCCCCACTTGGTACCATCCGGCAACCCGTAGTAGGACTGCTGGACGAAGCGGCCGCGGTCGGCATGATTGAGGAGATTCGGACCGTCCGGCAGTTCGCTGAACCAGAAGATGGAACCGCCGGAGCTCATATCCACGCCGATCTTGATCCTACCGTTATCGAGGAACTCGGTCTTGGAAGCCACCGCGGGTTCTTCCGCAGGCGCCATGGGCGCGATGAACAAAGTGGCGGAGAGCAAAGGGCGTAGCGACATCCCTTCCTGAAACGGATGAAAGAACGGTTTCTTATCAGGCGTCGAAGGTGGGACAATGTTGCGGATGTCATGGAGAGTTGCGGGAATCGCGGTGGCGATGCTGGGAGCAGTCGCTACGGCGGAGCTGAGCTTGAAGCTGGAGCGCTTCGACGGGCCCGCCGCAAGCTTCCGGGAACCGGTGGCCGGGACGGTGGAGATCGAAGGCGCGATGTCCGTGCGGGCCACCCCTTCCGCGACTCCGGCCAAGGGCCCTCAAGTACTAGAGATGGAGTACTTCTGCGCCGGCGGCGTACCGAAGTTCGCGGTGCTGCCGGGCCCGCCTTTCGAGGCGAAGACGGCGAATTGGCTCCCGCCCGTGGGGCATAGCGAAGCGTGGACCTCCTATCGGGCGAGGGTGGACTTCAGCGGTGATTGGCAGCAACTGCGCCTTGATCTCCCCCTCCCCGCCGGACGGGTGCTCCAGGTGCGGAATGCGCGGCTCAGGCCGGAGCGGGCCGGAGAATTTGATCAGGTGGCCAGCTCGGCGAGAGCAGCGGACAAGGCGGTGCTGGAAGCCTATCTGGCCAAGACTTTCCCCGCACGGGTAACGCAGGTCATCGTCGGTAAGGAACAGGTCCGGGTAAGCGGCAGTGTTGTCGGGGAGAGTGGCAATCTGTTCCTCGCCGAGATCCCGATGGAGATCGTGGAAGGTGACCCGCAGGCTTGGGAAACGCTGGTCGAGGTGACAGCAAACGCCGCCGGGGAATTCTCCGCGGAGATGCCACGGCTCCGGCCAAGGGGTAGCAACCAGCACGATCGCCTACTCTCCCGCTGGCAGCTCGTCAGGAAAGAAGGAGACCGGATCACCGCGCTTTCACATGCTCGCTACGCCGACCAGATCGCCTGCCGAAGCCCGCAATTGAAGCCTGCCGAACCGCGCAGCAAAAAGGGACTGGGCGGTTGGCACCGCGGCCTGCTGCCGGATGAATTGAAGGATCTTGGAATCTCCGCGGTGACGGTGAACGTGATGATCCACTCGCTGGTAGCCCTTGAACCCGGGCCGGACACCACGCCCTTCCAATGGCAGGGCCGGACCTACCACGCCCGGGAGAAGGCACTCGAAGACTTCGACCAGACCTTTCTGGAAGCGCAGAAGCACGGCGTGATGGTTTCCGCGATCCTGTTGGTGGCGAACCCGGCGAAGGACGGCAGCCCGGTGGTGAAGAAACTCGGCCATCCGGATGCGGTGGCCGAGGGCATCTTCGCTATGCCGGACGTCACTTCCGGGGAAGGGCTCGCGCTCTACGGAGCGATCCTGAACCTGATGGCCGAACGCTGGTCGCGACCGGATGGCAAGCATGGCCGGGTCCATCATTGGATCATGCACAACGAGGTGGATGCCGGGTGGGTGTGGACGAATGCGGGGGAGAAGACGGACATCGTGTTCATGGATCTCTACCAGCGCTCGATGCGCCTGATGGACCTGATCGCGCGGCAGTATGATCCGAACAGCCGGACCTTCATCTCGCTCACCCATCACTGGGCGAACCGCGGCGAGGCCCGCTGGTATGGCTCACGGCGGCTGCTGGAACTGCTGCGGGACTTCTGCGCTGCCGAGGGGGATTTCCCGTGGGCGCTGGCCTACCATCCCTATCCGCAGAATCTCTTCAACCCGCGGGCATGGGAGGACGGGCAAGCGACCTTCAGCTTCGATAGCGAGAAGATCACCCCGAAGAACTTGGAAGTGCTGGACGCCTATATGAAGCAGCCCGCCTTCCGCTATCAAGGAAAGCTGCGGCCGGTGCACCTGTCCGAGAACGGTTTCAATTCGAAGGACTATTCCGAGAAGGAACTGGCGGATCAGGCGGCAGGCATGGCGCTGGCATGGAAGAAAATGGCAGCCCTTTCCTCGATCGAATCATGGCAATACCACAACTGGATCGACAACCGCCACGAAGGCGGGCTGAAGATCGGTCTGAGGAAATTCCCCGATGATGAGACCGAGCCTCTCGGGAAGAAGCCGATCTGGCATCTCTACCAAGCGCTCGGCACCCGGGATGAGGACAAGCTGGCCAAGCCCTACTTGGAAGTGATCGGGCTGAAGGACTGGTCGGGCGCGCTGCACCGCATGGCGGAAAATTGAGTCATGACTCGATAATGGGCAAAATCGGCTCTTAAGGACTGGGAATCCTTTCCCATTGAGGGGTCCCACTCAAACTGTATGACAACCTAGGCCGTCGACCCGGAAAAATGGCACTAAACCGGAGTGAGACGAGATGGACAAGGGGGGCGTGGAACGCTAGCTCCGCGTTGGGTTTCCAACCCTGTTTGCTTTTCACCCCCAGCCCTGCCCCGGAGTCTCCTGCATCTCCAAGGCAGCTCCCGCTCCCGCCTGCCCATGAAGAACAGCTCAAAAGTCCTCCTCGTCGCCCTTCTGTCAGGTGCCGGGCTTTCCTCTCTTAGCCTCCTGCCCCGGTATGAGGGTGAGATGACCGGGCAGCCGAAAGCGCAGCTGACCAAGAACAGACTGCCGGGTGACAAAGGCAAGGCCGTACAGGTGACGGAACCGGAACTGGACGGCGTGGAAGGCGAAGAATTGTTCCAAGCGATCGGCGGGTTCGAGAAGGGACAGGAGATCAGCCTCCCCCTCCCCGGCGGCGGGTCGAAGGTGGGCCGTCTGAACTACGTGAACCACTACCCGAACGGAGCACGGGCAACGGGCGGGGTGCTGGAAGACGGCACGGGAACTTTCGAGATCGCGGTCGAGCCATGGGGTTACCGTGGATTCATTCTCCAGAAGGAGGAGCGTGCCGCCTACGTCTACTCTAGCGGAGCCGAGGGCCAACTGCAGGTGGCGCGGCGGCCGATCGGCGAGGTGATCTGCGAACCCGAGCCGCACTGGGAGCCACTGGCGAAGGTCGAGGGACCGGACCCGGAGAAGGCGGCGATCTACAACGGTGGCCGCACGGTGGGTATCATCGGTGAGGCGATCCCGATCCTCCATAGCCTGCCACGGGCGGAAGCAGTCGTTTACCTGGACTTCGACGGCGAGGTCATCGAGGGTCACAGTTGGGAAGGTGGTGCCCGGATCGTGGCGCCGGCCTACAATCTGCCCGCAAGCGAGGTGACCGACATGTGGCGGCGCGTGGCCGAGGACTTCGCGCCCTTCGAGGTGAACGTGACCACGGACCTGCAGGCCTACCTGCGCGCACCGCAGGGCCTGCGGATCCGCTGCATCACCACGACGAACAACTTCGCCTCGGCCGGCGGCGTGGCCTTCAACAACACCTTCCGCGAATCCGGCGAACCGGTGTGCTGGAACTTCTATCGCGGCAACGGCGGCGCGGTGGTGATCTCGCACGAGGTCGGCCACACCTTCGGCCTGCATCACGACGACACCACCACGCAGGGCTACTATGGCGGCCACGGTAGCGGCGCGATGTCCTGGGGCCCGATCATGGGTGCCCCCTATAGCCAGAACATCTGCCAATGGAGCAAGGGCGACTATGTGAACGCCGCCCAGCAGCAGGATGACCTCCTGCAGATCGGTGCGGCGGTGGCCCGGCGGGTGGATGACCATTCTCCCTACGCGCTCGATGCCACGCCGCTGGTGATCGCGGCGGGTGGTGCAGCATCCGGCAATGGCGTGATCGCAAGCCCGGATGATGTCGATGCCTTTACCTTTCAAACCGGAGGCGGCAACCTGAACCTCCAGTTCAACGGTGCGCCTAACAGCCCGAACCTGGACATCGAGGCGAAGCTTTACAACGCCGCCGGAACCCTAGTCGCCACGGCGAGCCCGGCGAACCAACTGAGCGCCACGCTCACCGCGAGCCTCGCCAGCGGCAGCTATACCGTGACGGTGGACGGGGTCGGCAACGGGACTTGGGCCAGCAATGGCTACGACGACTACGGCTCGCTGGGTGAATACACGATCAGCGGCACGGTCCCCTCGCCCGGCTGGAAATTCCGGGTGGCGGCGAATGCGCTGAACGGCACCGTACTGGGCACGATTTCTCCCGGCGCGACCGGCTACTCCATCGTGGCGGGAAACACCGGCACCGCCTTCTCGATCCAAAGCGGAACCGGTGTGCTCAGCGTGGCAAATGCGGCAGCACTGACGGGCACCTTCAACCTCACGGTAAACTCCAGTGCCGGCTCTCTGCCCGTGCAAATCCGTGTGGGCCCCTTGCGCGGGGCGAAGCACGAGATCTGGACCGGCCTCGGCGGTGGCGACCTCGGCGGTCTCACCGGTAACGCAAACTACCCTAACAGCCCGAACCTCACCCGCCATGCCGGCAGCCTGCAAGGGTGCTACCAAGGCGACAACTACGGCCAGAAATTCAGCGGCTACCTGCTGCCCGCCGAATCCGGCAATCACGTCTTCTGGACCACGGCGGACGACTTCTGCGAGCTCTGGCTCTCCACGGATGCCAACCCGAACAACAAGGTCCGCGTAGCCTACAATACGGGGAACACCGCGGCAGACAATTGGACCGCACAAGGAAACCAGCAGTCCGCTCCGATCTCTTTGGTGGCCGGGCAGCGCTACTACATCGAGTTCATCCATCGCGAGAACGGCGGCGGCGATCATGCGAGCGTGGCATGGCAGACGCCGACCCAAAATCGCCGCCTGATCGGCACGGAGTATCTGGAATACCCGGGCACCATGCCGAACCGCGCTCCTTGGCTGACGAACATGACTTTCCGCGTGCGCGACGACGCAACCACGGGCACGGTGGTCGGCACGCTGCAGGCGGGCGACTTTGAGCCCGGGTCGGTGCTCTCCGCCTTCACCATCACCGGCGGTAACACCGGCAATGCCTTCGCCCTGAATGCCAGCACCGGCGTGCTCACGGTGAGTGGCGCGCTCTCCTTCGCCACGCTACCGAAGTATCTCCTGGATTTGCGCGTGACCGACAGCGGCGGTCTGCAACGCACCGCTCAGCTCGCGGTGGAAGTGGAACCGCGGGCGGTGAAGCGTGAGTTGTGGACGGGGATCGGCGGAAACGACGTGGTGAACCTCACCAGTCATGCCAACTTTCCTAACAGCCCGAACGCCACGAATTACCAAGCCTTCTTCGAGACCCCGACGAACTTCGCGGACAACTACGGACAGCGTCTGACCGGCTACATCCGTGCTCCGGAGACCGGCAGCTACACCTTCTGGGTCGCCTCGGATGACGATAGCGAGCTGTGGCTGTCCACCACGACGAATGCCGCGAACAAGGTGCGGATCGCCTACGTGGATGGTTCCACTGGCTCACGCGAGTGGGGCAAGTTCCCCTCGCAGCGCTCGGCGAACATCAATCTCGTCGGCGGGCAATTCTACTATGTCGAGGTGCTGCAGAAGGAAGGCGTCGGAGGGGACAATCTGGCGGTGTCATGGTCCGGTCCGGACTTTGGCCAAGTGATCCTCGGTGCGCCGCATGTGACGCAGCAGTTCTACAATCACTCGGCACCGGTCATCAGCGATCGGACCGTTACCGTCTTCGACCGCGAGACCTCGGTAACCACCGTGACCGCGACGGATTGGAGCGATCCGGGTGTGACCTTTGTTTATAGCATTACCGGCGGCAATGCGGACGGAGCCTTCACCATCGATCCGAACACCGGTGTGATCACCGCGACGGGAGCGATGCCGCTCGGCACCCGGGTGCTGACGATTACGGTGACCGAGGTGGGCCCGATTCCCTTGGCGACCACGATCAACCTGACGGTGAACGTGGTCAGGCCCGGCCTGAAGCGCGAGGTCTGGACCGGCCTGCCGGGAGGCCAGGCACTCAGCGGCCTGACCAACTGGCTCTATTTCCCTTACTCCCCGGACCTCACCGGCTACACCCATAATTTCAAGGCACCCACCGGCTATGGCGAAAACTATGGCCAGCGCCTGAGCGGCTACGTGATCCCGCCGGAAACCGGAAACTACACCTTCTGGATCGCCTCCGACGATGCAGGCCAGCTCTCGCTCTCCAGCGATGCGAATCCGGCGAACAGGAAAGTGATCGGCACGGTGAACGGGTCCGTGGGCGAAGAGCAATGGACCGCACAAGGCAACCAGCAGTCCGCCGTGATCCCGCTGGTGGCCGGGCAGCGCTACTACATCGAAGCGTTACAGAAGGAAGGCAACGGCGGCGACCATCTGGCGGTGGCCTGGCAGGGACCGAACTTCGGGCGGACCGTGATCTCCGGGAATCATCTGGAATATCCGGACCTGATGCGCCCGACGCTGCGGCGCGAAGTCTGGAACACCGCGAACCCGGTGGCTTGGACCAGAAATCCGGCAACCAATCTGATGGATTGGGTGAACACGATCTATGCCGAGGGCTTTGAAGCCACCGGTGCGCTATCGGGCAATGCGACCGAAACCGGAGCCGGCACCTGGGGTGCATCCACCGGCTGGGCGCGTAACAACGGCGTCGGGTCGAAGGCCGCGAATGGCGACGCGCTCGCCCTGCTGCCCTTCACTCCCGCGGCCGGCAAGGTCTACACGCTCAGCTTGGAGATCGATCCGACCAACAATCCCGGCTCGACCGATTGGTTCTCGCTCGGCTTCCTGAATCAGCCCGCGAGCAATGCGGCCCTCTATCTGCAATCCTCGGTGTTCCCGAATTACGGCGGCCCCTGGATGCTGGTTCGGGCCAACGGAAACACATCCGGGAACACGGTGCAGGCCTTCTCGAACGGCACCAGCAATCCTCAGAACTCGAATCCGGTGATCAGCGCGGTGGGCACCTACGACACCATTGCGGTAGTGCTCGATACCCGCGGGACGAATTGGATCTCCCGCTACTACGTGAATGGTAGCCAGCGCGCCGCGCACACGCACACGTCAAACCCGACGATCCAGTCCGTCGGTTTCAGCGGCTTCGCCACCGCGAAGGGCAATGTGCGGAACTTCCGTCTCTCGACGAATGACAATCCGGCGCCGGGCAGCGGCGACTTCGATGGCACGCTGATGGCGTTCAAGGGCCCCATCGATTCGGCGGAGAATTTCTCGCAGCGCCTGAGCGGCTTCATCGTGCCGCAGGTTACCGGGTCCTACACCTTCTGGCTGGCTTCCGATGATGACGGCGAGTTGCTGATCTCCACCGACGAGAGCCCTGCGAACCTGAGCAAGATCGCTTCCGTGAACGGCTACGTGAACCCGGAGGCATGGGATGCGCAGCCCTCCCAGCAATCCGCCGCGCGGACGCTGGTGGAAGGCAGGCGCTACTATGTCGAGGTGAGACACCGGGACGGTTCCTTCGGTGATCACGTGGCGGTGGCGTGGCAGGGCCCGGGCATCGCACGACAGATTGTCGCGAACCAGTATCTGGAACACCCCTCTGCACCGGCAGACCGCTCGCTTCTGAAGCGCGAGGTTTGGAACGGGATCACCGGCAATAACATCAGCGACCTCACCGGTGCTGCCACCTACCCGGCCGCTCCGAGTGTCAGCGGTACCCTGGCTGCGAACGCAGGCCTACGCGCCGCCACCGGTGCAGGCGACAACTACGGACAACGCGTTTCCGGCTACCTCGTCGCGCCGGATAGCGGTCGCTACACCTTCTGGATCGCATCCGACGACGGCGGCGAGCTCTGGCTTTCGACTGACGAGAATCCGGCGAACCGGGTACGACTCGCATTCGTGAGCAACTCGGTGGGCGAGATGGCTTGGGATAGCCAGGCTTCACAGAAGTCGGTGCCGGTCGCGCTTGAGGCAGGTCGGCGCTACTACATCGAATTGCTCCACAAAGAAGGCGCCGGTGGCGACTACCTAGCCGCGGCGTGGCAGGGTCCCGGCTTTGCGCGACGGGTGATCCCGAACCAGTTCCTGGAGCATCCGCTGGTGATTCCGGGCAAGGCGTCGATCCGCCGGGAGGTCTGGCTCAATCTGGCCGGCGAACAGGTCACGAATCTCACCTCGGCGCCTCCTTTCGTGGCGGGCACGCCGGGTGCGCGCGGGCGGCTGAATACGTTCGAAACGCCCGAGAACCATGGTGACACCTATGGCCAGCGTTTGGCGGCGCGTTTGGTTGCTCCGGAGTCCGGTGTTTTCAAGTTCTGGATCGCCGGGGATGACAGCACCGAGCTCTGGCTCTCCACTGACAGCAATCCCGCAAACCGGATCCGGATCGCTTACTCGACCGGCTTCACGAATTTCCGCGAGTGGACGAAGTTCCCCACGCAGGAGTCCGCAGGCATCTCGCTCGTCGCGGGAAATACCTATCACATCGAGGCGCTGCACAAGGAGGGATCCTCGCTCGATCACCTCTCGGTGGCCTGGCAGGGACCGTCGTTCTCGCGCCAAGTGCTGGATGGGCGCTGCCTCGACTATCCGGGAACGCCACCTGCCTCCCCCGCCCTCAAGCGCGAGCTGTGGACCGGCATTGGAGGAGAGAGCATCAGCGACCTCACGAATCTGGGGACCTACCCGAACTCGCCCAACCAGACGCTCACGCTCGACAGCTTCGCCGCGCCCTTCAACTGGGGTAATAACTACGGCCAGAAAATCAGCGGCTACCTGATCGCACCGCGCAGTGGCGACTATACCTTCTGGATCGCGAGCGATGACGATGGCGAACTCTGGCTCTCCACGACGGGTGATCCCGCCGCCAAGACCCGGATCGCCTACGCCGATGCCGCCACCGGCTTCGAGAACTGGACCAACAACGCCAGCCAAACCTCCGCGACCATCACACTGACCGCGGGCCAGCGCTGCTACATCGAAGCGCTGCAGAAGGAAGGCGGCGGCGACGACTATCTCTCCGTGGCATGGCAAGGGCCGGGCTTCAGCCGCCAGATCATCCGCAAGGACTTCCTCGAATACCCGGGCCTGCCCCTGGGCGAGACTCAAGGCGGATCACCGATCGCCCCGCCTGCGGTCGATCCGGGTTATACCTTCTGGCTGAACTACCTCGGTCTGTCCGGAAACGACCGCTTGGCGAATGCCGACCCGGATCTCGACGGGATCGTGAACAGCATGGAGTTCGTGCTCGGCGGCAAGCCTTCCGGCCCCGACGCCATCTCGACCACACTGCTGCCTCAGGTCACGCTGGAACCGGCGTGGGTGAACTTCGTCTTCCGCCGCGCGGATGTGGCCTCCACCGTCGGGGCCTACGTGCAATACAGTACCACTCCGGGCAACTGGGTGCGCGCGGAGAACGGTGTGGGCAATGTCCAGATCACCACGGTGGACGATGGATTTGGCGCTGGCATGGATCGGGTGACCGTGCGCATTCCGCGAACCGGGAGCCGGATGTTCGTCCGTCTCAACTCGAACATGCCGTGACGGAGAGATCCCACATGGAGCCGGCTACCAGACTCGAACTGGTGACCTGATGATTACAAATCAACTGCTCTACCAACTGAGCTAAGCCGGCGACACCTGATGTGGGTTCCCGCGGTGGCATGGCCGCCGCGGGCGCAGGGATGTAGCGCGGTCTGCCGCACTGCGAAAGCCTTAATTTCTCAACCCGGCAGGGAGGCCTTGCCCCCCTTTTCGTTGGAGATCCGATTTCTCGCTCACCTCCGGTGGTTTTCGCGGGTTTGATGCATGAAATTCCATCGCCTCCCTTGCCTTGGGAGGCTTGGACCGGCTACTCCATGTCCGTTGAACCCATGCGCCTCCTCTGCTACCTCCTGCTCTCGGTATCGCTCGCATCCGCCTACGAGCGCAGTCCCGTGGTCGTGGCAACGGATTCACCGGAGCGCTCCGATAAAGTCGGCGAAGGGCATTGGTTCCTCGATTTCGGAGAGGCCGCCTTCGGCACAATCGAGATTACCTCGCCCGAAACCCGCGGCGGCAAGGTCACCCTTCACATGGGCGAGATGCTATCGGCAGACGGCAAGCTTGAGCGCAAACCGGGCGGCACCGTGCGCTACCAGAAGCACGAGCTGGCGCTGCGCCCGCGCACGCCGGTCCGTCCTGCTCTAACATGGAGCCCGCCCGGCTGGATGAAAGAGGGCTTCCTGAGTTTGCCGAAGGGCTGCCCCGAAGTGATGCCCTTCCGCTACATCGAGATCGAGGGCGCGCCCGCAAGCTTCTCCCCGGACCAAGTGCGCCGCGTCTCCTGGAGCGTGCCTTTCGATGAAGACGCGTCCGCTTTCGAATCCTCCAGTCCGGAACTCGACGCCGTGTGGAAGCTCTGCAAATACTCCATCAAGGCCACCAGCTTCATGGGCCTCTACGTCGATGGCGACCGCGAACGGAAGCCCTACGAAGCGGACGTGCTGATCAACCAGCTCTCCCACTATTGCGTGGACGCGCATTACGACACCGCACGACTGAGCCACGAATATCTGTTAGAGAAACCGACCTGGCCCACCGAATGGCGCCTGCAATCGGTGATCCTCGCTTGGCACGACTTCCTCTGGTCGGGTGACGACCGTTCGCTCCGCAAGCACTATGCCACGCTCAAGGGCCGGGCCATGATCGAACGCCGGACCAAGGACGGCCTCTTCCTCGGCTGGAACGACGGCGAGCCGAAGGACATCATCGACTGGCCTGCCAACGAACGCGACGGCTACGACATGAAGCCGCCGGTCAAGACGGTCGTCACCGCCTTCCACTACCGGGCCCTCGTGCTGCTGGAAAAAATCGCCACACATCTCGGAAAAACCGCTGATGCCCGTGAGTTCGCCGCGCTAGCCGAGCAGACGAAGAACGCGGTGAACGACCAACTCTGGGATGAAGCACGCGGCTGCTACCGCGACGGCCTTGATCCGAAGAGCGGCCAGACCAGCAACCACGCCTCCGCTCACGCAAACTTCTTTCCGCTGGCTCTCGGACTCGTTCCGGAGGATCGCGTTGGCCGCGTGACCCAACACGTGAAGCAGCGCGGCATGGCCTGCAGCGTCTATGGCGCACAGTTTCTCCTCGATGCCCTCTACGATGCCGGAGAAGCGGGGCATGCCCTCTCCCTCCTGACCTCCCGCTCCCAGCGCTCCTGGCTGAACATGTCGGAGAAGCTCGGCTCCACCATGACGCTCGAAGCGTGGGACCCCGCACTGAAGCCGAACCTCGATTGGAACCACGCCTGGGGTGCCGCACCCGCGAACATCATCGCACGACAGCTGATGGGCATTGAGCCGATCGAACCGGGCTTCAAGCGTTTCCGTGTGCGTCCGCAAACCGCCTCGCTGGAGAGAGCCAAGATCAAGCTCCCCACGCCGAAAGGTGCGATCACTTTGCAGACACAAGGCAGCGAAGCCGCCTCATGGCGTGCAACACTCTCCGTTCCCGCGGGGACCAGTGCTGAGTTCCAAGTGCCCTTCAGCGGTGACTTCATCGCGGAAGGCGAAGGCAAGCCCGTCGAACTCCCAGCGAAGAACGGTCGTGCCATTCTTCTTTTGGAAGCCGGAAACTGGGTGATCAAAGCCCGCCGCTAACAGCTTCCCCATTAAGGGGGAGAGAGGGGAAATAGGATTGAGGAGCAGTGGCATTCGGGGGCTTATCCTGCCCCATTCCGCGATCACCGCGGATCATCGAAACCCGCACTCCCATGTCTCCCCGTTCTCTGATCCTCTCCGGCTTCCTGTTCGCACCGTTGGTGAGCGGCATTTCCCAGGCCGTCGTCATCGACACCTTCAGCGACAACAGTCTGTCCGAATACACCAGCACGCGCGTCCTCGATAACGGCGCGACGAATGCCGACGTCAGCTTCTCTTCATCCACCGGCTCGCTGGTTTCCACCTACGGCAGCGGCACCGGCGCGGCGGAGCAAGTGCTTCTCCTCCGCAATGACTTCAGCCTCGGCGTGGGTCAGACACTCAGCGTCGATACCCTGTTCTCGGCCACCGGCACCCAGATGGACTTCGGCCTCGCAATCTCCGGCGCGGGAGCGATCACCTCCGCCAGCACCGGCGATACCGACACCCGCGATCTCTCGAACTTCCTCGCCATCTACCTCCGTCCCTCGCAAGACGCCGTGCGCGTCACCAGCTCCAACAATGGAGTGGTGACCACCGGCACGGGAGTCCTCGGCACGGCGGAGACACTGGTGGCACAGCTTTACATCACCCGCGTCAGCACCACGCAGTTCACCGTCGGCTACATCGATACCAGCGCCGTGAGCCATGACGCGCTCACGGTGAACTTCACCGCCACCGATCTCGGCAGCCAGATCGGGTTCTACGCGGACCTTCGCGCCACATCCACCAGCTTGGGCAGCTTGGACAATCTCGCGATCGTCCCGGAGCCCGCCGCCACCTTGCTGGGCGCGGTCGGTCTGCTGGCGCTCCTGCGTCGCCGCCGCGACTGAAGCGTCCCGCGGACTGCTGAAATTTTGAAAGCCGGCGACTCGCAGGAGCGTCGGCTTTCTGCCAATCTCGCTACATGCCCGCCCGCATCGCGCCCGTTCTGCTTTTCCGGTGCTGTCTTCCGGTGCTGCTGGCGTCGCCCGCCACCTCCGCACAGGAGGCCCCCGGCCTAACAGAACGGACGATCACACGCTGCACCTCTGGCATCTCGACGAAGCGGCACCACCTTTCGCCGATTCAGCCCGCGAGCCGGCCCCAATGACAGGTTTGCTCAACGGAGCCTTGGCCGGACAGAAAGCGATGACCGGCTTCGATTCCGCGATCTCATTCCGTGCGAGCCAAGGCGGCACACCGGGAAGCTCCGATCTCCGCGGTGCCATCCTCACCGCCGCCTCTGCCCTCGCAAATAGCGCCAGCGATAATGCCCCCACCGGCTTCCGCTACGCGGGAGGAGACGGCGCCTTCACCTTCGAGCTGCTCGTGCGGCCCGATGTGATGCCTCAAGACGCTGAGGTCATTGCCCTCGGCCTCATCTCCATGGATGGAGACGGCAGCGACCGCATCTTCAACTTCCGGATCGAGAAGCAGGGCTTCCTCGCTTTCATCACCCTGCCCCACTGCGGCGCCAGCGGCGGCGGCCTGGCTTCCATCCCGAGCTCCGGCCCCCACGCCTACAAGCCGGGCGAATGGTTCCATGTCGCTGTCACTTACGACGGCAATGCCGGGGTAACCAATAATCTGAAGCTCTACTGGACCCGCATCGATGCAGGAGCTCGCCAAGCGAACCTGATTGGACGAGGAACGCTGTCGAACGATCTCAACGGCAACACCGGCGACTTCGCGATCGGCAATGAAGCGCGCTCCTTCCCCGGCAACGCGGAAGGCGAACCCTTCCCCGACCTGATCGACGAGGTCCGCATCAGTTCGATCGCGCGCGATCCCAGCGACTATCTCTTCGTACCGGAGCTCTCCCGCCGCAGCGCGGGAACCGCGTCCAATGCCGACACCTCCACCTCCAAGCAAGGCCTCGACCTGAAACTGTCGGACGTTCTCGTGGATGGCTCCCCCGCCCCGCTTCCAGCTCCGGGTGAGCCCTTGAAACTCGGCTCCGGATTGAACCGGCTCGATTTCGATTTCGGTATCGAACCCGATCGCATCGATGCGGATGTAAAGCTCCGCTGCCAGCTCGAAGGCATCGATGAACGCTGGCAGGAAACCGAGCGCGGCATGAGCCTGATCTACCAAGCGCTGGATTCCGATCACCGGGTGATCTCGCAGGCAAGCTTCCCCGCAGTAGGCCGGAGCAATGGCTGGGAAACCACGCCGGAAGACTCGGCGATGACATCCCGCAGCGAGCCGGTCTACCTGCCCGCCGGCACCAGCGCGCTCCGCATCTCGCTGAGTTCGGGCTCGCCCGATACCACCGGGCTCATGGTGATCGACAAGCTGGCGCTACGCTCTCCGGGGAGGAGACATCCGCGTGGGCTAGCGGCGAATTCGACTTCGGTACGATCATGCCCTCGCCCGCCGATTCCCCACCCGGCTGGTCACGGCAGGGAGCCGATCCCGCGATCGCCTATCTCGTGAATCGCGACGGAGGCTCCGCACTGGGATTAGTGGATGGAGATCAGGAGAAACACGGCGAGTGGACTGCCACACAGAATTGGCCGAGCGGAAGTGGTAGCGGGCGAACGATGGTCCTCTCTTGGAACGAAGCCTACAACGTCATCGGCGGAGCGCTCAACCGGGCCACATACATCAATGTGCCTGCAGGCGAGTATCACTTCCGGGTGATCGGGCTGGCCGGTGAGAATCAGCCGGGCGGCGAGATTCTCTCGCTACCGATTCAGATCGCGCCGCCCTTCTGGCAGCGGCTTTGGTTCTGGCCCGTGGTCGCGGCGGGTTCGGTGGGGCTCGTCGCGGCCGCGGCGTTCCGTCTGCGCCGGAGATCCCGCCAAAGACTGGAGCGCCTGAGATTCCAGAATGCACTTGAACAGGATCGCAGCCGCATCGCCCGCGACATGCATGATGACCTGGGCACGCGGGTCACGGTGCTGAACATGACCGCCGCGCTCGCAAGGCGTGACATCACCGCCGATCCGGCCAAGGCCGCGCGGCATCTCGACAAGATGACGGAGTCCGCCCGCGAGCTGGTCATCGCCATGGACCATCTGGTCTGGGCCGTGAACCCCGCACACGACACATTGGACCACCTGGCCTCGCATCTCACTCGTCTGGCGGAGGAAATGTTCCGCGATTCCCCGGTACGCTGCCGGCTCGATATTCCGCCCATACTCCCGGCCCACCCTCTCGGCTCGGAGTTCCGCCACCACATCGCGCTCGCGGTGAAGGAATCCTTGCACAACGTGCTGCAGCACGCCGGTCCCTGCCGCACCAACGGCGGCAGCACCGACGCCTTCGCCGACATGATCGATGAAGTCCGCATCAGCTCCATAGCCCGCAGTGCCTTCCAGTTCCTCTTCATCGGCGGCACCGATGGCGACAGCCTGGCGGACGAGTGGGAGCTGCAGGACTTCGGCAATCTCGATCAGACTCCGACCGGTGACTTCGACAAGGACGGCACCGACAATCTCACCGAGTATCGCCTGGGCCTCATCCCGAACGACGGCTCGTCCCGCTTCCAAGCCACCCGCGGCAGCAACGGACTGATCCAATGGCCGAGCGCGACCGGCGTGACCTTCCTCGTTCGTCGCAGCACGAACCTCAGCTCGTGGAGCCCCATCGCCACCGTGCCCGGCACGGCCGGCACTGCCAGCTTCACCGATTCTTCGCCCCCGGCCGGCGGCAAGGCCTTCTACCAGATCCAGCTTCAGGACTGATTTACCCTGGGTTCAAGAAATGGGTAGCCGGGGATCGCACGGGCGGTCCCCAGCATTTTCGTGTATATCCGGGAATTGGCTCGTTCGCTTCCCCATCCCACTCTTTTCCGCAAAGACAAGGCCGGTCTCCGGGTCTAGCGTCAACGCGCACCTTGCCCGGAACCAACATGAACATCGGCATCCCGAAAGAAATCAAAGCCCAGGAACACCGCGTCTCGATGATCCCCACCTCTGCGGGTGAACTCGTGAAGCGCGGCCACCGGGTCTTCGTCCAAGCGGGCGCCGGCACCGGTTCCAGCTACAGCGATGAGCAGTACCTCGCCGCCGGTGCCGAAATCCTGCCGGATGCCGATGCTGTCTTCGCCGCCGCGGAAATGATCGTGAAGGTGAAGGAGCCGCAGCCGGAAGAAATTGCGCGCCTGAAGCCGCACCACATCCTCTTCACCTACCTCCACCTCGCCGCGGGCAAGACCCTCACCGAGACCCTCGTCGCCAGCGGCTGCACCGCCCTCGCCTACGAGACGCTTGAGGTGAACCACCGCCTGCCCCTGCTTGAGCCCATGAGCGAGATCGCCGGACGCATGGCTTCCATCGTCGGCTCCTATCACTTAGCCAAGCACAACGGCGGCCGCGGCACCCTGCTCGGCGGCGTGCCCGGCGTGGCTCCCGGCCGCGTGGTCGTCATCGGCGGCGGCACCGCCGGCGTGAATGCCGCCCGCGTCGCCACCGGCATCGGGGCGGATGTCACCATCCTCGAAGTCGATTTCGAGCGCATGCGCTTCCTCGACATCACCATGACCGGCACCCACACCGTCTACTCCAGCGAAGCAAATCTCGCCGAGCTGCTGCCGCGCGTGGACCTCGTCATCGGTGCCGTGCTTGTCCCCGGCGCCCGCGCACCGAAGCTCATCACCCGCGATATGCTCAAGCTCATGCAGCCGGGCAGCGTCTTCGTGGACATCGCCGTGGATCAAGGCGGCTGCGCCGAAACCACCCGCCCCACCACGCACCAAGCCCCCACCTACGTGGAAGAAGGCGTGATCCACTACTGCGTGGCGAACATGCCGGGTGCCTATGCCCGCACCGCCACCCAAGCTCTCAATAACGTGACCCAGCGCTGGATCACCCTGCTCGCCGACAACGGCGTGGCCGGTGCCTGCAAGATTCGCAAGGAGATCCTCGGCGCGGTCAACTGCGCCGATAGCAAACTCACCTGCGCGCCCGTGGGTGAAGCCCACGGCATCCCGGTGGTGGCGCCGGAAGAGGTGGTAAAATGATAGGACGCAGCGCTTCAGACAACCAAGCGCGGCTGTGACGGCGTGCTACATGGACTGCAGCACGCCCCACGCGATCAGGAACCACACGACGGGGACGATCAAGATCTGCAGAACAATGTAGAGAATCATGCTGCGCATCACCGACCTCTTCGCCCGGTCCGCCGGGATGCGGCGCTGATGGGCTAACAGACGGCCTTCATAGTATCCCAATCCCACCACGAAAATCATCGCGGCCACCTCGACGATGGGGAAGGCGGGGACATACGAACGAAGGTAAGGCTGATTAAGACAAGTGATCAGCAACAAGGGGATCCCGGACGGAAGCATCCAAACCATGATCCGCTGCCCCAGCAGGGCATCATCGGAGGCGGGAGGCTCCGCGTTCATCGCTTTCCTCCCGTGCCGCAGACCCACACGGTCACCAAGGCCAGCAGGATCGCAGACAGGCCCAGGTGAGCCACCTGCACCACCGGGTGGATCTCCACCTGCGACATGATGAGCCCGAGCACCATCTGCGCGATCACCACCGCCAGCGCACCGGTCGCGATCTTTCCGGGCCTGCCTTCGGCCTTCATCCACCACCAAGCCAAGAGCACTGTGCCCAAGATCCCCCAAGAGAAACTGCGGTGCACAAGGTATTCCCACGAGCTCTCCAGAACGCCGATCCACTCTGCACGACCCATCCCCGGATGAGTCTTTGCCAGATGGGTATTCATTTCCCGGATCTGCGTTCCCAGCACGCCCTCCGCGAAGATCAGTAGCAAGAGGATCACGGTGACCATACGCATGCGGAACAAGGCCGGCCCTCCTGCGGGGATTCTCCAGCGGCGCTCAGTGCCTGCCCATGCCGCGTAGCTCAGCGGCAAGATCAGAATCATCGCCAGCGCCATGTGAATGGTCAGCACCCCGGGCTTGAGGTCGCTCGATACCACCTCTTTCCCCATCCACGCATTCACGCCCACCAGGATCACCGAAGCCACCGACGCCGCCACCACCCACGGCCGCCGCCGCTGGCGCGAGAAGGCCAGCACCATCGTTGCCACCGAGAAGAAGCCCACCGGCAGCGAGCTCAGACGGTTGATGTATTCCGTCCACGTGTGGACCGGGTTGAAGTTCTCCAGAATGTGCTCGGGCGTCACCGTCGCCGGATCGCGTCCATAACGCTTCGCCGCGCGCTCGAACTTCGAGAAATCCACTTTCGACAGGTCTACATCTTCCACCTTTGTAGGCGGGATGTAGCGGCCCCAGCACTTCGGCCAATCCGGGCAACCCATCCCTGCCCCGGTGACCCGCACGATCGCGCCCACGAAGATCAGGACGATGACCGAGACAAGGGCGGCAGTGGCGAACTTCTGGAACAGGGTCATGCGCGGCGCGATCATTCCGTCCCCCGCCCCCGGATGCAAACCCGATGCGCGATCAACCGCGACCCGGGACATCCGCCGCACCCGATGGCGTCTCCGCCGCGACCGGGAGATTCTTCAGATCCCCATCCCCCTCAGGCCGCTTGCTTTCCTGGCCGATGGCCACGGCCACCCAGCGGAATTCATCACTGTTATCCAGCACCACCTTCAGGATCATGGTCAGCGGCACCGCCAGCACGATCCCGATCAGCCCCCACAGCCAACCCCAGAAGAACACGCAGACCACCACCACCAGGATCGAAAGGCCGAAGCGTTTCCCCAGCAGCATCGGCTGCACGAAATTATCCAGGAACATGTTGATCAGCCCGTAGCCGGCCGCGACCACCACCATGTCCGCCGGTCCGCCATCTTTCGCGATCAGTGCCAGCAGGATCGGCGGAATCGAGGCGATCGCAGAGCCCACCACCGGGATGAAGTTCATCACGAAGGCTAGGATGCCCCACAGCAGGAAGAAATCCAGACCGGCCACCCAGCAAAGGGTCCCGGCTAGCAGACCGGTGGCCAAGCTGATGATCGTCTTGATGCCCAGATAACGCTGCGTATCCAGCATCGCGCTCGACATCCGGTCGAAGTTCGGCCCCCGCGCCTCGCGGATCGCCCCGAAGCGGCCGCTGAAGCCGTGTGCTTCGAAGAGCATGAAGATGGTGAGCACGATCACCACGCCGAAGGTCGCGAAGAAGGTGAGCACGCGACCCACCACACCGGTGCTGAAGCTCAGGATCGTCGCAAACTTGATGTTCCGCAGCTCGGTCAGGTTCTCGTTCGTCACCTCCTGCACCTTCTCGGCCCCGTCTTCCACGCCCCACTCCTCCAGCTTGCTGGCGAGCGAGGCACTGGCGTCCTGCACCTTGGCGCGCGTGAGATCATAATACTCCGCATCCCACTTCTCCTGCAGGTCGCCGATGATCGTCACCCCCAGCACGATCACTGCCGCCAGGAAGGCGAAGTCCACCAGCACGGTCAGCAGCACCGCAATCGCCGGCGGCATCTTGTGCCGCATCAGCCAGGATGTGACCGGATAGCTGATCGTCGCGATGAAGAAGGCGAGCAGAACCGGCACGAAGAAAGACTGCGCCGCCTTCAGGCCCGCAATCACCACCACGAGGGCGGCAAGCAGCAGCACCATCTGGGTGGCGCGCGGCTTCTTGGGCAGGGTTCCGGGCTCGGCCATGTGGAGGGTGTTGGAGATTACCCGGACTCCAGCGGATTCACAAAGCATTCCTGTGCAAAAAACTCCTGCTTGCCTTCACCCTTTGGCGAAGGGATGGCGAAGCTAGGAATTCAAGGCGTCTTCACCGGATACGGGTCGCGGGCCTCCCTCCCGGCCCCATCTGCGATCCCCTACGGGATCTTCTACCACCGGCAAGATCGTCTCCACCTGCTCCCGGGAACGCTCCTCGGCGGCCTGCATGCAGAAGACCGCGGCAAACATCGTCACACCCAGCAGGGCTAGCACGAGAGGAAGGAGAGCAGTCATTGCCTTGGTCGCGACCAGTGCTTGAAACTATCGGGTGCCGGCAGCCATCCGCCGGCCCGGGGTCCACACCCTCACGCCCGCCGAGCGGCGCTCCGCCTGGTGGAAAAAACCGCCGAGCCCCGGTCTCATCTCCAAATCTGCAAGCGCGCCATCCAGTTTCGGCCAGCGCCAGCGGAAGCCCTCTTCGCGCAGACGGCGGGGATCCGCCCAGCGGCTCTTCAGCACCAGCTCCGTTTCGGTGTGCAGGAGATGGGCACCCAGCTCCAGCATCCACTTCGCCGCCGGTAAACCGAAGGGAGCCCCCTGCTGCTCGCGGAAGGCACGCATCAGCTCGCGGTTCGTCGGCACCTCTGGCGCGGTCAGATTGAATACTCCGTCCAGCAGCGGATCCGCAGCGATGAAGTCGATCGCGGCAATCATGTCCTCCATGTGGATCCAGCTCACCCGCTGTGTCCCCTTCCCCATCGCCCCGCCCAGCCCCCGGCGCGTCAGATGCCGCAGCACCTCGAACACCGTGCCATACTCGTTCGCCAGCACCATCCCGGTCCGCAGCGCCACCTTGCGTGTCTCACCCGGCACCTTCGCGACGAAGAAAGCTTCCTCCCACGCCCGGGCCACATCCACCGAGAAGCCCTCGCCCGGTTCCCCCTGCCACTCGTCCTGCGGGTTGTCCTCCGCATGACGATACCAGGTCGCCGTGCTCGAGTTCATCCACAGCTTCGGCGGGATCCGGCAGCCCGCGATCGCCTCGCCGATCACCCGCGTCGAGTCCAGACGCGATTCCAGGATCTCCTTCCGGTTCCGCGCATCGTAGCGGCAGTTCACGTTGCGCCCTGCCAGATTGATCACCCGCTCCGCCCCCTCCAGCGCCAGCGCCCAAGCACCCACGCTTTTGCCGTCCCACTCCAGGAACATTCCGTCGCCGCTCCAACCGTCCCGGCGACGGGCGATGCAGACCACCTCGCGCCCTGCCCTCTGGTAATGCCGCGCCAGATAACGGCCGATGAAGCCGTTCGCAGCAAAAAGCACAATCTGGGGATTCATTTCAGCCTCCTTGGATTCTAAGTCCTGTTAAGTTACTAATTTTTCAGGATTTTTTGAAAATCGCGGAACGCACGAAAGCGTGCTCAGCCCAGCAGCTTGGCCGCCAACTGGACCGCGAAGCCGTGCTTCATCGACCCTACCCGGTCCGCAACCTTCGAGGCGAAACCGACGAATTCCTCCAGTTGCCGCATCTGGTTGTAGAAGGCCACCGCTTCAGGCGACTTCATCTCGCGGGTGGTCTCGGCGCACTGGTTGAGCACCGCCAGCGCGGGCTCGATCTCGCGCTTCTTACGCTCGCGGGTCACGATCGTGAAAATCTGCCAGACGTCTTTCTCCGCATCAAAAAACTCGCGGCGTTCGCCCTTCTTCACCACCACGCGGACCAAGCCCCAGGCGACCAATTCCTTGAGGTTGGTGTGCGCATTTCCGCGGCTGATTTGGAGCTCGGCCATCACGTCGTCCGTGCTCACCGGCTCTGGCGCCGTCATCAGCAGCGCATGGATCTGTGCCATTGTGCGGTTGATCCCCCACTGCGAGCCCATCGCCCCCCACTGGGCCACAAACTCGTCCCGGGTCGCCTTCAACTGCTCGTGCTCGCCGCTCATCTTGTTTTCACTGAACACTGAAAATTCAGAAACCACAAGCGAAAACCACGATTTCAAGCGCGCGCTTTCAACCGGTGACGGATTGGCCACATTTGTTCGGATGCGCACCGGATTTGGGCGCGTAATCTGCTTTTGCCCTCTCCACCTGAAAAGAAGCTGCCCCCTCCCCGGCGACGAACGACGAAACACTAGGACCCAACATGAACCGAACGCCCCTCAAACTCAATACGTCACTCACAGGGATCTTCAGCCGCATGTCGCTCTGCCACGCTGCCTCCCTCACAGCCATCACCTGCGGCCTGTCGCTCACGGCACAAGCCGCGATTCCAATCACCGGCACCGGAACGTACGCGCAGAACTTCGACACGCTTCAGTCCGCCGCTCCCACTCCGCCAGCGACCAACTATCCTTGGGCAGATAACAGCACGGTGACTGGTTGGTATTCGAACCGGACCGTTTATCTGGTAAACAATGGCGCCGGAAATAGCGGCGGTCTCTATAGCTATGGTACGACTGCCGCCACCGAGCGCGCCTTGGGGTCCGTCGGCTCCGGCTCTGCCAACCCAGTACACATGGCGGTGGTGCTTCAGAACACCAGCGCGGGACCCTTGGAGATCGATTCGATTTCCTATCGCGGGGAACAATGGCGCTACGGCGCTCCCACCGCGGCAAACTCGCTGACCTTCGCCTATGCCGTGTCGAGCAGCGATATCACGACGGCGGACCCGGCTCTTACTTTCAATCCCATCCCCGGCCTCAATTTCGACTCCCCGGTCACCACCGGCACGGCGGGCGCTCTTGATGGGAACGTCGCTCCGAACTTCACCGCCAAGTCCGCAACGACCCAGCTGATCATTCCCGCGGGCCAATACATCATCCTGCGCTGGACGGATACCGACAACGCCGGAGCCGACAACGGCATGGCCATCGACGATCTGTCGGTGAGTTACAAACCGAGCGCCGGTCTCGACACCACCCCGCCAGTGGCCACCTCCTTCTCACCGGCCGATCAAGGTCCTGTCTTCCCCGTCATTACGTTGGAAGGCCTCGCCATCAATTTCTCCGAGCCCATCAAGGCAGGTGCCAGCGGCACCGTGGTGATCAAGAAGGCCTCGGATGACAGCGTGGTTCGCAGCTTCCCGGTGGCTGAAGCCGTGGTGTCGGAATCCACCGCCAGTTACTTTTTCAACGGTCCTTCGCCACTGGTGGCCGGAACCGATTACTACGTCGATATCACCGCTGGCGCGATCGAGGATATCGCCGGTAATGACTTCGCCGGCGTCAGCGGCAAGCTTACTACTCCGGGCAACACCAGTTGGACCTTCAGCACCGCACCGCCTCCGGCGCAGCCGACGGTGGTGATCAACAAGTTCTCCAACGGCAGCCCCGACACGGTCGAACTGCTGGTGACGGGCAACCTGACCCCGGGCGGCACCGTTGACATGCGCGGGATGATCTTGAAGGACTTTTCCAGCACCAATGCCAACGATGGCGGTGGCCGCTTCGAGTTCTCGCAGGATGCTCTCTGGCAGGCCGTGCCCGTGGGCACCTTGATCGTTCTGACCAACGACAACACCGTGACCGATACCACCTCCGCGGACTTCTCCGTGCGTGTTGGTTTGGCAAACACCACCTACTTCACGAACCTCGGCAATACCTTCGACATCGCGACCAGCGAGATCATCATGATCAAGGCGGCAGGCTCCGGAGCTGCCGGCACCACCGGTGGCATCCACATGCTCGTCGGCGGGGCCGAGACTTCCTTCGTGACCAATTTCCCCGGTGCCAAGGTGCTTGCACCGACCGGCGGTAGCGGCGTGGTGGTGAACAACACCACCAGCACGATCACCGACTACATCACCAGCCCGGACACGAACGGCAGCTTGGATGCCACCGGCAGCGTGTCGCTCACCCCGAGCCAGTTCGGCGTGGCGAACACCGGTTCGAATGCAGTCTTCATCGCCGCGCTCCGCGGCCAGACTGCCGGCGACGGCGATGGCGTGGCGGAGATCATCAACGTCACTCCGGGCAGCCCCTTCGCGAATACCGGAATCTTCGGTCGCAGCCAGACCGCCCAGAGCGCGAAGGTGGTCCTCAATGCCTTCATCCCGAGCGTCACGCTCACCAATGCCACGGTCACGGTGCCTTCCATCCTCGGCACGCCGACGACTGGCACGGTGTCGCTCTCGGGTCCGGGCGCTGCCGGTGCCAGCTTCTCGGTCTCCGGGCAGACGATCACGATCAACTCGGCAGCCGTTACGACGGACAACGCGCTTGAGGTGACGATCACCGGCCTTTCGACCCCCGCTCCGAATCTGGTTACGGACAATGGTAACTACACCTTCACCACCCAGACCCGCGCATCCTCCGGCACCTTGGCCAATCTTGGCATCCAGCCAGCCGCGCACGTCATCATCCCGATCAGCTCGATCCGTGACGTGAGCGCCACAGGCGTGCCTCTCGATCTCGGCTCGACGGTGGCCGTCGAAGGGGTCGTCACCGAAGAAAACTTCGGCACCACGAACACCCAAGCCTACATCCAGGACAGCAATGCCGGCGTGAACATCTTCAGCAGCACGGAGCTGGATCCGGAATTGGTTCGAGGCAGCCGCTATGCGGTGCTGGGAACCGTGTTGCAATTCCAAGGCGTGACCGAAGTGGCACCGGCTGCCGCCAGCGATGTCGTGCTGCTCGGCACGGACACGGAACCGGCACCGCAGACGATCGATCTCGCGACCCTGCTTGCCACTCCGGAGGCCTACGAAGGCAAGCTCATCAAGGTGATCAACCTGTCCTTCGTCTCGGTCAATCCCAACAACACCTCCGACATCACGGTGAAGGATGCTGCGGATAACACCATCTCGATGTTCTTCGCAGGCGGATCGACGGCCACTCCGCCGTCGCAGACCACCGGCTATCCAATCAACCTGACCGGCATCCTGTCCCAGTTCGATAGCTCCAATCCCTTCAACTCCGGCTACCAGATCCTGCCGCGTGATCCCTCGGACATCGAGCCCGGCACCGCCCCGAGCGGCTATGCCGGTTGGGCCACCACCAACGGCATCCCCGGCGAACTCCCGACCGGCGACTTCGACAAGGACGGCATCACCAACCTTGTGGAATACGCTCTCGGCCTGAGCCCGACGGTGGGCGGCGGCAGCCCGGGCACCTTCAATGGTTCGACCGTCACCTTCACCAAGGGCGCGGAAGCCATTGCGAACGGCGATGTCGATTGGATCATCCAGACCTCGCCAACTCTCGGGGCCGCGCCGTCGCTCTGGACCAATGTGACCGCCACCGAGGTGGGCAACACGATATCTTACACCCTGCCGACCGGTCAGGGTAAGGTCTTCGTCCGCCTGCTGGTGAACCAACTCTGATCGGCCTGTTTCAAATCATCGGCTCTGGAAGGGCGGTCCGTAAGGGCCGCCCTTCTTCGTTTCCATCTCCGGGAAATTGCGGACCGCCCGTCGCTGTCATTTGGCAAGTGGATGAAGCAGGCTAGATTTAGGCCGGATATGCTTGTCTTCACCCGACTCTTGCTGACTGCCGCTTTCTGCTTGCCCATGTTGGAGGCGGCGGCACTCAACGTTCTCGCGATCGGGGACAGCATGACGGAGGAGTATGCACACGAGGTGACCTTCTCGGCCCCGGATTCCGATCGTTTCAATGCCAACGTCCGCAGTTGGTCCGAGTTGCTCCGGATCCATCGCCCTACCGAGGTGACCCTCGGTCCCTACGAAAACCAAGGTGGAGCCTACGGCGACCTCCGCGGCGGCGGGCATGAATACAATTTCGGCATTCCGGGCACGAACGTGCTGAACTGGGTGAACCTTCTCGGCGGTAGCGGGTCGGGAGATCCGCTGGGCTTTCTCTATCCCGTCACCAAGGAAGCGCTGCAGGACGAGATCTTCCTGACCCCGGTCGTCGTGATCGCCCTCGGCGCAAACGATCTGAAGCAGGAATACAACGACCTCTTCAATGACACCGAGGCTCCTAACTACTTCAACCAGCTCCGCAACCGCCTCAACTCGATCCATGATTGGGTGCGCGCGAACCGGGGCGTCCGTCCTCCGAAGATCGTCGTCTGCACCCTTCCGGACGTAGGAGCCACGCCCCAGATTTCGGGCACCTACAATGTTCCTGCCAAGCAGGCCTCCACGCGGGCGAAGATCGCGGCCTTCAACCAATCGCTCGTCACCTGGGCCGCCACCAAGAATCCGCCGCCCACCATCGCCCGGCTGGATCTGCTGACCGATCGCGTCTTCGACCAAGTCCCCTTCCAGATCAATGGCACCGTCTTCACTCTCTCCGGCAGCATGGAGAACCCGCCCACCCAGGTGTTCTGCAAGGACGGCTTCCACGCCTCGACCGTCGCGCAGGCCTATATCGCCAACGAAATCATCGGCGCCTTGAACACTGCCATGGGCACCTCGATCCGGAAGTTCAGCGACCGCGAGATCCTCCGCAATCTGTTAGGTCTGAATCCGGATCAGCCCTATCTCGCGTGGATCGCGGCTGCCGGATTCACGGGATCAGAGATGGATGCCGATCCCGACCGCGACGGCCTGCCGAATCTGGTGGAGTATCTCTTAGGCACCTCGCCCTCCACCTATAGCCAGCCCTTCAGCGGTCGCTTCGCTCCCGGTCAAAGCCTGCATTGGCCGACGAACGCTACCGGTCTTCGCTTCGGAACCCTCGTTCCGGAGGAGTCTTCCGACCTCCAGAACTGGACTCCGGTGCCCGCCATCCGCACGACCTTTCATGCGGATGGAAGTGTCTCGGTTGTTCCCGCGTCCGGTGCGAGCGAGAGCTTCGTCAGGCTCAAAGCAGGGCCCCGTCCGTGAGCCCCCGGGGAGGATCACTTGTCCACCTTCACCTTATAGTCGCCCAGCGCCCATTGGATGCCGGCGAGGTAGTGGCGGATCACCGTGGGGTGCCAATACATGTCGTGGTTATGACCCAGCGAGCAGTAGAATACGCGGCCCTTGCCCCATGAGCGGGCCCAGGCCACGCCCCAGTCCTTGTCCTCACGCTTGAGGCCCTGGACGTTCATGTCCGACTTTTCGGGATCGAGGCGCAGAAGCATGTGCACCTTCTTCGAGTTGTACGGCTCCTTGAGCTGATAGATCTCCTCCTTGAAGTCCACGTTCTTGCCGTCGAACATCGCCACCAGCGGGTGCTTCTCCTGCCCCGGCTCGACCTTGATCGAGACCTGCGTGCCGGAACCCCAAGGGTGACCGTCGAAGTAGCCGTTGATCATCTCGCCATACTCGCTCCAATTGTAGAAAGTATCCGTGGCGGCGTGAATGCCGATGAAGCCCTTGCCGCCCTTCACGAAGCTCATGAGGCTCTTCTGGAGCCGCTCGACCTTCTTCTCGGCTTCCTTCTTCCCCTTGTCATCCAAGGCATCCCACTCCTGCTTGGAAGGCGCGAAGGGGTCCATGGTGGTGCTCAGGAAGAGGATTCCGTCGAACTGATCGATCGTCTTCGGCTCGAAGTTCTCCAGATCGTCGCTGATGACCGTCTCGAAAGCCCCGGTCTTCTTGCCGAGCTCGGTGAAGGCCAGCTTGCCGGTGGCGATCGACTCGTGGCGGAAGCCCGCCGTCTTCGAGAAGATCAACAGCTTGCGCGCCTTGGCCGGCTTCGCGAAAGCCTCCGCCGGTAGTGCCGGGGCGATCTTGTCGGCGGCGCCGGAAGGCGGTTGCTCGCGGTCGCCCGCGGCGGAAACGAGGAAAAAGGCGGCGGCAGCGCCGGCCAAGGGAAGGATGAGGCTGGGTTTCATGGCAAATCGAAGGAAACTTCGGACTGGGAAAGAGCTACGCCCCTACCCCGGTCCTTCTTTTCTAAATTCCGTGTCTTCCGTAATCGAAATCCTCAATGCCCCGGCTTCGTCCAGGCCGCATTGTTCTGCGCGGACTTCACCGTGGCTTCAATGAAAGCCATGCCTGCCACCCCGTCATCGACGCTCGGGAAGTCGTAGCCCTCGGGACGCGGGAACTTCCCGGCCAGCTCGTCGCGGATCGCTTCGGAAGCGGCGAGGTAGATGTTCGCGAAAGCCTCGATGAAGGCCTCGGGATGACCGAAGGGCAGCCGTGTGAAGGCCGTGGCTTCGGGACCGTTGTAGGAGTTCCCCCGGCGCCAGATCTCGCGCGGCTTGTCGAGGAACTTCACCACCAGTTCGTTCGGATGCTCTTGGTGCCACTCGATCGACCCTTCCGTGCCATAGACCCGGATGTTCAGGTTGTTTTCGTCACCGGTGGAAACCTGCGAGGCATAGATGATCCCCTTGACCCCGTCCTGGTAGCGGACCAGCACGTTGCCATCGTCATCCAGAGTCCGCCCCGGAATGTAGGTGGTTAGCTCCGCTGCCAGTTCCTCGATCTCCAGCCCCGTAATGTAGCGCGCCAAGTTCTCGGCATGCGACCCGATGTCGCCCATGCAGTTCGAGACACCGGAGACATTCGGGTCCATCCGCCAGTTCGCGATCTTGCTCGGCGCGGCCTCCTTGAAGGCGCTGGAAGCGTAGCCCTGCGGATACTCGGCCACCACCTTGAGCAGGCGGCCCAGCTTGCCCGCCTTCACCATCGCCCGGGCTTCCTTCACCATCGGGTAGCCGGTATAATTGTGCGTGAGCGCGAAGACCTTGCCGGACTTCTTCACCAAATCCGCGAACTCCTTCGCCTCCGCCAGCGAAAGCGCCATCGGCTTGTCGCAGATCACGTTGATCCCCGCGGCAAGGAAAGCTTTCGACACCGGCACGTGCAGGTTGTTCCGCACGACAATGGATACGAAGTCGATCCGCTTGTCCGCAGGCAGCGCCGCCTCGGCCTTCGCCATCTCCTCGTGGGAAGTATAGACGCGGGAAGGATCGAGGAACAGGTCCTCGCCGGAGAGCTTGCTCTTCTCGGGATCGGAAGAGAAGCAGCCCGCCACCAGCTCGATCTTGCCATCGAGATTGGCAGCCATGCGGTGCACGCCACCGATGAAGGCGCCCCGGCCACCACCGACCATGCCCATGCGGAGTTTGCGGTTCATAGAAAGAGGAAGAAGAAACTTACCGCTGAGCCGCAAAGTTCGCAGAGGGACGCGGAGAAGAAACGGGAGAAATCTTATCTCCGCGCTCCTCCGCGACCTCTGCGACTCAGCGGTTCATAATGTTGTTAGATTGCCACCGGAGCCTTCGTCTCCGCCGACTTGTAGATCGCGTCGATGATCTTCATCAGCTTCAGCGCCTGGTCCGGCGTGTTGAATGCCTCGGCCGTGCCTTCGATTGCGTGGATGAAGTTCGCGGCGGAAGCACTGCGGCCCATGTCCTCGCACGCTTCGGTCACGATGCTGCGGTTCACGGAGCGGCCACCTTCCTGCACGTAGAGCTCGCAGGTATCGATCGCGGTCTCATCGATGCCGTCGCGGCCGAAGAGACGCTCGACCTTGCCACCGGCCTTGCTGCCTTGGAAGACCACGGAGACTTCCTCGCGCTTGATCATCTCCGCCCAGGAAACCTGAAGCGTCAGCACCTGACCCGTCTTGAAGGTCACGAAACCGTGAGCCGCCGCTTCCACGTCGTTTGTGCCATCGGCACGGTCCGGAATGCCCCAAGGCCCCTTGAAGCCCTTGTCGGTGATGTGATCGTTGAAGGTCTGCGCCAGCACGTGGGCCGGCTCCGGATAGCCCATGAAGTAGAGAGCTAGGTCGATCATGTGCAGCAGGTCGATCACCGGACCACCGCCGGACAGCGCCTTGGTCGTGAACCAACCGCCGAAGCCCGGGATACCCGTGCGGCGGATCCACTTGGCCTGCGCCGAGTTGATCTTACCCACGGTGCCGTCCGCCACATACTCCTTCATCGCGATCGACTCGGGGCGAGCGCGGTTGTTGAAGTTGAACATCAGCTTCTTCCCCGCCGCGTTGGCAGCGTCGATCATCTCCTGCACTTCCGCCGCATTCAGCGCCGGCGGCTTCTCGCTGAAGACGTGCTTGCCGGCCTTCAGGCACTGGATCGCCAGCGGCATGTGGAACTTGTTCGGCACGATGATCGACACGGCGTCGATGTCGCCGTCCGCCAGCATCGCATCCACGCTCTCGAAGGAAGCCGGGATGTCCCAAGCTGCCGCAGCCTTCGCCGCAGCACCCGGTGCCGGATCCGCGACGGCGGTGACGGTGGCTCCGGCCTTGCGGAATCCATCCGCGTGATAGCGCAGCATGCCGCCCGCTCCGATGATACCTACTTTCGTGGACATGAGTGTGAGGAGATTATTGGTTCGATTTGTCGAAGGCGGCGTCGAAAGCGACAGTATTCCGCGGGAAGTCGAGGCCTTTGATGAACGCGCAGCTCTCGGTGGCACCATGGAAGCGGTCCATCCGGCCGTCTTCCCACTCGATCGAGAGCGGACCGTTGTAGCGGGTATCGTTCAGCGCCACGATCACTTCCTCGAAGTTGATGTCGCCGCGGCCCACGCTGCGGAAGTCCCAGTAACGCCGCGCATCGCAGAAATTGGTGTGCCCGCCGAAGACACCCACGGTGCCGTCGCCGTGGCCCCACCACACGTCCTTCATGTGGGCGTGGTGGATGCGCTCGCTGAACTGATAGATGAACTTCACATAGTCCACACCCTGGTAGCCCAGATGGCTCGGGTCGTAGTTGAAGCCGAAACGCTTGTGCCCGCCCACCGCTTCGATCGCGCGCGCCGCCGAAGCGATGTCGAACGCGATCTCCGTCGGGTGCACTTCCAGCGCGAAGTAAACATCCTCTTTCTCGAACGCATCCAGGATCGGCTTGAAGCGCTTCCCGAAGTCGTCGAAGCCCTTCTGGATATACTCCTGGCTGGTCGGCGGGAAGGCATACAGCGCACCCCAGATCGAGGAACCCGTGAACCCGTTCACCACCGTCTTGCCGGAGCCCGCAGGGTGGGAGGACATGTAGTCCTTGCCGGCGTCGAAGAACTTGCGGGCCGCCTTCGCCGTGTCGATCAGCTCCTGCGCAGCGCGCTGGCGCACCCCTTCCGCATCGCCATCGCCCCACACGTGGCCAGGCAGGATCGACTTGTGGCGCTCGTCGATCGGGTCGCAGATCGCCTGCCCCACCAGGTGGTTCGAGATCGCGTAGCAGGCCAGGCCGTGCTTCTTCAGCAGCTCCCAGCGTGCCGGGATGTAGGCCGGATCGTTCAGCGCCGCCTGCACGTCGAAGTGATCGCCCCAGCAGGCCAGCTCCACGCCGTCGAAGCCCATGGCCTTGACCTTCGGGAAAAGTTCCTCCGCTGGAATATCGGCCCACTGGCCGGTGAAAAGAGTGACGGGTCGTGACATAGTCGTGGGGTGGATGGTGCGTGGAGATTGGCGAAGGCCTTTCACCGGGGGAAAGGGAAAATCCCGCCGGACGATGAAATTTGCGACATCCCCCGCTGCCAACCCCATTCTAAACCTCAAACCGATCTTCACCCTTCCCCTCCCCCTCCCTTGACCTCCGGGCAGCCCCGGACGAATCTCCGGCCCAGCCCATGGCCACCCCGCTTGTTTTCAGCCCCATCGAGGAAATCATCGCCGAAGTGGCCGCAGGCCGCATTGTCATCGTCGCGGATGACCCGAACCGCGAGAATGAGGCCGACCTCATCGCCGCCGCCTCCCTCTGCACCCCGGAGATCATCTCCTTCATGGCCGTCCACGGCCGCGGCCTGATCTGCGCTCCCATCACCCAGGAGCGCGCCGAAAAGCTCGATCTCCCACAGATGACCCGCCGCAACCGCGAGGTCCAGCGCACCGCCTTCACCATCTCCGTGGATGCCGCGAAGGGCGTCACCACCGGCATTTCCTCCGCGGATCGCGCCCTCTGCGTCAAGCTGCTGGCCGATCCCGCCGCCGGCCCTGAGGACTTCGTCCACCCCGGCCACGTCTTCCCCATCCAAGCCCGCGATGGCGGCGTCCTCCGCCGCGCCGGCCATACCGAGGCCGCCATCGATCTCGCCCGCCTCGCCGGTCAGGAGCCCGCCGGGGTCATCTGCGAGATCATGAACGAAGACGGCACCATGGGCCGCGTCGGCGATCTCGGCGATTTCCAGGCCGCTCACGGCCTGAAGGCCTGCACCATCGCCCAGCTCATCGAGTGGCGCCGCCGCTCGGAAAAGCTCGTGGTCCGCGAGGAGACCATCGGCCTTCCCACCGATCACGGCGAGTTCACTTGCCACCTCTACCGGATCGAGACGGACAGCTCCCACCACCTCGCCCTCGTCCGCGGAGAGATCGATTCTTCCAAGCCCGTCCTCGTCCGCGTCCACTCGGAATGCCTCACCGGGGATGTCTTCCTCTCCCAGCGCTGCGATTGCGGCGGCCAGCTCGATGCCGCCATGGAGCGCATCTCGAAGGAAGGCGGCGTGCTCCTCTACCTCCGCCAGGAAGGCCGCGGCATCGGCCTCGCCGCCAAGATCCACGCCTACAAGCTCCAAGAGCAGGGTCTCGATACCGTCGAGGCTAATGAGAAGCTCGGCTTCGGCTCGGACCTCCGCGACTACGGCATGGGCGCCCAGATCCTCTACGATCTCGGCGTCCGCCAGATCCGCCTCCTCACCAACAACCCAAAAAAGGTCGTCGGATTGGAAGGCTACAATCTGGAGATCGTCGAGCAGCTCCCCATCAAGCTCCCCGCGAATCCCCACAACGCCCGCTACCTCGAAACGAAGCGCGAGCGCATGGGCCACCGTCTATGATCCGCAAGGCATTCGTCATGTCGGTGAATGCCGGCTGCGAGGAGGAATACGAGCGCCGGCACCGTCCCATCTGGCCGGAGCTCGAAGCCGTCCTTAAGGCGCACGGCGTCCACAACTACTCGATTCACCTCCACCCGGAGACGCGCCAGCTCTTCGGCTACGTGGAGATCGAGAGCGAGGAACGCTGGGCCGCCATCGCCGCCACCGAAGTCTGCCAACGCTGGTGGCAACACATGACCGACCTCATGCCCACCAATTCCGACGCTTCCCCGGTATCTCTCGGCCTGAAGGAACTCTTTCACTTCGAGTGAAACTCCAGAGCCCAAAAGGGGTGACAAGGAGATAGTCCAGGATAAGGAGCAACGCGATGCTGGTGAGAGGCCAACCTTCTCTAAAGCCCCAAAGGGGCGGCAAAGAGATAGCCCAGGGTTGATCTTTCCTCGAAAGTGAGGACACGGGAAGTAGGGTAACTTCCCAGAACCGATGAATCCGAAAGATCCGCTGCGCCCCATCTCCAATCCGGCCAAGCGCAGGCAATACGACGAACAATTCAAGCG